>JAEYWK010000272.1 GCA_023431345.1 Pseudomonadota bacterium
TCGCGTACCTGACCGATGTGCTGATGCGGCTGGACTCGACCTCGGCTGATCGGATCGACGAACTTTTGCCGCAAAACTGGGCCGCTCGCCCGCCGTAAGTCAAGAACGGCCGTGACCGGACGGATACAGCGCTATGCAGCCCACCGGTCTCCCAGCTAGGCTCGCCTGTCTGGCCCTCCTGGCCGGGTGCCGGAGTAGCAACGTCAGTAGCGGTCCGGCCGAGCCGTCGAGGTCTGCCCATGCCGCGAGCTCGGTCTCGACGCCGCAGAGTGCAGCGCCTGGGTCGCCGCCAGCTTCGCCTTCATCTGCAACGGGCTCATCGCTGCCCAAGCTCAAGCCTATTTCGTCGAAGGCATTTCCGGAGGGCGTGAGCGAAGCGACGGTGTGCGAAGCGATAGACTCGAAGGAGCAGGACGTTTGGGTGCGCTTCGGGCACCTGGTGCCGGCGTACGTGACGGGGGCGGTGTACGTGCTGGAGACGGGCCCGGACACCAAGGACAAGCTCTTCAAGTACATCCAAAGCGACTACGTCTACGGCTACTACTCCCAGCAGGCGAGCTGCCGCGGTAACCTGACGCTGCTGTACATCCGGATGATGTTCGAGGAGTCGGAGTACAACGGCAAGCCGTTCGGGCGCGTGCACCTGAGCCAGGCCATCGAGCGAAAGCTTAGGATCAAGACGCGAGAGAGCTTTCAACTCACGAATGATCAGCAAAGGTTGGCGGAATACTGCGCTGCTGATTCGGACCTTTGTGACCGACTTCTCAAGGTCGACCGCGGAAACGAACAAGATGGCCTTTGCACGTTCGCAGTTTCGGAATGCGCTCGGTTGAGTCGTGAACGCCCCGGCTTGCTGAAGGCTTGCAAGGGCCTTCCAACGCGCCATTTCTCGTGCCTCAAGTTCGCTTTCAGCAGTATGGATAGCGCTCGTTGTTCGGCCGCTGTTGCGGCGGTCCTATGTCCCGAGCGCTAGGCTTTGACCGACAGGGCGGGTTGAACGTCCACCGAGCGTCTGGCCACCGGCTTTGCTGTCAACGCCTTCGGCCCATCCGCCGCTGCCGGCACGACCAAGGTGCCGTCGCTCCGCCCGATGTCGTCGACCTTCACATCGGGGACCTTCAGCTGCACGAGGCAAGTGAGCGATTCGAGCTCGAAGGGTACATTGGTTCGAGGTAGCACGAGCGGCGTGCGAAGTCTCAGCCGAACGTCGAGCGCGTCTCTTACAACGCCTCGGTGGACACGGAGCGCGCCGCCCGAGTGTGACGAGGGGCTTCCACTGGGGCATGACCGCGGTCTGCCGAAGGTCGGCAGGGTCTGGTAGGCTCCGTACGGTCATGCGAACGGGTCGTTGGCTTTGGATCGTAGGCTGCTTGGCGCTTCTGGACGGGTGCCGAGGTAGCAACGTCAGTAGCGGTCCGGCCGAGCCGTCGAGGTCTACCCATGCCGCGAGCTCGGCCTCGACGCCGCAGAGTGCAGCGCCTGCGTCGCCGCCAGCTTCACCTTCATCTGCAACGGGCTCATCGCTGCCCCAGCTCAAGCCTATTTCGTCGAGGGCATTTCCGGAGGGCGTGAGCGAAGCGACGGTGTGCGAAGCGATAGACTCGAAGGAGCCGGACGTTTGGGTGCGCTTCGGGCACCTGGTGCCAGCGTATGTGACGGGGGCGGTGTACGTGCTGGAGACAGGCCCCGAGAACCAGGACAAGCTCTTCAAGTACATTCAGAGCGACTACGTCTACGGTTACTACTCGCAGCAGGCGAGCTGCCGCGGCAACCTGACGCTGCTGTACATCCGGATGATGTACGACGAATCGGAGTACAACGGCAAACCCTTCGGGCGCATGCACCTGAGCCAGGTCATCGAGCAAAAGTTAGGGATCAAGACGCGAGAGAGCTTTCAGCTAAGCAATGACGCCGAGAGGTTGGCTGGATACTGTCGCCTCAATGCCGAGCTCTGTGACGCGCTGGAGAAGCTTGACCGAGCGAACAAAGGGGAAGGACTGTGCGCAGGAACCCTGGCGTTCGTGGGCTTCTCAAGCCAGGACGCGGAGTACGGTTCACGTCTAGCCACATGCAAGGCCCTCCCTCTAGACGATGTCGTGTGCCCTCACTTCGGCTACCATCTCCACCTCGGCCCAGACACGATTGCTGAGAGAGAGAGCTGCCGTGACCGCATCGCCAAACGACTTGGTATACGAAACTAGCTTCAAATCTTGACCGAGGCTCTTCCGTCGACCTCCGCTCGCCCCCTTCGAACGATAACGGCTGGAACGGCCTTCGGCCCATCTACGGTCGTCGGCACCACCAAGGTGCCGTCGCTCTGGCCGATGTCGTCGACCTTCACGTCGGGGACTTTGAGCTGCACGAGGCACGTGAGCGATTCGAGCTCGAAGGGTACGTTGGTTCGAGGTTGTACGAGCGGCGTGCGAAGTCTCAGCCGAACGTCGAGCGCGTCTCTTCCACCGTCCCGGTGCACACGGATGGCGCCGACCGTCTGGTAGTTGTTCCTGTCGTCGACCAGGACGGGGGCTCCGGTCGGACTCTTGGGGATTAGGACGGTGGCTTTGCCGTTCAAGGTGACGGAGGGTAGTGCGCCTCCGGGCAGGACGTAGACGGCGGTGTAGACGAGCTCGAAAGAGCAGGCCAGGCGTAAGCTCGCCGGCGTGATGCGGACGATGCCGTCCGACGCGAGCGGGCCTGGCAGGACTGCGTTCGCGCCCGATACCTCGAAGGAGTAGAAGATTTGCTGAAACGCCTTGAGCTGTCGGATCAGGCCGCGCGGCGAGTCGCCGTCCCATTCGTCGAAACTTCGGCGGCACTGGCTCCACCCCGGGCTGAGCGCGCGCGACTTGTGGTCCCGCCCGAACACGCAGAACTTGAGCATCTGCTCGAGCTCCGTGTCCGCTGCGAAGACCGACCAGATGAAACCAGCGGCGCTGACGGCGGTGCCAATGCCGATGGTCCACAGCGCGAACGGGCCGGTGGTGCCGGAGACCAAGATCACGGCCGAGCCGGTGGCGACCAGCACGGCGCCGAAGCCTTCCGTCATGTGGGCGACAGCCTTGTCCCAGTCTCCCCGGTCGAAGGCGTCGGCCGTGCTCAGTGACGCGCTGGTCAATGAGGCAACGGCACCCAGCAACCCCAGCGTGCTGGAGAGACGGTTGCCGGCGAGTGCTCCGCCCACGTTGAGCTTGCCAGCCATCCGAGCGCGGACGTTTTCCAGCAAGGGTGCTCCTTGAACTTGGTCGACGAACCCGAAAGAAGCGCCAGCCAGATCGGCCATGCCCATGGCGCGGGCTCGAGCGTCGCCCCCCTCGTCCAGCGCGGCGCGCAGGGCGGCATAGGCGACGCCGAGGTTGAGCACGGCTGCGACGCGGTTCAGGTGGTCGGCCGTCAACTTGGTGGCCCTGATCAGTCGCCGAACGGCTCCGACCCGAAACTCGGGCATCGGCACCGATACGACCGTCGTCTTCATGTTCGCCACCGGAGCTTCGAGTTGCAGCGGTGTCACATCGAGATCCAACACTCGGGTCTGAAACGTGAACGCCAGGCTATCCGCGAAGGATCGGAGGTCCTGGACGAGCGAGGTGGTCGGATTGGGGCCGCTGACCACGCGCTGGCGAACTGCGGTGGCCATGGCGACGAAGCCGGCCCAGGTTTGGAACACCGCCGCGGAGGCCTTTTCGGCGATCGTCCTTTGCTCCGCGGAGCTCCGCGTCGTACGAAAGATGAACTCGTTGATGACGTTCAGGACGCCCGACGGCGCCGGCGAGCTTCCCTGATCGATCCGCCGCCGCAGATCCATCAGGTACTGCACGCCGTGGTCCGCTTCTGAAAGCCGCGCGAGCGCATTCGCGACGGCGAAGACGTAGTTGTCGTAGCTGGCGTCGGGCTGACCCTGATTGCGGTCCCACCAGTCATCCGCCGACGTGAATAGAGCGCTCTCGAGCCAGGCGATGAGCTCGAACGCGGCTATTTCTCGGAGCTCGACGAGCCTCGAGACGAAGGCCTGGTACTGCTCGACCTCTTGCTCGGGGAAACCAACGCGGAGAGTCTGAAAGAAGAGGCCCCCCTGCGTCGGCGCGGCGCGCTTCAGCGCGACCAGGTTGTCGGCGATGGCCTTCCGCAGCCGCGCCAAGTCGCCCTCACGGCGCGCCTTGCGGTCCGCATCGCTGCGCGCGGGAGGGCGATCGATCTCTTGCGCCGAAGCCAGGAAGTTGTCCGCGGCCTCGTAGTACTTGCGGGTCAAGTCGTCCGCGAGAAACAGCGGATCGACGACGGGTACGACCCAGGGCGACCTCTGGTTCGGCGCGCTGGTGCCGTTTTTCACCCCCAGCGCGACGCCGGTGCCCAGCTTGGGGACCGTGGCAGGGCGCTGCGCCTCGAGCGCCGCGATCGCGGTTAGCGGGAGCAGGATCGGAGCGGCGATGGTGTAAGACTCGGCGACCCCGCGAATATCTGGCTCGAGCTCGAAGCTTTCGATGGTCGTCTGGGCGCTGAACGGCGGCGGGCTGCCGGATATCATGGCTTGCTTGTATTCGCTGCCGAAGCAAGCCGCCTGTGTGCCGTCGGCCTCGACGCGAATCACCATGTACAAGCCGTTGGGGCCGCTGCCGACCTCCATCCGGACCGCCATGAAGATCGTAAGGAACCGCGGGTCCATGAACACGTAGACGAAGCGCTGCGTGGGCCACTTCGCCTCCGAGAGCACGATCTCGTCGCTTGCCGTGCGCGGTATCAAAAACTCGAAGTCCGGCGTCTTCGTGCTCTGCGAGTTGGTGCGGAGCGACGTGTAGGGCCGGAAAACAGTGGGTCGGCTGAGGTCGACCCGTACGGCGCGCGGTCCGGCCATTTTAGACGAGCGCTCCTTCGACGTCGTAGCCGAGGAAGGTCAACGACTCTTCGCTCTTGGAAGGCCCGATGGTGGTGACGCGGGTCTTGGGAGGGGTGGCTCCCGCCAGCAGCGCCTCCGGCGGGAACCGTGATGCCAGCACGATCGCCGTGCCGTCGATGATTTGTTCGAGGGTGAGCGGCGAGTCCATCGGAATCTCCGAGAAGTCGAGCAAGAGGGTCTCGTCTTGCTCGCCCGCCGCATCCTCTTCGGATAGGCGGCGCTGGTAAGTTCCGGCGTCGTTGCGAAGCTCGTAGAGGACGCCCGAGCGCACCCCGTTCGGGCGGTACAAGCCGAGCGTGAGCGTCAGGTGCGGCTTGGCACCGCCCGGGCGTAGCGGCAGGGGGGAGCGCTCGTAGGTGCCGGGCAAGTAGAGCTCGCTCGTCTCCGGGTCGTCCTGGGCGTGAGCCAGATCCGGTATCTCGTCGGGATCGAGCAGCAGCAGCTCGACGCGACGGTTGGTCTGACTGCGGAAGTCGTCGACCCCCAGCTCTTCGACCGGAAAATGCTCACCGAAGCCGAGCGCCTTGCGGTCGTCGTCGGCGAACACCAACAGCTTTCTGAGCTCGGCAACGCCGGCTGCGTCCTCGCCTAGCTCTTCGGCCAACGCCAGCTCGTACAGGTCGAAGAACGCTCCCCAAGTTTGTTTGCCCACCGAGCCATCGACCGCGATGGGGCCTCGTGCGATGCCCATGTCCACGCGATTTTCGTTGTACGCTTCTTGAAAGCGACGCACCGGCCCCGCTGCCGTGCCGATGTTGTCATCGATCTTGCCGGGGTCACAGGGAAAGCTGAAGTCGGGGAAGGCGCGCGGCACCCAAGCCAGGATCTGTTTGTAGTCAGCGACGGTGTGGCGCGCGTCACACAGTGCTTGGAACGCCGCGCGATCACCCGTGAGCAGCGCGAGCGCGCACTCGGCGCGTTCCTGGCTCAGCTTCTGGTTGAACTTCTCGGTGGCTGTCGTGTCCGCGTGACCCGCGATGAAGAGCTGCTTGCCGGGACGCTCCTCGTTGAGCCGCAGCACCAGGGCGAAGCCACTCACGCTGGTCAGGCTCTGATGGTCTTCCGAGGCGTCGCCGGGAGCTTCGCCTTCGGGAAGGATGACAGCGCTGTTCGTGCGTAGCAGGCTGTCGTCGAGCTCGATGAACTGCACCTTCGGGCCGACTTGGTCAGCGACAAGCTCGATCGTTTCGACTACGCGCTTGCGCCACAGCGGGTATTCGGGGCTTCCCGGCTTCGAGGTGTCGCCAGGCGGAGGCGGCGTGATGCCGAACTCGGCGTCGAAGAAGTAGAGCTCCACGCGCCGGTCGCTCGGGTCGCGCTGCTCATTGGCCGCACCTGCATCGACGTTCTCGCCGGCCTCATCGAGCGGAAAGGCCTCGCCGCAGCCGTGCGCCGTCGCCTCGACTGCTCCCGTCAAGTCGTCGAGCGATGCCCCATCGAGCGACAGGTACTCCTCGACCAACGCGCGGCGCGTGTTCTTGCCCGCGTCCCCGTCGATCTCGAGGCCACGCGTCCGTTGGTACCAGCGCACCGCTTCTTCGCCCTTCGGCTTGTGCCGAAAATCGGGCATCGCGATGATCATCAGGTGGTCTTCGGTCTTGCCCCAGCGACGCTTGGCGTCGACGCCTTCGCCGTAGAAGGCGAGCCAGGCGTCGACGTCGTCCTTCAGGTAGGCGACCGTGGCTCGCGCGCGCTCGAGGGAGAGCTTCTCGTTGAAGTCGGTGCTTCCGCGCGTGTCGGCGTGCCCCACGACCAAGAGCTTGCACGGCGCATTGTCGAAGTAGAGCTTGCGTAGCAGACGCACGCTCGGCAGTGCCGTGGGCAGCAAGAAAGCCTTGTTCGTGTTGAAGAAGAGCTGCAGCCTCGCCAGCACGAACGCGGCACGGCGCCGAGGCGACGCACCTGGGGCTCGCCCGTGCCCGGTTCGAGCACCACCAGAGGGCTCTCCACGATATCCATCGCGCGATCGGGGTCGCTGGGCTCGAAGAAGTCGAGGCCGAGCGAGAGCTGATAGTCACCCGGAAAGACCTGTTCGTGGAGCAGGCGCCCTTGATCGTCCGTCGTACCCTCGAACGACTGAGGTCCCGTGATTCGATAGGTTCGGTTCGCGTGCCGCACGCGCCCCGTCTTGTCCCAAAGCTCGACGAAGAGCTTGCCGAGCGGCGGCTTGATGACGACGGTGTTGGGAAGCTCGGCTTTTAGAGCGAAAGGCCCGAGCTCACCCCCTCGGAACACGACCTCCGTCGTGTTGGACTCCTTGGGTGGCTTGCCGGGTCGGAAGGTCTGCCAGCGTGGATCGAGCACTTGGGAGAGCGCGTCCGGATCGAGGATCGCCATAGTCGCGCTCGCTGACTGGACGCCTTCCAGGAGCGCCAGGCCGGCCGCATTCGTCGGTCGCGTTTGCGCACCATCGGCGGTGAACTCCGCGTCGATGCCGGAGATGGATTTGCCGACTTCGTCGACGAGACGAACTTCGAAGGTGCGGGTGGGGGACTCGCGGCGCGGTGGCGGCAGCGGTGGGAGCTCGGGCTCGAAGAGGTCGCGTCTCTCGGTCAACGACGCGACGCGCTCGCGCTCGACGACGAGTCTCCCCGCGACGAGCTCGCCCTCGATGCGGCGCGCGACGCCGCCGAACGAGCTGCCGGGCGGCGAGAGCGGATCCGAAGGGACCGAGGGGTCGAAGCCGAAGCCGAAACTGCCACCGTCGAGGAGCCGCATGAGCTCGCGCGCCGCCCGAACGACTGCGGGATCCCCCATCTCGAACCCGAAGCGGAATTGACTGGCGGCCCACCGCGCGAGCTCGAGCTGCTCGCCCTCGGGTCGCCCTCGCCCGCGCTCCACCCGCACCGTGAAGTCCTCGAACGGGGTCCTCACGACCACCGCGTCAACACCCAACGCCACGGGCCCTAGGTTAGTCGTTGCTGGGCTTGGATTGAAGTGCGGGGCCGTGCTGACTGGGGAATTCAGTGCCGGGCTGGCACTACGGGCGATCAGGCCATAGGGCCGCTACCCGCGGGCTTCGGGTCGGCGAGCTCGAGGGACGCTCGCACGCTCTCGTTGACGTCCGTTCCTCGCCGAGGGCGGCTGGCTTCAGTCTCGCCGTGGGCAGCGTCACCGCCGTCGCGGAGGAGACGAGCCTCCTCCGCGTTCCTCGGCGTGCTCTGCGGTCACGACGGCGTCGCGCAGCCGACTAGCCCCTTCGCGCAGCGTCGATGGCGGCGACGTCGATTTTGCCCATCGTCATCATCGCCTCGAAGGCGCGGCGGCCTTCGTCCCCTCCAGCCGTCATGGCCTCCGTCAAGGTGCGGGGGGTGATCTGCCAGTTTAGACCCCAGCGATCCTTGCACCAGCCGCACGCGCTCGCTCGGCCACCGTTTCCGACGATGGCGTTCCAGTAGCGGTCGGTCTCTTCTTGCGTGTCGGTGGCGATCTGGAATGAGAACGCCTCCGTTTGCGGGAAGGTCGGCCCGCCGTTGAGACCGACGCAGGGTATGCCGACCACGGTGAAACGTACTGTCAGCACCTGGCCCGCCTTCCCTCCGGGGAAGTCGGTGGGCGCCCGATAGACGCCGTCGACGGACGAGTCAGGGAAGGTCTCTGCGTAGAAGCGAGCGGCGGCTTCGGCTTCGCCGTCGAACCAAAGGCAGATGATGTTCTTGGGTAGGGAATGGGTCTTGATGGTCATGCAGATCCTCTTCGTCGGCGAGTGGGCAATAGAGCTTCGACATAGCGCTCGAGGTGCGCGATGGCGTCGAGCGCAGCGGCGGGATCGCTGAAGGCCTTGGCGAGCACGAAGCCGCCCTGCAGCACGGCCTGAATGTGGCGCGCCAGGCTCTGGGCGCTCCAGTCGGCCTCGGGCGCGTGACGGGCCTTTGCCGCCTCGATGGTGGGCACGAGCGTGCGCGCGTGTGACTCGATGCTGGCGCCGCATGCGGCTTGCAGGGCGGGGTGGCTCGCGAAAGTCTCCTGCACCAGCATCCCGAACAGACAAGTAAACTCAGGCAGCTCACCGCGCACGAGCGTCGCTCGAAAGTCGAGATAGGCGAGCAGCCTCGCGCGCGGGTCTTCCACCTGCCAATACGGTGCGGTTTCGAACAACTGACCAGTGAAAGAGGCAAAATGCGCGACCGCCGCGAGCCCGGCCGCCTCTTTGCTCTCGAAGTGGTGAAAGAACGCGCCTTTGGTGGCACCAGCGGCGCGGCAAAGGTCATCTACCGTGGTCGCCGCATAACCCTGCGTGCGAAACACCGTGAGCGCCGCGTTGAGGATGCGGGTGCGGGCGGTCTCTACCGGGATGGATGGATCGGCGCTGGCTGGTCGAGGTGCATTCGGAAGTCCGGCAGGCTGCTTAGAAGGGGAGGGCCTTGGGCGCATACCGACTAGTTGGTATGTACATGCAGACTAGTCGGTATGTCTACCTCTTTCGTCCGAGACATGCGCCGAGGCCCTGGAGCGGGCCGACAAGCTTGCCCTTGAGCTGGCCCGCTCACGATGCACACCACGAACCGCGCGATCGAGGCGACCCAGTGTAGCGAGCGCTCGGTGAGCTCGTCGGCCCAGGCGACGCGCGCCAGCGATACGACGCCCAGCATCTCCGCGGCGCGCTTCTGCGTCATTCCCTCGAGCTCGTTCCTGACGTCGTACGTGGACGACCCAGCCGCGTCGTTCTCGTGCTCGAACGCGGCGTGCTATCAGGTGGAAGCGTGTCCCTCCCGAAGTTCCCGCTCGAAGGCGGCTGTCGTTGCGACGCTGTTCGGTTCCGCGTGACCGAGGCCCCCCTCATCGAGTGCGCCTGTCACTGTCGTGGCTGTCAGCGCATGTCTTCGAGCGCGTTCTCGCTCACCGCCATCGTGGCTGCCTCCGCCTTAGAGGTCACGAAGGGCAGCCCCGCGCTCGGGGGCCTGCGCGCTCCCGAGCTTCAGCATTTTTTCTGTGGCGACTGCATGACGTGGGTGTTCACGAGGCCCGCGACGCATCCGCAGATCGTGAACGTCCGCCCGACGCTGTTGGATGAGCACACGTGGTTCGCGCCGTTCATGGAGACGTGCACGGCGACGCGCCTTCCGTGGGCACGGACAGGTGCAGTACGGTCGTTCGAGGCTTTCCCGCCCATGGAAACCTTCACGGAGCTATTGGAAGAGTACCGAGCCTGGCGCGCTCGAGGTTAGCGGGTGCGTCCCGGCGAGGGCGCGGGCGGACATTTCGATGCGGCCTAGCGCGACCGCCAGAATCCACGCGAGGTGCGCGCACACCCCGGCCCTGTGCGCGCACCCGCGAAGGGAGCCGAGCCGCTCACGTCAACCGCTCGCCTGCAGCCTGAATCTGCCAGATGAGCCCGAAGCAGTCCGATTGACTGCTTGGCACAGCAGTTGCTGTGGCGCCGCGATAGCCAGGAGCACTACGAATGAAACTAAAGACACTAACGTTGATCTTCGCCACGACCATGACGGGTTCGCTGCTCGGATGCAGCGGATATGATGGCGTCACCTCCGATGACCTCAATGAGGTGGCAGGAGACCCGGCGACCATGACGGAAGAAGACCACGAGCTCGGCGAGCAAGACCAAGCGCTGTTCGGCATCGGCGAAAAGAGCTGGGTAGGTTGCAGCTCCGGGAAGAAGACGGACGCGCGCGCCGCGCGCGCCGTGATCGCGGACAATTGGTCGGCGTATGAGAAGTACGTCGAGAAGAGACTAGGGCTCAACGTCAAGTCTTGTCTCGAGAACCGCTTCAAGGACAATGGCAAGATTCACTGCGAAGACGAGAACAAGGGCAACTGTTCGTCGACCACCTGGGGCTGGTCGAGCCCTGCCCTCCAAACCATGCACATCTGTCCGAACTTCTTCGCGGGCGTCGCGGGCAAGCAGGTCGCGAACCGGCAGGCTAGCTATGCTGCGCTGATGGCCCACGAATGGGGCCACTCTTGTTTTCGCAACGAGTCGAAGGCCGATCGGCTGGATGTCGCGACGTTCGAATTCTACAAGAGCATGGTCCCTGCGGTCACCGACAAGACCTGCGAGTCTTGCTCTAACTAGTAGCGCTCGAAGCCTGGGCGCGAGCTGCATGGAGCTGGCGCCCAGGAGGGCCCGCGAATAGCTACTCGTTTATCTCGGTCAATTGGCGCGGCAGGCCGCTGCGCTCATAACAGACTGTGATCAACTTGATCAGCAACACCACCAATCGCGGCGGCTTGGTGGTGCGTGCTCGACTAGGCCGCCGCCCCTATCCAATCGGCAAGAAGGTCTCTGCGAAAGAGCTCCGTGAGCTGAACATCGAGAGGGCCGACCTTTACGGTGATTGGAACTACGTTGTCAGGCCGCGGAAGTCGCCTTCTCGCTGATCGGATGACTTCCGCATCCGCGGCCCCCTAGCCGGCTCGTCCTGCGCTAGCTCAGCGCAAAACCTCCTCGTGGTCACCATCTATCAAGATCGCCTCACCGTCACGCAGTGCGCGAAAGGGCATGTGATGGTCGATGAAGTACTCCACGACCTTCTCTATCGCAGCCGACTCCGGATGAGGTGAGCGATAGTGCGGTGCCACGAAATAGTCGAGGATGCCCAGGCACTCCCGAGTTGGCTCGGGATCATAGCCGGCCGGGACATCGAGCGGGGCGTCGACGAGCTCGATGCCTCGCAGGGATGGCGTCAATATGCAAACGCCAGCGCTATAGCCACCGTAGACGAAGGCGTCGGCTCGTAGCCCATCGCGCAGTAGTTTGGTGAAGCCGCTTCGATTCATGGCGCGCAACAACACGAACGGGTTGCCTCCGCGAACCCAAATTAGCCCGACTCCTCGCAGGCGTTCCGTGAGAGCAGCGCGCGCTCCGGGCTGCAAGTATTCGCGCAAATCGAGCTCGTCGGGCTCGAAGCCGAGGCCGCGTAGCGCGGCTACCTCCTGGTGAACGCGCGGTGCGCGGTCCGCCTCCGAAAAAAAAGGTCGCACGCGTTGACGACGACCAACGCTCGAGTCGACGCCTTGGCCATTCGGCGCAAATGTTGCGGCTGGTTGCCCAACCGAAAAGAAGAAAGATACAGCCTCACGCTGATATTCCCTGTTCCGCGCGCCGTCGTAGAACCGCGCCGAGTGACGTTCGAATGCCGTCGATCCGCGAGCCAGTGCAAGGTGGGCGGCAGGTGCAAATGTCGGAGCCAAACACGTCTGACTCGTTGGGACGCTTCGGGTTGGCCTTGGGAGTGGTCATGTTCGACAACGCAGATCCGTCAGGGTAATCCGGCTTTCGGCGAAGTGAACCGCCGCGCTTTTCGCGGCCGCTTCGCCTTCATTGGCGCTTTCGGCCATCCAGCGTCAATTGCCAGGCGACGCCGCGCTGCCGCAGCTCTGCCGTGTACACGGAGTCCTGCCGCATCCACCGCGAAAAGGACGTGGCGATAGCGGTGGAGAGCAGCAAGGGCAGCGCGATCGCGTAGTCGCCGGACAGCTCGAACACCATCACCGCCGCCATCAGCGGCGCGTGCGTCGTCGCGGCGGTGGCGGCCGCCATGCCGACCAGCGCGTAGCCGCCGGCGGCCCCGACCCCGGCCCCGGCGGAGCCGAGCAAGCCGGCGTAGAGGAACCCGAGCCCGCCTCCCAGCAGCAACGTTGGCGTGAAAATGCCGCCCGGGCTGCCGGAGGAGACCGACGCGGTCGTGGCCACGCACTTCGCGACCAGGAGCCACAGCACGAAGCCCAGCCCCAGCTCCCCGTCGAGGATGGCGTTCAGCGGCTCATAGCCGTTACCCGCGACCTCTGGCACGACCGCCACGAGCGCGCCCGCGCACAGCCCACCGAGCCCCGTGCGCCACGGCAACACGAGGAGCCGGTGACGGAACAGCCGCTCACCGAGCGACAGCAGACGCATGAAGCCCTGAGCGCCGAGCGCCACGAACAACCCGAGGCCGGCGAACCAAAAGAGCTCCGCCGGGGACGACAGCTGAAAGGCGCGGACGCCGTAAATAGGGCCCTCTCCCACCACGGCGCGGGTCAGCGCGGAGGCGGCGACGGTGGCGACCAACACCGGCACCACCGTGTCCAGCGCGGCGACGCCCACCACGACCTCCAGCACGAACAGCACCGCCGCGAACGGCGTATTGTAGGCGGCGGCGAAACCGGCGGCGGTGCCGGCCGCGATCAGCACCCGCGTGCGGGTCATGGAGAGCGCGAGCGCGTCGCTCAGCCATTTGCCGAGCGCACCGCCGAACTGAATCAACGGACCTTCTCGACCCAGCGAGCCACCGGAGGCGATAGCGAGCCATGAAGAGAGAGACTTGAGCAACGTGACCGGCATCGCCAGCCGCACGCGCCCGAGCACCACCGCTTCCATCACGTCCGCCACGCCTTGCCCGCCCGGCGCACGCAGCGCCAAGGAGCCGAGCGTCCCCGCGAGCAGGCCGCCCACCGCCGGCGCAGTCAGGCGTAGCCACACCGGCGCCGCACGCGCGGCGGACACCACGTCTGGCCCGTTGCCGAAGCGGTGCACCACGAACGACAGCGCGGCGCGGAAGGCGATGGCGAACGCCGCCACGCCGAGCGCGACCAGCAAGAGCCCGACAGCAAAGCGGAACGCCGACCGGATAGCGCCGTCAGGAGGAGGGGACGGGCCGCTCAACGAGATGAACCTTCGTAGTCCCTCGCCCGAGCGTCAACGCAGTTCGGCCCGCGGAAGGCGGCGCCTAGCGCCCTACTGGAGCGCTGAGCGATCCAAAACGGGGCTCCGCCGGGCGGCGCCATCCTCGGGTCGTCAGGGCGGCACCGTCGCAAGCTCTCGCGCTCGTGGCCGCCGCGCTCGTCGTTGGGTGAGTGCCTGTCTCCCCCTGCCGCGCGCAGCCCGAAGGGCGAGCACGGTCTTTGGGGGAGACCGCCGGCGCGCAGCCCCGAAGGGGCGAGCACCGGCGAGTGGGGGCATCAGCAGCCGAGGGCGGGATTCTCCCGCGAGCTGAGCGCAAAGCGTAACGCCCAAAGCCGGGCCGAAACGCGAAACCCGCCAGTGGCGGGTATCAGCGGAGAGGGCGGGATTCGAACCCGCGGTAGGATTTTGTCCTACGCCCGCTTAGCAAGCGGGTACCTTCGGCCTCTCGGTCACCTCTCCAGGTAAGCTTGAGGAAGGGAGCGGCAAGGTAGCCGCAGCCGGGCCAGGGTCAAGAAAAACCACGACGCGGAGCGCCTAGCTCGCCAGATCGGCCTGTCGCCCGGTGCTGCCAGGGGGCCGAGGCGGCGGTCGAGCGGGCGCTTGGCAGTGCTTAATGAGTCCCGGGTCGAATCTTTGGTCTCGGGGTTCATCATGCCGAGGGCGAGGTTGCCGCACAGCAGCGCGACGATGCCTGCGCTGTCGTAGCTGAGCGACGTTCGACGGGCGCCGCCTACTCGATATCACGCGCCGCGATGCGCGCGGCGTTGTAGCCGCACATGCCGTGCACGCCGGCGCCGGGGTGCGCGTAGCTCGAGCACAAGTAGAGCCGCTGGACGGGCATGCGGTAGCGGAAGTAGGGGAACACGGGGCGGAAGAGCAGCTGGCGGTTCCAGGCGTTGGAGCCGCCGCCCAGATCGCCGCCGAGCAGGTTCGCGTTCATGGCTTCGAGATCGGGCGGGGCGTAGGCCCTGCGCGCGAGGATGAGCGACTCGAAGCCGGGGGCGAGGCCCTCGATGCGCTCGACGATGCGGTCGGCGAAAGACTCGCGCGCGGCGGGCCAGCCGCCTTCGAGCTCGGAAGGCACGCGCGAGTACACGTACAGCGTCTGTCCCCCCTGCGGCGCGCGGGTGCGATCGATCAAGCTCTGCTGGCCGATGACGAGGTACGGCCGCTCCGGCAGGTGGCCCGCGCGCACCTCGTGCACGAAGCGCGACAAGTCGTCGAGGCTCTCTCCCGCGTGTACGACCGCGCTCAAGCGCGCTTGCGGTACGCTCCACGGGACAGCGCCGCTGAGGGCGAGGTCGAGCTTGAACGTACCGAAACCGAGCGGATAATTGCGCATTTGGCGCAAGACGAGGCCGGGCAGGTGCTCCCCTTGCAGGAGCCCCAGACACAAGCTGGGGGCAGAGGTGTCGGCCAGGATGGCGCGAGAGACCTGGATCTCTTCGCCGCTCGCGAGCACCACGCCCCTCGCGCGCCGGCCGCGCACGACGATGCGGCTGACCTGCGCGCCGAGCCGCAGTCGCCCGCCGTGACGCTCGAGCAAGGTGACGAGGGCGTTGGCGACGGCTTGCGCTCCGCCGCGTGGCACCGCATAGCCGCCCGTCGACGCCGTCAGGCCCAGCATGTAGCCGAGCCCGGCGCCGAACCAATCGTCGGGGCCGACGTCGACGTGCAGCGCTAGCCCAGGCAGCACGCGCCGCGCCGCTGCGCTTTCGAACAGGCCGCTCGAGAGGCGGCGCCCGCTCTGCGCGAACAGGCGCGCCACGCGCAGCAGCGGCCCCACGCCGAGTCGCAGCGCGGGGGCGATGGCGGGGAACGGATCCATCAACGCCTCGAGCAGGTCGGGCTCGACGCGGCGATGAAACGCCGCGAGCTTTGCCCACGCCTCGCCGTCGCGAGCGCTCCCGAAATGGCGGGCGGAGAGCTCGGCGTCGCGCGCGATACAGGCGTACGTCCCGTCGAGCGCCGGGTGGCAGCTCTCGAGCTCGGCCGTCTGCCACGTCACTCCCGCGCTCTCCAGATCGAGGGCCCTGAACGCAGGGCTAGTGCGGCCGAAGGGGAAGAAGCCAGCGCCGACATCGTGGATGAAGCCGGGCCGCGTGGTCTCCTCGCTGCCCAGGGCGCCGCCGGGCCGTCGCGGGTTGGTCTCGAGCACCAGCACTCGATGGCCGCGTTTGGCCAGGGTACACGCGGCGGTCAGCCCGTTCGGGCCTGACCCGATGACCAGCACGTCGGGATCCTTCACCTGGCGGCAGGTTACCTCAGGGCTGCGGCTTGCGGGCACGCCGATCCTTGGCTAACGAGCGGCGTGCCGAAAAAACGCAAACCCGCCGCGCCGCCTGCTCCCCTCACGGGCAAGCAGAAGAGCCACCTCCGCGCGCTGGCGCACAAGCTCAAGCCGGTCGTACAGGTTGGTCATCAGGGCGTGACCGCGGGCCTGCTCAGCGCGCTCGATAGCGCGCTCGAGAGGCATGAGCTGATCAAGCTCAAGGTCGCGGGCGAGGCCGAGGTCGACGCCGAAGACATCGTGAAGGAAATCGAGAAGGGCGCGCGCTGCCAGGTCGCCCAGGTGATCGGCCACACGCTGGTGATCTACCGGCGACGAGCCGAAAATCCGAAAATTGTGCTGCCTCGCATCAAGCCCGCGAAAGCTGCGGGCCCCGCCGCCCGTCCCCAACCGCAGCGCTCCTCCGGCGGGGCCGACGCCGCAGGCGACGACGATTTCGAAGGCGACGACGATTTCGAGGACGAGCGCGAAGACGAAGCCGACGGCGAGGAGCTGGAGTAGGCTGTGACGGTGTCGAAGAAGCCGACTCAAGAGCGCATCTTGCGCACGCAATCCGCAACTAACCTGGCCTGGCTCGATCTCGAGATGACGGGTCTGGACCCGCAGCGCGACGTGATCTTACAAGCCGCGCTCATCATCACCGACGCGCAGCTGAACGTCCTCGAAGAGTTCGTGTGCGACATCTGGCAGCGCGACGAGCACCTGGAGCGCATGGTGCCGTTCGTGAAAGAAATGCACGAAACCACCGGGCTGACCGCGCGCGTCAAGAAATCACGGGTGGACCTGCTGGTGGCGGAGCGCAAGTTGATCGAGCGCGTGGCGGGCTGGTGCGCTTATCCGGCCGTCTTGTGCGGCAACACCATCGGGCAGGATAAGCGCTTCGTCGATCAGTGGATGCCCGGCCTCTCGGGCTACCTCAGCTACCGCACGATCGACGTGACCTCGATGAAGCTGCTCACGAAGCTGTGGTACGGCGAAGAGGCCGCGTTCGACAAGCCCGTCAAGGGTGAGCACGACGCGCTCGTCGACATCAAGAACTCGATCGCCGAGCTTTCGCACTACCGCGCGACCGTCTTCAAGACGCCCTGAGCGCCGCGCAGCCGCTTGGCTTCGTCGATCAGCGCCAGGAACTCGCGGCGATCGCCGTGCGCGTCGGCGCCGAGCGCGCCCGCCGCCATGGCGCGCGCGCTGTCGAGGGTGCTCTGCTTCACGTCGCTCGAGCCGCGCAGCAGCATCGCTACGTTGGCGACGGCGACGCCGAACCGGTAGTCGTTCGAGGCTTGCTCGATGGGCTTCACCGAGTCGTTCACGACGACGCTGAGCTTGGTGCTCACGTCGCCTTGGGGCTGCTTGTAGCGCACGTTGACGGTCATCAGCTCGCCCGAAGTGGCCGCCACGGACGGCGCGCTCGGTCCTTGGTACTTCAGCGGGTCGACCTTGGAGGGGCTAGGCGCCGTGACGCCCTTGGGGACGATCTCGTAAAGGGCGGTGACGGTGTGGCCGGCGCCGATTTCGCCGGCGTCCTTCCGGTCGTCGTTGAAGTCTTCCTTCGCCAAGAGGCGGTTCTCGTAGCCGATGAGCTTGTAGCTCTCGACCTCGAGCGGGTTCATCTCGACCTGCAGCTTCACGTCTTTGGCGATCGTGATCAGCGTCGAGCCGGCCTCGCGCACGAGCACCTTGCGCGCCTCGGTGAGGTTGTCGATGTAGGCGTAGTTGCCGTTGCCCTTGTCCGCGAGCATCTCCATCGTCGCGTCTTTGGTGTTGCCGGTGCCGAAGCCGAGCACGGTCAGGAACACGCCGCTCTGGCGCTTCTGCTCGATCAGGCGCGTCAGCTCGCCTTCGCTGGTGGTGCCGACGTTGAAGTCACCGTCGGTGGCCAAGATCACGCGGTTGATGCCGCCCTTCTTGAACTGCTGCTGCGCGACCGAATAGGCGAGCTGGATGCCCGCGCCGCCGTTGGTCGAGCCGCCCGCCGCCAAGCCATCGAGCGCCTTCAAGATCTTGCCGCGCTCGCGGCCAGACGTAGGCGGCAATACCAGGCCCGTGCTGCCCGCGTACACCACGATGGCGAGCGAGTCTTGGGGCCGCAGCGACTCCGTCATCATCGCCAAGCCTCGCTTCACGAGCGGCAGCTTGTCTTCCGACATCATCGAGCCCGACACGTCGAGCAAGAACACGAGGTTGCGCGGCGGTACGTTTTCTTGGCTGATTTCCTGACCCTTGATGCCGATGCGCACCAGCTTGTGCTGGCTGTTCCAGGGGCAGGTCGTTACCTCGGTGTTGACCGCGAACGGCGCGTTGCCGGTGGGGCGCGCGTAGTCGTAGGCGAAGTAGTTGACCCACTCTTCGATGCGAATGGCATCTTTGGGCGGCAAGGAGCCGCTCGCGAGGAACCGGCGCGAGTTCGAGTACGACGCGGTGTCGACGTCGATCGAGAAGGTGCTGAGGGGCTGGCTCTTCACGGACAAGAACGGATTGTCCGCGATGTGCGCGTAGTTTTCGGTGTTCATCTCTGCGCCGCGCAGGATGGGCGCGGCGGTGGGAGCCGGCGCGATCACGCTACCGCCCGCTCGCTTGGGTGCGGCGTGGGATGCGCCCAGGCGGGCTTGCCCGAGGCCGGCTGCCCCCTGACCGGCGCCCGTCGAGCCGAGGCTGCCCGCTGCTTCCGACTTCTTGGCTCGGTCGGCGGCTGCCTTCCGCTCGGCGGGCGCCGCGGGCATGGCACCGGGAGGAGGCGGGGCCGAGTGCAGCGAGACGGGCGGAGCGCTCGCCGCCTCGGGTGCGTCCGCGCTGGACGCCTCGGTGGCAGGCGCTGCTTCCCTGATCGGCGAGAGCTGGCCTTTTCCGGGACCGGCGGCGGGCGGCGCAGGCTCACGCGCGCTCTCCGCGCCGCGAGTCTGCGAGCAGCCGGCCGCGAGCAGCGAGAGGGCCAGAAGCCCCACGATGGATTGACGAAAACGCGAGCGAACACGGCACGACGGCGCAGCCACGGCAGTCATGTGAAACCTCCAGGTAACGAGCTTGATGTGCTCAGACGCCGGTGAACGCGAAAAGTTCTCCGACCTTACACGGGAAGATTCGTCGCCCCGGCAGCGTAGTTGACGTGCGGTGAAGCTCGCGGAGGCGGCCGCAGCTCAGCTCATCTCACGCCGCGCGACGAGCCCGCTCGGCTCTACGAGCAGGTAAGGAGAGCCTTTGCGGTAGGTGTAGGCGAACGAAGCCGCGTTCTTGTAGCCCTCGGCTTCGTCTTCACAGTGGGTGTGGCCGAAGATGACGAGCTCGGCGCCCGTGACGCGCCGGACGAGCTCGGCGCCCGCGTAGAGGCGCTTTACCGGTAGCCCCGAATAGCGATTCACGCCCTGCTTGATGGACCGCTGAAGGTACAGCGCGCTGCCGAGCGCGAGCGCGCCGCCGACAGGGCCTGCAACGGCTCCGCCCAAGAGCAGACGTAGCCCGCCGCCCGCGACGCCCACCGTCGCGAGCACGCGATCGAAATACAGCCGGTAGAACGTGTCCGCGAAGCCTTCGTGGGTGGGGCGCGGCAGCGCGTCGATCAGCTGGCTGACCACGGCCGCTTCGAGCCCGCTGCCCTTTGCGAACGAGGCGAGCGCGGCGCGACCTCTGGCCTTCTCGGCCGCCAAGCGCTCCGGCACTGCGGCCTCCGCCGTCAAGCGACTCGACGTGGCGAAGTACTGCACGACCATCAGCGGCGCGCGCGCCTTGAATGTCTTGAAGGTTTGCTTCACGCCTTCCCAGGGCGTCGTGTGATGCGCGTGCGCGAACGTGAAGGCGTCGTTCGGGGAGAGAAAGCGCCGGGTGAGCGAGATGCCGAGCGGCTCCGTCTCTGGCGACCACGACGCGAGCGGGTGCGCCGGCGCGTTGTCGGGGTCGTAGACGTGGCCGTGCTCGATGTGCACCTGACCGCGACGAATGAACCAAGGTTGGATGGAGAGACGCGCGCCGTCGTTCACGCCGCACAGCGAAAGTAGCCGTTCGCGCGTGCCGCGGGCGACGACGCCGGCGTCGTGGTTGCCGGCCACGAACGTGACCGCGTGACCGGCGTCGAGGTGCCGCCGCAGCGCGTCGACGAGGTCGGGATAGCTAGCGACGGTGGTGGCGACGGACTCGGCCGGGTCGCGGCTCGGGCGGTCGATCGATAGGTTGAAGATGTCACCGGCGAGCACGATCTCGTGTCCGGCGTGACTCGTGATCAGCCTCGCCAAGCGTCCGGCGATCTTCTCCGAGCCGCTCCGTTCCAAGTGCGCATCGCTCGCAACTGCCAGCGGCTCCGTCGTCAGGGTCATGAACGCCTCAGTCTTTGCGGAGGGGGCGGCCCTGCGCAAGCCCGTTCGCGGGCGCGCCCACCACCGCACAGGGCCGCCTGACGACCTTTTCGCCCCGCGGGCGGTGCTTCCCCCGGCGGCCGTTACGTGTATGCTCCTCGCCTCTTGATGCAGCGTGCTTGGCAACGAATTGGTCACCAGGCGGGTAAGGCCGCGTCCTCCGCCGCGAACCTGCTTTGGCCTTGGCTCGAGCGATATGCGGACCGTCGCGAGGGCAAGGCCGTTCACCCCGCGTGGGCTCCCGCTCCACTGATCCGCAAACGTGAGCGGACTTTTCCTCCCCTCGGCTGGCCACGTCAGACCGACTCGCTGTGCCCCGAGTGCACGAAAGAGGCGCGCGCCAAGGTGCTGAGCGGCGCGCAAGATCTCGAAGCGTTCATCGCCTCCAACCCCGGCGAGATTCGCGCGCAGATCATCGAGCGTGACGGCCGCGTGCTGATGGTGAAAGACTGCCCCACTCACGGCCATTTCGAAGACGTGATGAGCGTCGATCCGGCGTTCTTGTCGCGTATCGAGGGCTTGTTCCCGGGGCGTGACTACGAGTCACCCAAGCATAAGCTGCGCGACCACGGCACCTCCACCATCAAGTACGGCCGCGGCTCCGTGCTCACGGTGGATCTGACGAACCGCTGCAACATGATGTGCGACCCGTGCTTCATGGACGCCAATCAGGTCGGCTTCGTGCATGAGCTCGGCTGGGAAGACGTGCAGCAGATCCTGGACGACAGCCTGACCATCAAGCCGCGTCGTCAGCTCTCGGTTCAGTTCTCCGGCGGTGAGCCTACGCTCAGCCCCCATTTCATTCGCGCCGTGAAGTACGCGCGTGACGTCGGCTACTTCTGCGTGCAGTGCGCCTCCAACGGCATCCGCTTCGCGCAAGAGCCGGAGTTTTGCCACGAGGCCAAGCGCGCGGGGCTGCGCCTCTGCTACCTGCAGTTCGACGGTGTCTCGAACGAGGCCAACAGCCACCGTAAGGTCGGCAATTTGTTCGACATCAAGCTCCGCGCCATCGAGAATTTGGCGGCCGCGGGCATCGACGTCGTGCTCGTCGTCACCGTCGTCAACGGCGTCAACAACGACCAGGTCGGCCCGATCGTGCAGTTTGCCATCGACAACGCCGACAAGATCACCGTCGTTTCGTTCCAACCCGTGAGCTTCACCGGCCGTGACGAGGACATCTCGCGCGAGATGCGCGAGGCTCAGCGCTACACGCTCAGCCACCTCGCTCACGACTTGAGCGATCAGCTGGGCGCCACGGAGCCGATGCGCGACTGGTTCCCGCTCTCGGCGATGAACCCGTTCAGCGACGTGGTCGACTTGATGCAGGGCGCGGGCTCGGAGTTCGGAGCCCTCAAGTGCGGTTGCCATCCCAACTGCGGCATCGGCACCGCGCTGCTCGTGAACAAGCGCACCAAGCAAATGGTGCCGCTCGCGCAGTTCCTGAACATCGAGCAAATCCTCAAAGACATGCAGCGCATCGCCGACGCAGGGCGCAGCAAGCCTGAGTCGCTCACCGCGATCGGGCTCTCGCTCGTGAGGAATTTCGACGTCTCGCGCGCCCCGGAGGGCTACGGTTACGCCGAGTTCGTCCAGCAGTTCTTGAGCCAGATCGGCGCGAGCGGCGGGAAGGTGGGCGCGAGCGAAGGTGACGCCGGTCGCTTCGAATGGCGGTTCCTGTTCGTCGCCGGCATGTGGTTTCAGGATCTGTTCAACTACGACTTTCGTCGCACCGAGATGTGCATCATCCCGTACGGCACGCAGCTCGGCGAAGTCTCGTTCTGCGCCTACAACACCGGCGTGGGCTTCCGACAAATCGTCGAGAAGATGAAGCACACCGCCACCGTCGCGGAGTGGTACCGCGAGCACGGTCGGCACCCCGTTTACGCGAAGAATCAGCACCTGCCGCTGCCGCAAACGCCGCTCACGGTCGTCACCCGGCCGAGTGACGGGCGACGCCGATTGCCGATCGCCGCCGAGTGAAGCGAGGACGGCCAGACGCGCGCCCAGGCTCGCTGGCCTGTCGCCAATTGGCACCGGTTTTGCTGGAAGTGGGGCATGAAGAGCCTCCCCGTCCCCGTCGCTCAAGCCAGGAACAATTTCTCCGACGTTCTGCAGGACGCGCGCAAAGGGCAGCGGATTAGGCTCACGCGGCACGGCAAAGCCGTGGGCTGGATCATCGGCGAGCAGGATCGAGCGCGGCTAGATGCCCCGGCTACGGGCAAAGTTGCCGCGGCGCAGCGTCGGCCGCCGAAGTCTCGCGGGCGCTCGCGCTGACCTCGTTGATCGCCGCCACGAGCGCCTCGAGCGAGAACGGCTTCACGAAGAAGCGCGTGAAGCCGCACGAGCTCGCCCGATTCCGCCACTGGCTGTCCGAGTAACCAGTCACGGCGATCGCCGGCAGCTCCAGGCGGCCTTCGCGCGCCTTGAGCTGCTCGAGCAGCGAGCAGCCGTCGCCGTCGGCCAGCTCCAGATCCGAGATGACGACGTCCACGCGGTGTCCGAGCGCTAGCGCCAGCGCGGCCGCGATCGAGCCTGCGCTGAGCACCCGCGCGCCCTCGTCTTCGATGTACGAGCCGAGCAGCTCCAAGTTGTCGATGTCGTCTTCGACGAGCAGCACCGTGAGCCCGGCAAGTTGCATCGGGTTGGACGCTCGACCCTCTCGCCCCCGCGAGCAAAATTTGTACAAAACCGGGTCGCTCGGCGTCGGATTGCCGCGAGGTTTCGCGCGACTGACTTGGCCCTTGGCGGGCCCTCAGCGCGCGCGGATGGCTTGGAGTCGCCGACCCGCTTCCTGGAGTGTCTCGTCTCGTTTCGGATAGCAGAAGCGGATGCGCTTCTTGGCTTCCAGCTCGCCGGCTCGGTAGAAGCTGGAGGCAGGCACGACGGCGACGCCGATCGTTTCGATCAAGTAGCGCGTGAACGCCACGTCATCGGTGATGCCCACGTCCGGGTACTCGGCCATGATGTAGTAAGCGCCGCGGGGGACGCTGGGCTTGAAGCCCGCTTGCTCGATGAGGGGCAAGAACGAGTCGCGACGGCGTTGATAGTCGACCTTCAAATGGTCGTAGTAGTCGGCGCCGAGCTCGAGCGCGGCCACGGCGCCCTCTTGCAACGGAGCGGGCGCGCCGACGGTGAGAAAGTCGTGCACCTTTCGGATGGCGGCGCTGATGGCGGGGGGCGCGATCGCGTAGCCGATTCGCCAACCCGTGACGCTGAAGGTCTTGGAGAGCCCGGAGATCATCACCGTGCGCTCGCGCAGCCCTGGCAGCGACATCGCGTAAACGTGCTCGGCGCCGTCGTACACGATGTGCTCGTAGATTTCGTCGGTGTAGATGAGCGCGTCGAACTCCTGGCATAGCGCCCCGATCTCGAGCAGCTCCTCGCGCGTAAAGACCTTGCCGGTAGGGTTGTGGGGCGTATTGACGATGATGCCCTTCGTGCGTGGCGAGAACGCCGCGCGCAGCTCGGCCGGATCGTAGCTCCAGTCGGGTGCCCGCAGCTTCACGTAGATCGGCGTTGCCCCCGACAGGATGGCGTCGGGCCCGTAGTTCTCGTACCAGGGCTCGAACACGATCACTTCCTCGCCCGGATCGACGGTGGCGAGCAGCGCCGAGATCATGGCTTCGGTCGAGCCGCAGCACACGGTGAGCTCTTGCTCGGCGTCGATGGCGAGCCCGCTCGCGCGCTCGTGCTTCTTCGCCAGCGCGTCGCGAAAGGCTTTGGCGCCCCAAGTGATGGCGTACTGGTTCTTGTCGCCGTCGATCGCGCGCTTGGCCGCTTCCTTCAGCGCCGCGGGGGCGGGAAAGTCGGGGAAGCCCTGGGCCAGATTCACGGCCTGATGCCGCTGCGCCAGCCGCGTCATCTCACGAATGACCGACTCGGTGAAGCGTGCCGCTTTTTTACTGATGAACGACTTGGTCATGCGCTGGGGTCCGGGGCGGTGGTGGGGCGGAGGCCGAGGAGCTCACCGGCCGCTGCTTGGCGCAAGTCGACCGGGCCGTCGAGCGGCGGGCGCTGCATGGCGCCCAGCGCCGTGACGCGGGCTCGCGGGAAGCGCTGCTTCAGGTCGTGCACGAGCGTCGGCGCTGCGCTCGCGCCGATGCAGGTCAGGTGTCGCTCGTAGGGCGCGAGGACGCCGAGCGCGTCAGCCGTGGGCACGACGTGCAGATGACGGCCGCTCGGCGGCAGCGCGACATCCACGGAGCAGGTGACCCAGCCGCTGCCGGCGTCGAACAGCTCGAAGGCGTAGGCGGCCGCGTCGCGCTGGCGGCGCATTTCGGCGCGCTCTCCCGGCGTTCGTGCGCCGCAAGGGAGCTCGCGCTCGCGCTCGCTGAGCTCCGCGGCGAGCATCTGCGCGATGGCGCGCGCTCGCGCGCTCGAGCCTTGCACGCACACCAAGCGCGGGCTCAAGCAGCCACGCTGATCGAACAAGGCCGTGTCGAGCGCGAGCGCGGAGAGCTCCGCCTCGTCGACGCGCGAAGCGTCGAGCACCGCCGCGCCGAAGCCGGCCCCGTGAGGGTGAAACCAAACGCCGCTCGGCAAGGCGCGACGAAGCTCCGCGAGCGTCGGATCGGAGCCGTACGCCCAGTAATGCTCGCCCGCCCGAGGCTGGAGCTCGGAGACGAGCTGAAACGTGGCAGGGGCGAGCGCATGCAGCGCCTCCGCCAGCGCGGGGTCACGCCGTGAAGCGCGCACGCTGACCTGCTCCGAGCTGGCGATGCCGATCGCGATTGCCCGCAGGGGCGCCACGAACACGTTCGCGGAGAGGAGGACGTGCGCGCGCGGGGACTCTGGCGTCGTCTCGAGCAAGCGCGCGAGCTCGGGCTCGGTGGGCTCGGCCTCCAGGCAACGCGACAGCCCGAGCTCGATGTTCTCCCTCGAGAGGCCGGTCGTCTCGGCCAGGCGCGCGCGCAGGGCTCGGCCGGCGTCCGCGTTGGGATTTCGGAGCATGCGGGCCGCGTCGAGCAGCGGCGAGAGTCGCGCCCGGCGCGCGGCGTCAGTCACGCAGGAGCGCCTCGATCGCGAGCGAGCAACCTCGCGCCGGCGCGCCCGGTTGCCGCCCGAGCAGCTGAATGCCGCCGCCGCTGCGGCGCACCAAATCCTGCGTGACCACGCTCACCGCGCTGTCGACGTTGCCCAAGTCGGTGAAGCGCGCGAGGCCGGCCTCGCCGTTGGCGACGGGCCGGAGGTCGATTGGATCGACGGGGGTGACGCGCAGCCACGGCGGCTCGAAATACGTGCCCGGCTCGGCGCCGGGATGGGCGCGCCGGAGCTCGCTCTCCGTGATGCTGGCTTCGTAGAGCTGGCTGGTGAGCTCCGTCATGCCGTACTCACCGACGACGCGCGCCGGCTCGACCGCGAGCGCGCCGCTGACGGCCGCGCGCAGCTCTTCCAACGTCACTTCGCGGCTACGACCTTTGAAGCCTCCCGTCTGCATGACCACGCTGCCAGGCGGAAGCGAGAGCTGGTGCTGACCCCGGTCGTCGACCAGACGCACCAGGGCGAAGGCGGTTCCGAGCAGCAACACGGGCGAGCCGCGCTCGGCGGCGACTCGACTCGCGCGCTCGAGGTTGGCGAAATCGACGCCGTCTTCTCGCAGCAGCCAGCGGCAACCCGAGCGACTGGAGAAGGCAGGCTCGAGCTCCCCCAGCCGCTCGCCGTCGAACTGCTCCATGAAGCGCGCCATCATGTAGGCGAGGGACGACGTCGGCGGATCTTCCGGCCGCGGAGCGAGCGCCACGACCACCGCGCGCCCCCGCGGGCCGAGCAGCGCGCGGCGACCGAACGCCAGCGAGAGCTTCTCGTAGGTGTCGCGGCGTCGCATGGCGTGTGTCCCGCGCTCGCTGCCGGTCGTGCCGCTGGTGTAAAAGCGCAGCGCGTCGAGCTCGGGCGCGAAGGTGGCGACTCGCGTGAGTCGGAACGCGTCGCTCGGCACCGGCACGATCTCGTCCGCCGAAGTGAGTGAGGCGCCGCGGGCTCGTAGCAGTCGCTGGTAACCAGGAGACGCTTCGGCTTGGAAGCGCGCGATGGCCAGCGCTAGCTCGTCGAAGTCCTCGCGGGCACCCGCGGCGAAGGCCTGCACGCGCTCATGCAAGGCATCAGAAGCTTCACGTAGCCGGGCGGTCACGGAGTAGGCTCATTCGAGGCTGGAAACTTGCTCGGCGATCACGGGCACCGAAGCCATGAGCACGCCTTCATCGATGTTCAGGGCCGGCGTCAGCACTAGCACCTCGCGCTTCCCGCCGCCCGTGGAGGTGACGTAGCCCGCTTGCAGCAGCCGGCGCATCAGCTGGCTGGCCTTGCCGGGCCGGTCGCCGAGATCGATGCCGAGCATGAGGCCGCGGCCGCGCACCTCGCGCACCTTGCCGCCCGCGCGAAGCGAAAGCTCGAGCTCGGTTCGGTAGCGGGCCCCGAGCTCGGCCGCCCGCGCGGGCAGCTGCTCGCGGCTGAGCACGTCGAGCGTGGCGATCGCGGCGCTGCACGCCAGCGGCGCGCCGGCGAACGTGGAGGTGTGCACGACCTCGGCTTCGCGTCGCCAGCTCCGCAGCACGTCGGCCCGACCGATCAGCGCGCTGACGGGCAAACCCCCGCCCAAGCCCTTGCCGAGGCAGATCAGGTCCGGCACGACGCCTTCGGCCAGGGTGCGGAGCCAGTCTCCCGCGCGGCCGAGGCCGGTCCAGATCTCATCGGCGATCAGCAGCGCGGCGTGCTCCTTGGTCAGACGCGACAGCTCGCTCAGGAAGCCCTCGGGCGGAGGCACGACGCCGCCGCGCCCCAGCACGGGCTCGATCAGCAGCGCGCCCACGTCGCCTCGCGAGAGCAGCGCCCGGCACACCTCGAGGCTCTCGTCGGTCGCGCGCGCGTCGACCGGATACGGCGCGAACGAGACGTGGCGGCTCAGCTCGTCGCTGAATGGCGCTCGGTAGCTCTCGCGCAGGCCGCAAGCCGCGAGCGGCCCGTAGCCGAGGCCGTGATAAGCGGCGCTGAACGCGACGACGCCGGGCTTGCCGGTAGCAAGCTTGGCGGTTTTCAACCCCGCGCTCACCGCGTCCGAGCCCGACTGAGCCAAGATGCCTTGCGCGTTCGCTTCGGGGTAGAGCCGCGTGAGCCGCTCGAGCAAGGCGATCTTCGCGTCGGAGGGGTAGAGATCACCGAGCGCTTGCAGCAGCCGCTCGGATTGCAGGCGCACCACTCGCGCCACGCTCGGGTGCAAGTGACCGAGCAGCAGCGCGCCGAATCCGCCGGCCAAGTCGACGTAGCGATTGCCATCGACGTCGGACACGTTGGAGCCGCGACCGACGGCGTAGACGATTCCTCCGGGCGGCCCGGGCGGCAAGCTCGGCCCCATCGGCGCCGCCACGTGGGCGTGACGAACGAGCCAGGTTCGGGAAGTCGGTCCGGGCGGGCGCACCCGAATCAGCGGTGGCTCGTCGCGGTGCGGCGTTTCTGTCGTCTCGCTGGTGGTCACGAGCACACGCGGTTGCGGCCGCCACGCTTGGCTTCGTACAGCTTCTCGTCCGCCCGTTGGATCAAGTCAGCGGCGACCTTGTCGTTCTCACCGAGCAGGGCCGTACCGATGCTGACCGTGACGGGGATGCGCTCACCTTGAAACACGAAGGCGTGATTGGCCACGCGCGCGCGCAGGCTCTCGGCGAGCGCGGCCGCGCCCGGCAGCGGCGTCTCCGGGAGCAAGATCACGAACTCTTCTCCGCCGTAGCGGGCGAACACTTCCTCGCGCCGGATACGCTCTTGCACGATGCGCGCGAGCTCACGCAGCACGTGATCGCCCGCGAGGTGACCGTACTGATCGTTGATGCGCTTGAAGAAATCGATGTCGAACATCAGCAAGCTGAGGTCGCGCTCGTAGCGACGCGCGCGCATCAGCTCCTTCTCGAGCGCCTCGAACAGGGCACGCTTGTTGTGGATTTGCGTGAGACCATCGACGATGGTCATGCGGTAAATCTCTTCGTGGTACTTCGCTTCGGCGTCGGCACCGGACAAGAACTTCAAGATGCTAGGGCCGATTTTGATGCGATCGCCGTTCACGAGCAGCTGCTCTCGCGCGATCTGCTCTTCGTTCACGTAGGTGCCGTTCGTCGAGCCGTCGTCGACGACGTACCAGGCGCCGGCGCGACGCTCGAGGTGGGCGTGACGGCGCGAGACGGAGTCGCCTTCCAGCACGATTTGGCTATCGGCGCCGCGGCCGACGCGGGTCGGGCTTTTATCGAGCACGAAGCGCTTGCCCAACAGGCCTGGCTCGGCCGTGTAAATGACGACCAGGCAGTCGTTGCTGGGCGAGTCGTCGGGCGGTGGCTGCTGAACCACCTGCGTGACGCGCGTCTTCTCGTCGTAGTCAGCTGTCACGCCCGCCCCCAGCTCGCGCTCGGTCCGGTCGGGCCCCGACATGCGCACTCCCCCCAGGGAAGGCGAGGGTCGGCTGAGCCCAGAACGGAAAAATCATAAGCTTCCCGAACACTTCAGGGTAACCCGTCCGATTTGGCACCGTCAAGGGAGCCACTCGAGCGTTTGCCTCGAGCCCGTAGGCCAAGGCGGAGGAGTCGATTGCCGCTTGGAGAGCCGGCGGGCACCCCTATAGGTGGGTTTCAGCCCGGCGGGAAGCAGGCGCACGCCCTCTCGACGACAAGAAGCAGGGCTCCGAACGCCCGATGGCAAGCTGAGACCGTTAGTATTCGAAACTGCTAGAAAAATGCCGTCAGAGCTGCAGCGCCGCCAGCAGGCCGTGACTCGGAAGCTCCTCGACGAGCGCGCGGCGCTTCAGTGGCGGCTGTGCCTCGGCCTGGATGACTCGAATTGAGACGTCCGGGTCACTCGCCCCACCACCGCCTCGCATCAACCGAGGATTCGCGCACGTAGCTTGACGTTCGCGCGGCGCCGCGACACTTCCCCGTCCGATGAAACGCTCGCTGCGCCGGTTCGGCGTCGTGCCGGGCGCCTTCACGTCGCTCGTTGCGCTCGCGGCGGCGTGTCGGCCGACGGATTCGGCCACGCCCATGCTCGCTCCCCCTGCGGCCTCCGCGGCGCCCGCTGGCAGCGCGGTCGCGCCGACGAGGAGCGCGCCGGCGATGCCGGGCAAGAACGTGCCGGCGATCAAGGTGAACACCGTCGGCTACCCCGCGGCTTGGCGCAAGCTCGCGATGCTCAACGTGTCGCCGGTGGGCGCGGTCGTCAAAGACGAATCGGGCAAGCTGGCTTATGCGTTCAAGCCCGCCGACCTCGTCGACAAGGGCAAGGACGCGAGCTCGCTCGACTTGGTTTGGCAGGCGGACTTCAGCGCGCTCACGTCCCCCGGACGCTACTACGTCGAAGCGTCCGGCGTGAGGTCGGACCTCTTCAGCATCGGCACGGGGCTCTATCGAGAGGTGCTCGCTGCCGGCCTCAAGCACTTCTACTTTCAGCGCTGCCGCACGAAGCTCGAAGCTCCGTATGCTGTCTGGGAGGGTGACGCTTACACGCGCGACGCGGCTTGCCACGTGCATGACGACATCGCCTTCGACTACGCGGATTACCCCGAGAAGAAGCGCAAGTGGCGACCCGAAGCCGGCTGGCACGACGCGGGGAACTACGAGCAATACATCCCGTCGACGGGTCCGACCGCGCAAGCGCTCTTGATGGCCTACGAAGCGCGTCCGTCTCTCTTTCGAGATGGCCCGGGCAACTTGCCCGAGTCAGGCAACAGGGTGCCGGACATCTTGGACGAAGCCAAATGGGGGCTACTGTGGATCCTCTCACTGCAGGAGCCGGACAGCGGCGCCTTCCGTGCGCGCGAAGCCGTGTTCGATTGGTCCGAGGGCAAGCCGCAGAACGAGCGCAAGCCACACTGGATCGCGGGCGTCGGTACGGCCAGCACCGCGAAGGCGGCCAGCGTGCTCGCGGTCGCGGCGCGCGTCTACCAGCCGTTCGATGCGGCGTTTGCGGCTCGCTGCGCCAAGGCTAGCCGCGCGGCGTGGGCCTTCCTCGAAAAGCACCCCGAGCGGATCTTGGTAGACGGCAAGGGCAGCGGCCAGCCCTTGTGGGATGACTCGAGCGAGTACCAGGAGACGGGCGCGCGCTTGATCGCTGCCGTCGAGGTCTGGCGGAGCTTCCGCCTTCCCGAGGCGCTCGACAAAGCGCGCGCGCTGCTCGAGGACCCGGAGACGCAGCCGGAGAAGTTCTTCTCCGGCGCCTGGGCCAACCTCAGCCGCTGGGGCCTGGCGGGCCTCGCGCGCGACGAGAAGACCCCGAAGGGCTTGCGCGACGAGGCGAAGCAGCGCCTGCTCGCGGCGGTGGAGATCGCGCGCGCTCGAGTCGAGGACAAGGACGGCTACCGCTGCGCCTCGACGCCGGACGACTACTACTGGGGCCACAACTCGAACCTGCTCGAGAAGGCCCACCAGTTCTCGATCGCGCTGGAGCTGGACCCGTCGCGGGTGTGGCTACGCGAGGCGCTCCGCGATCAATGGCATTGGATCCTCGGGCGCAACCCCAACGGCTTCTCGATGGTCACCCGCATCGGCAAGGGCCCCGAGCGCATGTATCACACGGAGTGGGGGAAGACGCAGAAGCCCGCCCCGGGCTACCTCGTCGGAGGCCCGAACGGTAAACAGATGGGCTTCCTGGCTCCGGGCGCGCCGGCGAAGGCGCTGCTCTGGGACAACGACCAGCCGCTCCGCTCCGGTCTGCCGCCGCACAGTTTGTGGCACGCCGATCAGAGCGACCTCTGGGACGGCGGCTTCCTCGGCGAAGGCGAGTGGAGCAACGGCTGGTGGGCCGCGACGGAACCGGACATCTATTATAACGCCAACCTCGTCCTGGTCGCCGCCGCGCTCCAGGAGTGACGGCGCCGGGATCGCGTCGAGCGTCTCGTCGTTCGTAGGTGTCGGTATTCATTGGTGTTGTTGTCACTCGCGCGTGCTGCGAGAAAAAAGCGTCCGACGGTGTCGGTTCTGAAGCCCCGTGAACGCCATACAGCCGGGCCCACTTTTGGACCCGGAATGGAGACGACGAAGCGATGCGCTATTTGGTTCTCATCGGTCACGACGAAAAGGGCGGCCAAGAGCTGACCTCGGAGCAGCAGGAGGCGCTGTTCACCGCGTACCAAAAGTACGAGCAAGAGCTGAAAAAGGCGGGAGTGCTGCTCGGGGGCGACCCGCTTCAGCCTAGCAGCGGGGCGGTGCGCATCAGCGGCGAGGCCGGCAAGCGCAAGCTCCTGGATGGTCCGTTCAGTGAGTCGAAAGAGATCATCGGCGGCTACGTCCTGCTCGAGGTCAAGTCGCGAGACGAGGCGGTGGAGTGGGCGTCGCGCTGTCCGGCAGCTCAGCTGGGCAGCTGGAGCTACGTCGAGCTGCGCGAAATCCAGGAACTTCCTCGCTGACGCGGGCCTGCCGCGGTGCTCAGGTCGGGGGTGATGACGGCTCCCGACCCGCACCGCGTGGCGGCCGCGGTTTGGCGCATCGAGTCCGCCAAGCTGATCGCAGCGCTCACGCGCTTGCTGCGCAGCGTGGAGCTGGCGGAAGAGATCGCGCAAGACGCGTTCGTGGAAGCCCTCGACGCCTGGCGCCGCGGGGGCGTTCCCGACAGCCCCGGCGGTTGGTTGATGCAGGCGGCCAAGCACCGCGCCCTGGACGCCTTGCGTCGGACGCGCACGGCAGAGCGCCATGCCGGCGAGCTCGAGCGCCAGCTCGACCCAGCTCGCGCCAGCAGCTTCGACGAGGCTCCAGACGACCTCGTCGGCGATGACCTCTTGCGCTTGATGTTCGTGGCCTGCCATCCCGTTCTCTCGTCCGAGGCGCGCGTCGCGCTGACGCTGCGCCTGCTGGGCGGGCTCACCACCGCGGAGATCGCGCGCGCGTTCCTGACGCGCGAAGCCACGGTCTCGCAGCGCATCACGCGGGCGAAGCGCACCCTCGCCGAGCAGGGCGTCCCGTTCGAGCTGCCAGGGGCGGCCGACCTGCGGGCGCGCGTCGACACCGTGCTCGAGGTCATCTACCTGATCTTCAACGAGGGCTACCTGGCGACTCGGGGCGATGACTGGATGCGCCCGTCGCTCTGCGCCGATGCGCTGCGCCTCGGCCGCATCTTGGCGGAGCTGATGCCCAGCGACGCCGAGGTTCACGGGCTGGTTGCCCTGATGGAGATGCAATCCTCGCGTGTCCGCGCGCGCAGCGGGCCAAACGGAGAGGCGATCCTGCTTTTGGATCAAGATCGCTCGCGGTGGGACGCGCTCCTGGTTCGGCGCGGGCTGGATGGCTTGGCTCGAGCCGAAGCCTTGGCTCGAGGCGTCGCGGGGCCGTACTTGCTGCAAGCGTCGATCGCGGCCTGTCACGCACGAGCCGCGAACGCGGCGGAGACGGATTGGCCGCGCATCGCGGCGCTGTACGCGGCGTTGATGTGCAGAGCTCCTTCACCCATCGTGGAGCTGAATCGCGCTGTCGCTGCCGGTATGGCTTTCGGCCCACGCGCGGGGCTCGCCATCATCGACCCGCTCCGTGACGATCCTACGCTAGCCACGTATCCGTTCTTGCCCAGCGTGCGCGCTGACTTCCTCGCGAAGCTGGGGCGGTTCGGCGAAGCGCAGGCCGAAGCCGAGCGCGCCGCCGCTCTCACCAAGAACGAGCGCGACCGCGCGTTGTTCCTCGAGCGCGCCGCCAGCTACGCGTCGCGGTAGCGGCGCGAGGCGCGGCGTGTCAACGAGTGTGGCAGGTGATGACGAGCACGTCGCGCGACGTGCGAGCCACGCTGCCGCAGGCGCTGACGTCGCGCAGGAAGTAGCGAGCACCGCCCGCCGGCTCGGAGCTCAAGCAATAGTCGTCGTTCGTCATGCGCAGCCGCTTGGTTTCCTCGAGGTAGCGGTCGACCGCCTCGGCAGACGGCAAGCGAGCTTGCGCCGTCAGCCGCCAGTCAGTCCAGCTCTCGTAATGGAGCGTCTCAATCACGGCGTCGGCCGGGAGCGGCGCCGGGAGATGTGCGGACAGGAACGCGCGAGCCTCGGTGAGGCTGGAGAAATCGCCCAGATCGCGGGTGGTGTCGGAGAAGGCCAGCGCCGCTGCGACGAAAATCGCGACCACTCCGGCCAAGGCGAGCAGACCGAAGCCCGCGGCGAGCCACACGATGACCCGAGCGCGCCGCGCCTCCGCCGGTGCGCCTGCGGTCATGAGCCCGCTTCGCCGCGCAGCGCCGTCACGACGTCGAGCAGCGCTCTGCGGGCCTCGACATGGCTCGGGAGCAGCGCCAGCGCACGCTCGAAGCTGGCTTTGGCGTCCTCGAAGCGCTCGCGAGCGCGATGCAGCAGGCCGAGCTGATAATGCGCCTCCTCCACTGCGCCCTCCGTGCACTCGGCGGCGCGCGCTTGTTGGGCGAGCGCTTCGTCGAGCCTGCCCATCTTGAACAGCAGCGCTCCCACCGCAACATAGCCAGCCGCGTGCTCGGGACGCAGGGCGATGACCTTGCGGTGCTCGACGATGGCCTGCTCGAATTGACCGCTCGCCTCGTAGAGCTCTCCGAGCTCTCGATGCACCGTGTAGACGGCGTCCGGCTCACAGGCGGCGATGGCCTGGGAGAACGACGTTTCGGCCTCCGTGTAGCGAGCCATCGACGTCAGCAAGCGGCCCTGCAGGATCAGGGCATTGGCGTCATCCGGCGCATCTCGCAACATTTCTCGCACGACGAGCAGCGCGGACGCGGGCCGAGCGTCGTCTTCCAAGCCCCGAACTCGATCCCGCAGGCGTCGCCGCTGGTCAGCCATCGGCGAGGATTTTCCCACGAAGGGACCGGCTTGCACGAGCGGAAACCGCCGCTCCGGACGTTTGGCACGCGACTTGCTGACCGCGCGAGATGGCGGTCGAGAAAGTGCCCTCCGTGATGGTGGGGTTGATGGCAGTCTGGGGGCTGAGCGGATGTGAGCCCGCGGCGCCGATTGCGCGGCAACACAGCGTCGTCGTTCAAGCAGAAACGGGGGGACATCAGCCGCTCGCGGGCGTCGAGGTTTGGCGTCAAGGCCGCTTCGTCGGCAAGACGGCGGCGTCCGGTAGCTTGACGCTCCAGCTCGAGGGCAGTGAAGGCCAGCGCTTCGAGCTCGAAGCGCGTTGTCCGACGAGCTACGTGCCCGAGCGCCAGCCGGTCAGCGTGTCGCTACGCCGCCTGGTCGAGGCCCGCAAATTGCCGACTTACCGGGTGATCTGTCAGCCGTCCACGCGCACCACCGTGGTGGCCGTTCGCGCCAGCAACGGGCCTGACCTGCCCGTGATGTACTTGGGCCGGGAGATAGCGCGCACCGACAGCTCGGGCGCGGCCCACGTATCGCTCACGCTGCGACCGGGCGAGCGCTTCGAGCTCGGCCTGGACACGACGGGAAAGCCGCTCACACCCAAGAATCCGCGCGCTGTCTTCGTCGCCGGTAGTGAGGACGAGCTGGTGTTTTTCGATCAATCGTTCAAGAGCCGCAAGGCTACGGGCGCTCGCGCCCGGCCGCGGCTCCCGACCGCGTTCTGAGGGGCGTCGACGGTGCGTCACGGGTGACGCTCGCGGCCCCTCCCTGCGCGACGCACGCGGCGCCCTCGGCGCGCGCTGCGGCTGGGCGCGCGCTGCTTTCGGCCGATCCGGGCCTGTTTCGCGCACGACGTGGCTGGCACGACGGCTGCTAAGGCGGCGAGCAGGTGAAACCCATGACCCTCAATCGAATCCGCGATCTCGCGCGTGACCAACGCGGCGCAACCATGGTCGAGTACATCGTCATCGTTGCGCTGATCTTGCTCGTCGCGCTCCAAGCCTGGAAGAACCTGGGCAAGAACGTCAACACCAAGACAGAAGACGCCGCCAAAGCTCTCCAATGAGCGCCGCTGCAGTGCCTCCGGGAGCGACCATGTACCGCCGCGCGCTGCTCGTCGCGCTAGCCTGCGCGGTCGCCGCCGTCAGCTTGTTCGTGCTGTACCTCAAACAGTACGAGCGTGAGTCGTCGGGCGGCGAGCCCGTGCGCGTGCTGGTGGTGCTGCGTGCGCTCGAGCCGGGTAGCCAAATCACGGATGACGCCCTCGGCGTGAAAGACGTGCCGCAGGCCTACGTGGAGGACCGCGCGGTGCGTGAAGCCGATAAGAATCGCATCTTGGGCCTGCGCGTGGGCGGCCTGGTCGAGCCCCCCCAAACGCTGATGTGGACGGACCTCAGCGTAACGAGCGAAGAGCGCCGCGAGCTGAGCACGCTCGTGCAGCCTGGCCGGCGCGCCGTCACCATCGGCTTCAAGAACGGCAGCGCCGCGACGCTCGTGCGGCCGGGCGACTCGGTGGACGTGATCGCGGTGGGTGAGGGCCGCGGTGACAGTCGGACCGCCAAGATCTTGCTGCAGAACGTGCTCGTCCTCGCCGTGGGCGGCTCGACGGCGGTGGACGCGCGCGAAGCTCAAGGTCGTGAGCTGCGCGAGGGCGACCTCACGCTCAGCGTTACCTTGAACGAAGCGCAGCAGCTCGCGCTGGCGAGCGAGCGCGGTGACCTGTCGGTCGCGGTTCGCAACGTCGACGACGCGCAGATCACGGAGCGCGCCCCGGAGGCCGGCGCTGACGCGCCGCGCGCGGTTGCGGAGCGCGCGGGGCCGAGTGAGCTCAGGAGCCTGGGAGCGGTGGTGCCATGAGAATCCGGTCGCTCTTTTACGCGGCGCCTGCGCTCTCGCTGCTGCTGTCGGCGAGCGCGCTCGGCTTTGCACAAAGCCCGGGGCAGGCCCCCGCCAAGCCCACGGAGGAGCCCGCGGCGGCCGGCAAGATCGAAGCCCTCTCTCTCGCGGTAGGCGAAACACGCACGCTGAGCGCGAAAGGCGTGCGCAACTACTCGCTCGGGCTGGCGGAGCTGGTCGACACTCGCATCACCCCCGACGGCGCACAGTTCGTGCTCGTGGGCAAGCGGGCGGGCACCACGACGCTGCTGCTGATTTTCGACGACGGTCGGCGCGCCACCTACGAAATTCAAGTGACCGAGCGCTCCCAAGCCGCCGTCGAGCACGAGCTCGAGGCGCTCTTGGCGGGTGAAGCCGGCGTCCAGTCGCGCCGCATCGGTAGTCGCTTCTTTCTGGAGGGAAGCGTCGGCACCGAGGCGGAGCTGCGGCGCATTCAGCAGATGGCGGCGCTCTACCCGGATCAGGTGCAGTCGCTCGTGACCGTTGGTGGAGGTACCGCGGCCGACCGCAACCTGCTCGTGCGCATCGATTTCTTCTTCGTGCAATACGACAAGAGCTCGAGCTACGGCGTCGGCTTGGCCTGGCCGCAGTCGCTCGGCGGCGCTGGCGTGCTCCAGAACCAGATTACCTACGACTTCGTGGCCGGTACCACGACCACGGCTCAGGCCAGCGTCGTCAACCAACCGCTGCCTCGGCTCGACATCGCCTCCAACCGCGGCTGGGCGAAGATCTTGCGCCAGGCCTCGATGCTCACCTCCAACGGCATGGAGGCGAACTTCAATAGCGGCGGCGAGCAGAATTTCTCCGTCAACACGGGGCTGACCATCGGCGTCGAGCGCATCTCGTTCGGCACCGTGGTGACGGTGCTGCCGCGCTACGACGCCAAGACCCAGCAAGTCGATCTCAAGCTGGTGTCCGACATCTCTGACTTGACCGCGCCCGGAGCCAGCTCGCTGCCGGGACGCACGTACTCGCGCCTGACGACGAACGTGCGCCTCAAGCTCGGACAAGCGCTCGTGCTGTCCGGTCTGCACTCGCGCACCAACAGCCACGCCGTCGACGGCTTGCCGGTGCTGAGCGAGGTGCCGCTTCTGGGGCTATTCTTCGGCTCTCACAGCGATCGAGAGGCGGCCACCGAGAACGCGATGTTCGTGATCCCGAGCGTGGTCGAGAGCGTGAGTAACTCCTCGCTCGCCATGATCGACGGCGCCCTCGAGCAGTACGAAGCGTACAGCGGCGAGGTCGACGAGGTTCGCCCGTTCGAGCGTAAGCCACCCTCCGCCCGCTGAGAGGTATGCTTTGGAGATCGACGTCACCGTTCAAGGCGAAACCGGCGCGGCGCGGCGAGAGCGGCTGCGCGTCGCCGGCCCCATCTCCATCGGACGCGGCGCTACCGCGACGATCCGCCTCGACGGTGAGCAGATCTCGCGACAGCACGCGCGCGTTTGGGTGGCGCCGCCGCTGCTTCGAGTCGAGGACGAGTCCACGAACGGCACCCTCGTGGGCGACGAGCTGCTGATCGGTCGCGCGGGCGAGTTTCCGCTCTCGACTCCGCTCGTCGTCGGTCAGTTCGTGCTTTGGTTTCGGCAGACCGAGGCCGCGGTCGCCGATACGACGCGGGTTGGAGTCGCTCGGCTTCTCCCCGGGCCCACCTCGCTGCCGGCTCCGCCGCCCGCGCTCGTCTCGCCGCCTGCTCCTCCGGCGCCCGCGCTGGCGCCGCTCGCTCCACCGCAGGCGGAGCCTCAGCCTCGGCCCGGGCAGGACGCGATCGCCCTGCGCCGCGAGATCCACCAGGCGCTGCTCGAGCACCTCGACTTGGCGACCATCGACCCGTCGCGTCTGGAAGAGGCGTCGCTGCGGCCCAAGGTGATCGGGGCGCTCCGCCGTATCGTCTCGCGCCTGGCGGCGCGCTTGCCCGCCGGTCTCGACGAAGACCAGCTGATAGGTGAGCTGACCGATGAAGCGGTGGGCCTCGGGCCGCTGGAGCAGCTGCTGGCGGACCCGGCCATCAACGAAATCATGGTCGTCGATCCGAGCACCATTTTCATCGAACGGCAGGGCAAGCTGACGCTCAGCAGCGCGCGCTTCACCGACGACGAGCGCGTGCGCAACGTGATCGAGCGTATCGTGACGCCGCTCGGTCGCCGCATCGACGAGTCTTCGCCGTTGGTCGACGCGCGCTTGCGCGATGGCTCGCGGGTCAACGCCGTGATTCGACCGATCGCGCTGCGCGGCTCGTGCATCACGATCCGCAAGTTCGCGCGGACGCCGCTGACGATGGAGCGGCTGGTCGAGCTGGCAGCGCTCGACCAGCGCATGGCGACGTTCTTGCTGCGAGCCGTCAAAGGCAAGAAGAACATCGTCATCTCCGGCGGTACCGGCAGCGGCAAGACGACGCTCTTGAACGTGCTCTCGGCCGCGATCCCCGAGGCCGAGCGCATCGTCACCATCGAAGACGCCGCCGAGCTTCGCCTCGCTCAGCCGCACGTCGTATCGCTGGAGACGCGCCCTGCGAACCTCGAAGGGCGCGGTGAAATGACGATCCGGGATCTGGTGAAGAACGCCCTGCGCATGCGGCCGGATCGCATCGTGGTCGGTGAGTGCCGGGGTGGCGAGGCGCTCGACATGTTGCAGGCGATGAACACCGGCCACGACGGCTCCCTGACGACCACTCACGCCAACTCGCCACGCGAAGCGGTGGCTCGGCTCGAGACCCTGGTACTGATGGCAGGTCTCGAGCTGCCGGTGCGCGCGGTGCGCGAGCAGATCGCGGGCAGCGTGAACCTGATCGTGCAGCAGAGCCGGCTCTCGGACGGCACCCGCAAGGTGACGGGCATCAGCGAGGTCGTGGGCCTCGACGAAGACGGCGAGGTCGAGCTGCGTCCCATCTTCGAGTTTCGTCGTCGCGGGACGGGGGCGAGCGGCGCCGTCGAAGGCGAGTTCCTCGCCACCGGCTATTTGCCGTCTTTCCTCGGCGAGCTGATCGTGCGGGGCCTCATTCAGGCAGGGGAGGCTTACCTGTGAGCTCCGCGCTGTGGATGGCGAGCGCGAAGGTGGGCATCGCGCTGCTGCTGGGCGGGGCCGTCTTCCTCGCCGTGCTCGCGAGCCTGCTCGACCAGCAAGGGCCCTTGGCGCGGGGCTTTCGGCGCTACGCAGCCTACCTCGACGGCGTCATGCGCGCGCTGTTCCTGCCCGCGACCGGCATCAAGCTGGCAGGCTGGCAGATCGGCGGCGTGCTCGGTGCGGCCGCGCTGGTGCTCTTGCTCGAGCTCGACTTTTGGTACGTCTGGGTCGGCGGCTTCGCGCTGGGCCCGGCTGTCTACCTAGAACGCAAGAAGCGGCAGCGAAAGCAAGAGCTCGAGAAGCAGCTCGACGCCTTCGTGCTCGCGCTGGCCAACGCGCTCAAGTCCATCCCCAGCGTCAACGCTGCGTTCCAATCCGTCGCGGAGACCTCGTCGTCGCCCATCAAAGAAGAGATCGAGCTGTGCATTCGTGAAATGCGCATCGGCTGCACCCTCGATGAAGCTTTGCTGCACATGGCGGCGCGCGTGGGCAGCCAGCGGCTCGACTCCGTGCTCGCAGCCGTGATCTTGGGCCGGCAAATCGGCGGAAATTTACCGCGCGTTTTGGAGAGCACGGCCAGCAGCATCCGCGAAATCTCTCGGCTGGAGGGGGTGCTCCGCACCAAGACCTCGGAAGCCAAGATGCAATTGTACGTGATTGGGGCGGCGCCGTTCCTGCTCGTGGCGGCCCTGTCGCAGATGTCGCCCGGCTACTTCGATCCGCTGCAGCAGAGCCCGCTCGGCTACGCGATAGGCCTCGGCGCGATCGGCTCGTGGCTCTTGGCCCTCTACTTGGCACGTCAGGTGCTGTCGGTGAGCCTGTGATGAGCACGCTGCCGGCTTCGCTGTGGTTCTGGCTCACGTCGGGGGCGCTGGGCTTGACGGCTGCGGCCCTCGGCTTCGCGCTCACCCTCGCGCCTTCGCGCGTCGCGAGTCGCCTCGGGCTGCGCGGGCTGAAGCGGCAGCGCGCTCTCGAGCAGAGCGACCTGTGGCGCATGGTAGAGCCGCTGGTGCGCTGGCTGGGCGTGCGCTTGGGATCGATCTTGAGCGCAGCTCAACGAGAGCGCATCGATCGCAAGCTGTCGCTCGCGGGAGACGTGCTCGGGCTAAGCCCGGAAGAGTACCTGGCGCTGAGCTTGCTTTCGACGCTGGGCGGCGTAGGGCTCGCGCTGGCGTTCGCGAGCGTCGGCGAAATCAGCGTGAATTTCCTGCTCATGCTGCTGGTGCCGGTCGGCGCCCTGTTGCCGCATTTCCAAGTGACGGGCACGGGCCGGGATCGGCTGGTCGCCATCGGTCGTGGGCTGCCGTTCGTCGTCGATTTGATGGGCATGGCGATGTCGGCGGGCTTGGATTTTCCGGGGGCGGTGCGGCAAGTCGTCGAGAAGGCGCCCAACCAGAACGACCCGACGATCGAAGAGCTGACCCTGATGCTGCAGGGTATGCAGATCGGCCGCTCGCGTCAGGAGGTGCTCAAGGAGCTTTCGCGCCGCGCTCCCTGCGACGCGGTGCTGGAGTTCACGGGCGCGCTGATTCAGGCCGAGCAGCGCGGTAACCCGATCGGCGAGGTGCTGCAAATTCAAGCCGGTACGTACCGCACGCGGCGCTCGGTCAACGCCGAAGAGGCCGCGGCAAAAGCCGGCGTGCAGATGACGGCGCCCCTCTTTTTGGTCTTCGTTTCGGTGCTGATGCTGGTGCTGGGACCGATGCTGGTCGGTCTCAAGAACATGGGCTGAAGGATCCGCATGACCCTCGCACTCTCGATTCAACTGACGTCTTCGACGGGCCGAACCGAGTCGTTCACGGTCGACGCCGAGCGCGTGCGCATCGGTAGCGCCGCCTACTGCGAGGTACGCTTGTCTCATGGCGAGGCCGCGCCGCTGCACCTCGTGCTGGAAGACGGCGGGCCGCTCGGGCTGCGGGCGGAGGTGGTGGCCGCGACGCCGCCTGCCACCGTAGGCGGCGTCGTGCTCGAGTCCGGAGTGCTGCCGCCGAGCGCCGTGATCCAGATCGGAAGCGCGCAGCTCGCCCTGGCCGCGCTGGGCGGTGCGGTCGTCGGCGCAGGCCCGGTGACGAAGCAGAAGACGAGCCCCGTCACCTTGGTCGCAGCGGTGATCGCGGTTCCGCTCGGCTTGGCACAGCTCTCGCTGCCCGAGGACGAAGAGGAGATGGTCAGCAAGCACAAGCCGCCCGCGCTCTTCGCCAGCGCCGCGCCCACCTGCCCGCAGACGGAGCCGACGGCGGCTCTGGCGCTCGCTTCCGAGCAGCGCGACCTCGCTTTCGCCAAGCGTGAGCGGCGGCCTTTCCGTGCCTCCGATGGAGTGCGCGCGGTCGAGCTGTACCGCATGACGGCGGCCTGCTTTCGCGCGGGCGGTAACTCACCGCTCGCCGAGCACGCCGATCGCGACGCAGCGGCGCTCGAGCGCGACCTGGACGAGAGCTACCGTACCCATCGCGTCCGCCTCGAGCACGCGCTCTCGACCAAGAATTATACCGCGGCGCAGCTCGAAGTCAGGGCGCTGCGCGATCTCACGAGCGATCACCCCGGCGATTACACGAGCTGGCTCCAAAGCCTCTCGCGAAGGCTCGGTTTGCGTCAAGGGAAGAAGCAATGAAGTGCTGGATACTCTTTGGTTTGTTGACGTGCGTCGGCTGCGCGAGCACCCCCGAGCAGCGCCTCAAGACCGACGTTCGTGCCTTCCAGTCCGAGCAATCGCACCAAAAGCTGACGGCGCGCGGCCGCGCCTTCGCGGCCATGGGTGATACGACGCGCGCTCGCGAGTACTACGACGCGGCCCTCGAAGCAGGCGGTGACGATCGCGTGCTCACCCCGCTCTTGCTGGCCGTCTGCGTCCGCGACGGCCGCTATCGACTCGCCATCGAGTACGCCGAGCGGCACGTGCGTCGCCACCCCCAAGACGGGCGGATGCGCTTCGTGCTCGGCACGCTGCGCGCTGGCGTGGGCGAGGCCGTCGCGGCCGAAGCCGAGCTGTCCAAGGTGCTCGCGCTCGCACCCGACAACCCCGCCGCGCACTACGCGATGGCGGTGCTGCTCCGCGACCAGCGCGGCGACTTGCTCGGCGCCGATGAGCACTTCCGAGCGTACCTAGCGCTCGCGCCCGATGGGGAGCACTCGGAGGAGGCCAAGAGCTCACTGCTGCAGGCGGTCCGATGATCCCGCGCGAGGTGTTCGCCGAGACGCTGCTGCAGTTCTTTGCGCCCATTCGCCCGTTCTTGGACGACCCCGAGGTGAGCGAGGTGATGATCAACGGACCCGAGCAGATCTTCGTGGAGCGCAAAGGTCGGCTGGAGCTCACGGCCGCTTACTTCGAGAGCAGCGAAGCGCTCGGCGCCGCGCTCAGAAATGTCGCGCAATACGTGGGCAAGCACGTCGACGCGCACCGCCCCGTGCTCGAGGGGCGCCTGCCCGACGGCTCGCGCATCGAAGCGGTGCTGCCCCCCGCCGCTCCGGAAGGCCCACACGTCGCGATCCGCCGCTTCTCCACGGAAGCGTTGACCGTCGACAAGCTGCTGGCGTGGGATGCGCTCACGCCAGACGCGGCCGGCGCGCTCCGCGCGATGATCGGGGCCAAGCTCAATGTGCTCGTGGCGGGCGGAACGGGGAGCGGCAAGACGTCCTTGCTGAACGCTTTGTCCTCCTTCATTCCCGCCTCGGAGCGGGTCGTGGTGATCGAAGACTCGCGCGAGCTGAAGCTGCAGCAGGCGCACGTCGTCGCGCTGGAAGCGCGGCCGCCCGATGAGCGCGGCAAGGGGCAAGTCACCGTGCGCGACTTGTTTCGCGCGACCTTGCGCATGCGTCCCGATCGCATCGTGGTCGGCGAGATTCGCGGCGGCGAGGCGCTCGACTTGATCCAGGCCATGACGAGCGGGCACGGCGGCTGCCTGTCCACGCTGCACGCGACCTACCCGCGCGACACGCTCACGCGTCTCGAAACCATGGCCATGATGAGCGACTTGTCCATGCCGCTCGTCGCCTTGCGTTTGCAGCTCGGGTCCGCCGTTGACATCATCGTGCAAACCTCGCGCTTGGCGGGCGGCGCGCGCAAGGTGACGCACATCACCGAAGTTGTCGGATTTTCTCAGGAAACCGGGGCTTATCTGGTGAATGATCTGTTCCGGCGCGAGTACGAGCGCGACGCGAGCGGCGCGCTCGTCGACCGCCTGGTGCCGACCGGCGTCCTACCGGAGACCCATGAGCGCATCCGTGAGCACGGGCTCGAGCTGCCCGACGCGATGCTCGAAGCTGGTCGGCAGAGGAGTCAGACATGACCGAGCGCCGCTCAGACGCCGGGTCGAAAGCGGGGTGGGCCGAGCACACGGTGGTCGCCAACCTGCCTCGACTCTTCCCGGGGGCGCGCTCTCAGCATGCGCCGCTCGCCAATAGCCCCGAGCCGCGCACGCTGATCGGTATGCCTCGGCCGACGCCGCCCGAGCCTGCGCCCGAGCCCGAGGCCGCGCGAGAGCCCACGCCGCCGCTCGCCACCTTGCCGTTTGCGCTCGCAGAGGAGCCGCGCACCGTGGTCGGCCGAGCGCCATCGCAGACGACCGCGCAGCAACTGCTGGCTCGTTACGCCGAGCTCGCGTCGGCAGCGCCCGCCGCCGAGGAGCTCGAGAGCGCGCCGCCGCCTCTGCCGCTGCACAAGTCCTGGTTTCGTCGCGCTGCCGACTTCGCGCAAGAAGACTTTCGTCGCGCGCCGCGCATCGTGCGCCTGTTGCTACCGGCCCTGCCGCTGGTGGCGGCCGCGACGACGTTTCTCGACGTCGATCCGGCCGCGCCCGCTCTGTCGCGCGCCGTCGCGGTAGCGGCGACGACCACCGCCGCCAATCCTGAACCGGCGTTGCCCGCCGTCATCCCGCTGCCCGTGAGCTCGGTGACGATCGCGCCGCGGCCGGGTCACACCCTAGCATCAGACGCAGCTGACGCAGCCGCTCGCGGCGACCGCGAGCAGGCCATCGCGCTCTACGCGCAGCTGGCCCGCGAGCGACCGGACGTCGTCGCCTACGCGAGCGCCGCGCGCATTCTCATGCGTGATGAAGCGCGCAATCGTCCACACTCCGCCGAGTGACAGGCTGGTTCAGCAGGCTTCGGTAGTCTTTGCCTCCGACACACGACAGACCGGCTGAGCTTTCGGGATACACTGCTGACTCCTTGGCACGCGCGGTCGAATTCGAAGCAGACGCGGCGACGCGTCTTTACGAGGCGAAGCACAAGCCCCTCATCGACGTGCGCTCGGGCGTGCTGACGGTGGTCGCGGGCAGCGACGTCGGTTTGCGGCTCCCGCTCGGCCCCATGCCCATCACGGTCGGCACGGCGCAGCTCGCTCAGCTGCGGCTCAGCGACCCGACCGTATCGCGCATGCACTGCCAGCTCTCGCCACGCCCCGACGGGGTTCGGCTCAGTGACGCGGGTAGCACGAACGGCACGTACGTCGATGGCGTGCGAATTCGCGACGCCGATTTGACCGCCGGCGCAAACATCCGCGTCGGCGCGACCACCCTGCGCCTCGAGCTGAGCAGTGAAGTGGTACGGGTGCCGCTCGCGGAGCAGCACAGCTTCGGCAAGCTCGTGGGCGGTAGCCTCGAGATGCGGCGGCTCTACGCGATCCTCGCGCGGGTGGCTCGCACCGAAACCACCGTGCTGATTCAGGGCGAAACCGGCACCGGCAAGGAGCTGGTCGCGCGTGAGCTGCATGACAACTCCGAGCGGGCGTCAGGCCCTTTCGTGGCCGTGGATTGCGGCGCCATCGCCCCGAACGTGATCGAGAGCGAGTTGTTCGGCCACGTGCGCGGCGCGTTCAGCGGCGCCGTCAGTGATCGGCGCGGTTTGTTCGAAGAGGCGAACGGCGGCACCATCTGCCTCGACGAGATCGGCGAGCTGCCTTTGGCGCTGCAAGCCAAGCTGCTGCGCGCGCTCGAGTCGCGCGAAGTCCGGCGCGTTGGCTCGAACGCGGCTCGCGCCATCGACGTACGGCTGCTCGCGTCGACGAACCGTTCGCTCGCGCAGAGCGTCAACGAGGGAACCTTTCGCGAAGACTTGTACTATCGCCTGGCGGTGATTGAGCTGGTGCTGCCGCCGCTTCGCTCGCGCCGTGAAGACGTGCCGGCGCTCGCTCAGCACTTCTACGAGCGGTTCAGCGGCAAGGGCGAGGGCTTGCCTCCGGAGCTGCTGTCGTCGCTGCTGACGCGCAGCTGGCCCGGCAACGTGCGCGAGCTGCGCAACTTCATCGAGCGCTGCGTGACCCTCGGCGGCTTTCACCTCACGCCGCACGCCTCGCCGACGGCTCAGTCGGGCGAGTTCTCGCAAACCACGCTGGGCGTCGACCTCGGCAAGCCGCTGAAGGAAGCGCGAGATGAAGCCGTCGAGCGCTTCGAGCTCTTGTATCTCGAGACGGCGCTGCGGCGCGCGGGCGGGAACGTTACTCGCGCCGCGGAGCTGGCGGGGGTGAGCCGCCGGTTCTTGCAGCGCACCATCGCGCGCCTCGGCATTCGGGGCGTCGCCAGCATGGAAGACGCGGGCGACGACGACGAGCTCGACAGCGCGTGAGCTCGCTGGGCGAGCGAATGGTTTCGACAGCGCGTGAGCTCGTTCAGCGGCGCTGTGAGTACGGAGCGGACGAGAGGTAGTCGCTCTTGGCCGCGGGCTTGGCTTTGACGGGCACGCGCGGCTTGCTGGGCGCAGGCGAAGAGGGTGTTACGGCGACCGCAGCTTTCGGCACGGGGCGTGCGGCGACGGCAGCAGCGTTTGTCTTCGAGGGCGAGGAAGGCGCCGCTTGCGCTGCCGGCTGCGCAGAGCTGCTCGGCCCGGGTGCGGTCTCGGCCAGCTCGATCGGGCGAGGGGGCGAGGCCTCCTCGAGCTGGGCAGGTGTGATCTTCGTCGCCGGCGCTCCAGCGCTGGCGTGAGCGGGCTCGCTTCGAGCCGTGAGCGCCATCCAGCCGAACGCGGGCGCGGCTAGCGAGCACACGAGCACGGCCGCTCCGACTGTCGCGCGCACAGCGACGCGCCGTGGTCGGTGAGGCTCGGTGACGAGGGGCAGCGCATGGGGAGGGGGAGTGGCGTTCCCCAAACCGAGGGACCCTGGCGCCGCTGCGGCGTCAGCTGGCGCGGGGGCTTCGCTCGCTCCGTTCGCGACTCGCTCAGCCGGCGGCAACGCCCGGCGTGACTTCGTTCGAAGCGGAACCGTCATGCGTTGCGTGACCGTCAGACTGGGGAAATCCGCCGCAATGTTGGGCTGAACCGTGGTGTCGAGCGGCGCTGTCGCGGCGAGCGCGGGCGAACGTGGAGCGGCCGCAGCGACGGCAGCCGGCGTGAGGGCAGGCGGCGCGACGGCAGGCAACGCGAGGGCAGGCGGCGCGACGGCAGGCGCTGCTGCCGGCGAAGCTTCCGGCGCGGTGGGGGCCGCCTCCGCGGCGGTCGCTGCCTTCGAGCCGCTGTCGATGGCGGTCACCAGCGCTGCGCGCTTGGCCAGCGCTTCGCCAGCGAGCGACTCGAGCCAGGCCACGACCTCCCGCGCCGAGGCGGGCGGCACCGCTTGCTCGAGAGCGAGCGCCATCTCGGCCGCCGATGCGAAGCGGTCGCCAGGCGCTCGCGCGAGACCGCGCAGCACGACGTCGTCGAGCGCGGCGGGCACCTCCGCACGCAGCTCGCTGGGCGCAGGGATGCGCGACTGCAAGATCTTACCGAATACTTCCTCTTCACTACCGCCGTCGAACAAGCGGCGCGTCGTGAGCGCCTCCCAGAGCGTGACGGACGCTGCGTACACGTCGACGCGCCGGTCGAGCTTGCCTTCGCCGAACTGCTCGGGCGCCAAGTACGGCAGCTTGCCCTTGAACTCACCGGCTCGCGTTTGCTGCAGCCGACCGAGCGCCTTGGCGACGCCGAAGTCGAACACGCGCGCGATGCCGTCGCCGCCGACCAGGATATTCTGCGGGGAAACGTCGCGGTGGATGATGCCCAGGGGCTCGCCGTTGCCCGACTTGGCCACGTGCGCGGCGTGCAACCCGTGCAGCACCCCGCTCAGCACCGCCGAGACCACGCTCAGCGGCGCCGCGACTTCGGCCTGGCTGGCCGAGCGCAGCAGCTTCGCGAGGGACTCGCCCTCCACGTATTCCATGACGAGGAAGCACTCGCCGTTCTCGAGGAACACGTCGAGCGTCGGTACGACGTTCAGGTGGCGCACGCGCGCGGTGATGCGCGCCTCGTCCACCAACATCGCCGCGAACTCGGGCTGGTGCGACAGCGCCGGGTGCAGGCGCTTGATCGCTACGACGCGCGTGAAGCCTAGCGGCGCATGGAGGTGTCCGAGGTGCACGGTGGCCATGCCGCCGGAACCAATCGAGTCGTGCAGCACGTAGCGCGTCGACATGCGTTCGCTTGAGCTCGCGTGAATGCTTTCTGATGGTCTGCGTGCTGTCAAGGGAACCCATCCGCCATGGGTGCTCGGCCACGAGGGGTCGCGCCGCACCCGTGGGCGCGCCTTCATGCGCGTCTCCAGAGGTGACAGCGCTCTCAGCACTTGGCGTGCCAGCACGGCAATCGCCGCCGTTGACGCCGCTGAATGTTCTGCCCGCACGAGCGTGACGCGCCACGAGCGCGGGAGCGCGTCAAGCGCGACGCAGCGGTGAAATGTCGGCTAAAATACTGAATTTAGTGCTACGAGGCCGCCGTTCGGCAAGGGTGAGAAGACGGCGCCGAGCCGCGAACGCTCACTCGAGCGCTCGCGCCCACCCCAAACGTAGAGTCCTGCGCCACCCGCCACGAGCGCGGCGCCGACGACGAACGACACTGTCGAAACATTCCCGTGGCGCACCGCCGAGTCGCGCGTCTCGAGCGCGTTAGCGGGGCAGACGTCGCGCTCATCGCAGCCTTCGTCGTTCGAGCGATGGAAAAGGCTTACCGCGCGAACGCCGAACACCGTTCCTACTGCGAGGCCGACGGCGCCCAGACCCGCCAGGCCGATACCGCCGCGCTGCAGCCATTCTCCGCGGCTCGTCGCTGCATCCGCCGGAGCCGCCGCGCTCGGGGCATGAGCGACGAGCGTCGGGATGGTGAGGTGATGGGTCGCCGCGTCGTTTCGCAGCGTGAACTCACTGCGAAATGTGTGGCGTCCGGGAGCGCTCGCCTCGATCACGAAGGGGCCAGGGTCGACCGCTTGGGCCGCGCCCCACTCGCCCTCCGGAACCGTCTCCGCGTTTCGAGTGAGCCGCAGCCCCGGCACGCGTGCGCCCGCGGGTACCAACAAAACCAGCCTGGTCACCTTGCTCTCGAGCAGTTTTGCTCGGCCGCGAGCGATCGTCGCGCGCTCCGCCTCGCCGTTTGCCTCGGCGACTTGGGCCACCTCCAAGAACTCGCGCTGGGCGGAGGCGGTGCGCCCCGCGCGTTCCCAGCAATCGGCGAGGTTCAGCCTCGTACCGGGCGCCGGATCGAGGCGCTGGCTCTCTTCGAGCTTCGGGCAAGCCTCGGCAAAGCGACCTTCGCGCATGAGCTGGCGCCCGCCCTGAAAGAGCTCTTCCGCGCGCGCGATATCGGCGCTCGTCGGCGCATCGCCGCGCGCAGGAGCGGCGATGGCAAGGCCGGCCGCGAGAAGAAGCGGCGCGACGGGTGAAGGCAAACCTCGCATGTATGCTTAGAGTCCTCGAGCCTTCGTAACCTTCGCTCTTCGCGCGTACATCCGAAAAATATCCGTCACTGAAGCGTCATGCTCGCAGCTGTGACACTTCTTCTCGAGCTCTGATCGATGCACTATTGCGATTCGCGATTGGATCGCTACGCTGTGCGCCGCTCGTGATCCGTCGAGTCCGTCCTCGCGTCGTTCTGGCTTGGCTTGGCGTCATCGCCATGGCCGCTTGCAACGGCATTTGGGGCATTCACGACGGCACGCTGTCGAACCCCGATGGCTCGGAAGCAGGCCAACCCAGCGGCGAGCCGGGCGGCGCTCCCCCCGTCGGCGCAGGCGGCTCCGCGGGCGGCGCTGGTGAAGCCGGCGAAAGCGTTGGTGGCGCCGGTGGCGCCGGCGGAGCGGCTCTGGAGGGCGGTGAGGGCGGTCGAGCAGACGACGGAGCGTCGGGAGCGAGCGGCGGCGGCGCTGGCGGTAGCGGAGCGGGCGGCGGCGGAGCTGGCGGTAGCGCGGGCTCCATGAGCGGGAGCGGCGGTACGGGCTCGACCTGCAGTGGCTGCAAGCTCAACGACAAGAAGAGCGAGAGCCGAGCGTGTGGTCGCTGTGGCACCGGCTCTCAAACGCGCACCGCGACGTGTGACGCCAACTGCACTTGGGGGCCGTGGTCGAGCTGGTCGACGTGCTCGCAGTGCGACACCAAGAACTATCGCTGCTGCGGCGCTGGTAAGTGGGAGTGGTGCTACGACAGCGACTGCGCCTGGACCAACGATTGCGCAGCTTGCTCCGCCGCGAGCTGCCCCGAGTGCTGAGAGCGCGTCGTCGTTGACGCTGAGGGCACGGTCCGCGTGCGTCACTCACGATGCTTGCGGCCCGGAGCGCGCGCGGAGCGGCTCGAGATTGCGGCTGGCACGCTGATTGCTCCCGGGCAGCCGAGATGTCGATCCTGCTCTTGGTTGGCCTCGCGGCGTGCGTGCTCGCCGCGATCATCGACGCCTGGCGGGGGATGATCCCGAACGCGCTGACCTACCCGCTGCTCGTCGCCGCGCCGCCGCTGCACTTCGGGCTCTCGTGGAGCAGCGGCCAGGCGTGGGGCGCTGCCTTCGCGGCCGCGGGCCTGTCGCTCGCAGGGCTTTGCCTGTGCAGCGCCGTGCCTCTGTTCATGTGGTGGAAGGGCGCGATCGGCGGGGGAGACGTCAAGCTCTTCGCCGCGATCGGCGCGCTGTTCGGGCCGACCGTCGGCTTCGAGGCGCAGCTGTACGTGCTCGTGGTGGCGGCGCTGATCGCGCCTGCCAAGCTCGCCTACGATGGCACGCTGCTCCGCGCCATTCGTAACGTGGGCTCGTTGCTCGCGAATGTCTTCCGCAAGAAGCAGGCGCAGACGGCGCTAGAGCCGGCGCTCGCCAGCTGGTTCCGGCTCGGTCCATGCTTCGCGCTCGGCTGCGCGCTCGAGCTCGCGCTGCATTGGGGCGCGCGGTGACATGGCCGGGCTCGCTAGTAGCCTCGCGCGCGCGAACCCGGCGACATGCCCGCGGCGTGACGACGTTGGAATACCTACTGATTGTAGTGGCGGTCTTCGTGCCGAGCGTGGTGATCGCCACCACCTGCTTCGTTCATCTGGTGGGCTGGTACGCAGACTTCGTGAGCGTGGTGTCGCAACCGAAGCCGTGAGGCGGCTCGAGCGCGACGCGCGCGGCGCCGCCATGGTCGAGATGCTCATCGTGTTCGTGCCGCTCATCACGCTGTTCTTGTGCATGATCGAGCTGTCGCGCCTGGCCATCGCGCAGTTGATGGTCGAGCGAGCCGCGGGCATGGCCGTGCGCGCCTGCGCGGTGATCAAGGATCAACCGAAGAGCTGCGACGAGACCGCCCCCGCCGGTGAAGCGTCTTCCGGCTCGAGCGCCGATGAGCTGATTCGGCTCGCGGCCTCGAAGGGCCTGCGGCCGTGGGCCGACACCAACGTCACGCTCGGCGTCGTCGAGTGCAAGACGCAGAAGCCGAGCGGGGAAGACAAGCTGCAGCTGCAGGCGCAATTCCGCTGCGCGGTTCCGATCGCGCGCGACATCCTGTGCGGCGGCGGGCGACGCCCGATCGCAGCCGCCGCTCGCTACGCGCACCAAGGCGCAAGCTACAGCTGCGAGTACGCGCACATGGAGGCGCCGGGCGGAGCGGAGCTCGAGCTGCCCGATCTGGGAGGCGCTTGGCCATGACGCCCGGGCGGGAGCGCGCCTCACGAGCCGCGCTAGCGACCGATCAGCGCGGCGCCGTGATGCTGATCGGGCTGTTTTTAGCCCTGGCCGTCGTCGGCGGCATGTGGTGCCTGATCGGCATCGGCGACGCCATCCTGGCGCGTGAGCTCTCGCAAGAGGCGGCGGACTCGGCCGCCTTCACCAACGCCGTGATCCACGCGCGCGGCATGAACCTGATCGCCTTCATCAACATCATCGTCATGGCGTTGACGATGGCGTACCTGCTCCTCACCTGGTTCGACGTCATCCTCTCCACGGTCATGCTGCTGACCGGCACCTGGGAGTTTGGCCCCAACTGGTGCGTTTGGCACTACGCGACTTGGCTCATCGACATCAACATCAACTACTGCCAGTACGCGCGCAACGTCGCCAAGATCGAGCGACCCGTGTTCAAGCTCGACAAGCAAGTATTCGAGCGGCTCAAGCGCATCGGCCCCCCGCTGTTCGAGGTGCAAGTCTGGGCCGCCACCGCCGTGCCCTACCTGGGTACCGAGGGCGCGCTCCTGACCGCGACCGACTACCAGCGCCCGGTCACGCTCAGCTTCAGCCTCTCCAATTTCCCCGGCGGCGGGGCGATTCGGCCCCTCAATAGAGCCAACGTGCTCGACAAAATTCCTTACTTCAGGACCAATAGCGGTCAGAACGCCGTGATCGATCGGCGCATCGGGCTGCCGGTGGAGGCCGAGCCCGCGTTTCAGCTGTGCGTGCGTGGCGCGCGCTTCCCGCTCGAGTGGCTGAAGACGACGGCTGGCAGTAGCGCTCAGCTGGCGGGAAAATCTCTCCAAGAGTGGACGAACACGGAGCCGCTCGGCACGCTGATGAACGCGGCGCTGCAAACCATCGGCGAGACCAACCACTTCCTGTTTTGCAACGAGAAGACGACGCCGGCGCCCAAAGCGCCCGACCAGTGCGCGCTTCAGCAGGATGACGCGAGCGACAGCGTAGAGCTCATGGTTCGCGACTTTCGCAACGCGATCAGCACTAGCAACGAAGCGCTACGGCTGATCTTCTACTTCGGGTTGATGGGCGCCAAGGGTGGCGTGAACGACAAGTTTTACCTGAAGGAGGATCGCTTTTGGAACCTGCCCTGGCCGACCAAGAACCCGGAGGCGGGCTACGTGGCGGGACCGAAGACGATGACGCAATACGCGTACAACGGTAACGACTGGATGCAGATCTGGACCGTGACGGCGGCTCCGGTCGACTCCGACACGGTCGCGTCGCGCATCGTCCGAGCCCCGAGCAAAGTCTTCGGGCGAGGCCGGGAGGCCGACGCGGAGGCCCGCAGACGCGGCGATTCAGCGGCGCTCCACGTGTTCTTGGCCCAGGCTGAGTTTTACTACGACTGCGCGGGCGTCTGGGAGTCGAACTACTGCAACAAAGCCGGAGCCGCGCTCTACCAGATGCGCTGGCGGGCGCGCCTGCGGCGGTTTCACCACCTCAACGTGCTGGGCGACGTCACGGGCGTGTTCTTCAACGACTTCTTGCGAGGCCCGGTGGTTCGCCAAATCGGTAGCAAGCTCACCTCGCGCCTCGCGCCCGACACCGGTCGCGGTGTGGCCGATGCGTTGACGCGAGACCTATCCAAGCTCGTCAACGACAGCCTCTTTCCGGGAGCCACGACGAGCGATGAAATCCTGCATTGAGCTCGGGCGCGCGCGCCGGCGCCAGCGTGGCGCGGCGATGCTGGAGGGCGTGATCGTCGCGCTGTTCCTGGTTGGAATGTTCGGTGGGCTCGTCTTCATCGCCGGCCTCTACAAGACCAAGCTGCGCACGGCGCACGAGGCGCGCGCCACCAACACCATCAACGCGACCAACGACTGCGAGCCTCGCGGCTCCAGCCTCGGTTGGCCGATGGAGGCGCCGCCCGATGGCTTCAGTCAGCAGGTCGAGGACGCGGTACGCTCGATGATCGACGTTCAACGTCTCGTCGTGGAAGGCGGCGGCCTGAGCCGCGTCGCGATGCAGCAGAGCTTTCGCTACGGAGCGCCCCCGGACGCACAGCACCCGGGACGCCCCGCGGCCCTCAGCGGGTCGGTATCTTGGCGTTCTTCCACCGCCTGCAACCCCGCCGTAGTCAGCCTCAATCCCTTGAACTTGCTGGATAAATTGGGGCTCAAAGACGAAGTCGGCTCCGCCATGGCGGGAGGCATCTGATGTGGTTGCTCGGCATGCTCGCGGCGCGGCGCTCGCGGCGCTTCAAGGCCTTTCAGCGACGGCTCTTCGGCTCACTCCGGGTGAGCGCGTACGTGCTCGTGGTGTCGACGGGGCTGCTCGTCTTCGCTTCGACGCGCGCCGACGCGCAGCTCCGCGAGCAGTCACGCTCGCTCAGCCGAGAGCTGCTGCCCATCGCCGACTTGCTGCGCGACGCCACGTCGCTTCGTCTGAACGGCGAGGTCGTCAACTTCTCGATGACGATCGTCGAAGGGACGAGCGTGAAGCGCGTCCTCGATCGTGTGCAAGCGCAGTGCGAGAAGCAGCCCGGGCCGCTGGCGCAGCAGAGCCTCGCGTTGATTCAGGGTCTGCCGAAGGCGCTGCCGGGAGCGAGCGCGGCCGCGGAGCTGTTGTCGCGGCTGGTCGTCACTCGGCAAGAAGACGACGGTCAAGGCGCCGTGCTGTGCTTCATGGGTGACGGCTCGCCCCTCGATCCGACCTTTGCAGAAAAGTTCGAGCGCTCGCACGACCTAGCCGAGCTCGGGCGTCTTCGCTACGTGATGGCAGGGCAGGGCAAGGCGGCCCAGGGCGAGCAGCACCAAACGCGCGTCATTTCGCTGTGGACGGAGGGGCAATTCCGACTCGATCACCTGGCACCCCCCGAGAGCGGTGACGCGCCCGGCGCTGATTCCCTGCTGATTCCACGCTTTCCCGGGTCAGCGCGAGTCTTCAGCGCGGAGACGGTAGGCGCGCCCTACGCCGTACGCATTTATGAGACGAGCGAAAGCCCGCGCCAGGTGCTGAGCTACTACGACGCGCGCATGAGCGCCTTCAAGCAGCTCACCCTACGAGGCTACGAAGAGACGGGCCGCGCCTACATCAAGGACGCCATCCCCCTCCTCCTTCACCTGACGGAGCACGACTCGAAGACCGTCATCACCCTGGCCGAGCTCGGCGGCGCGACCGACTTGGAGAAGGTGACGCGCCTCGACGAGTAGCTGAAGAGCAACGACGCCAGCTGGGAAAGCCGAGGCGCATCGGCCTGCGAGGGCGACTGACTTGGCCATTGGTGGCTCCTCTGTCTACTTGCAGAGGCAGTTGAACACTTCGGCGGCGATCGGGTAGCCGGCGGTGCCTTTACCGATCTTGTTTGCGCCGCACTTGTCGTCGTTGTTCGCGCAGCTGGTCGGGCCGCAAGCGTTGGCGGCGTAGCAGTCGAGGATCTCGATGCAGGCGCGACGGTCGCTTTGAGTTTGCGACGAGCAGGTGTCGCACGGGTCCGACTTCCAATCGTCCAAGCACGCGACGGCGCTGCCGCCGCCGCCCTTGCCGCCGCTGCCGGCCGTGCCACCGCTCGTGCCGCCCTTGCCGCCGCTGCCGGCGGTGTTGGTAGCGCCGCCGCTGCCGGCTTTTCCGCCGCTGCCCGCGTTGCCGCCGCTGCCGGCTTTTCCGCCGCTGCCCGCGCTGCCGCCGCTGCCCGCGCTGCCTTCGTTGGCGGCGCTGCCCGCCTCGCCGCCGGTTGAGCCGGTGCCGCTGGTGCCGCCGAAAGCGCCTCCGATTCGGCCGCCCGTGCCCGGTGCTCCGGCGGTGGTGGTGGCGGAGCCCGAGCTGCTCGGAGTGCCTCCCGCGCTCGGCTTGCCTCCGCTAGGCGCGCCCGCCATGTCCGCGCTGGGCTCACCGCTGCCGACGGCGGCGGTGCTCTCGTCGCCCTCGAGAGGGTTGATCTCGGTGGCGCACGCGCCGACGCTGCCGAGCGCAAGCAGGAACAACACGCTGAGCTGCTGGGGAGCTCGTGCGGCAGTGCGAGCGAGACGCGGACGACGTTCGCGCATCATTCACACTCTGCCCTTCTGCTCGCAAACTCACAACCTCGACCCGCCGCGCCGCAGCCTTGCGCTGAAGTTTTGTCGCCTGGTTCGCTACATCTGTCACCACCCCCGAGAGTGCGCAGACAACCTAGCGTGCGTGCTGGGCGGCTGCCTAGCATTCGCGGAGAGCTTAGGAAACGAGAATGTCGATTGGCCTCGCCGCGCGTGGCTGCGCGGGAAGCGCCGCCGGCGATCGCCGCGGGCGCGGAGTGTTCTCGGCCGCCTCCGCTAGCGGGAACCCGACGAAGCGCGCGTGACTTGCCGCTTTCTCGACGAGCTGCGGAGCGTGACCTAACCTTGGGCGCGATGGGAAAGCTAGCTGATGGCGTGGTCTTCGGGCTCGGTTGCGCGCTCGCCGGGTGTGGCGGCGGCAAGCTGACGACGCGAGTCGTCGATACGCCGCAGGGCAGCACCGTCGCTTATGGCGCGCCGCGCAACCACACCTACTCGTTCGAGGCGGAGCCGGAGCTCGATGTGCTGCGACTGCACGTGTACCGCGCCGCTCGCTGTGACGTGATCCCGACCGAGATCGTCGCGCGCCGGACCGAGACCCTCGACGGTTCGCATGTCGTCAGCTCGGTGGACCAAGGGCCGGTGCAGATCGCGAAGCCGGCCAGCGATGAAGCGCCGTGCGATCAAGGCTACGCGCGCGACGTCGAGGTGTCGTTGATCGTGGGCAACGCGGTGCACGCCCTCGGCCGGACCGACGCTTACGGCTACGTGGGCGTGAACCTCAGCGCGGAGCTGCGTGAGAAGCTGTTCGGCCAGGCAGCCCCGGCGGAGGCCACGGTGCGGGTGCGACCGCCGCGCGCGCAACCAGCGCAAGACGCGGGCAAGTTGTCGCTGGCGTCGCTGCGCGACTACGAGCAGGGCGTGGGCAAGCTCATCGACGAGCTGAACGCGCTGCTCGCCAAGGGCGCTGACCTGAGCAGCCCCGATATTCAGCGCTCGTACGAGCTCTACGAGAAGCTGCGAGCGCTGGCTTGGTACGACGCGCGCTTCAAGGCTGCTTCCGCGCGGTTCTGGGAGCTGTTCTTCGCCCGCAAGCAGGTCGAGTCGACGCAGAACTTGCAGCGCAACTTGAAGGCGCTCGAGTCCGCCAAGGCGTTGCTCAAAGACGCCGGTGACGCCGCGGTCCCGCTGTTCATGCAGGTCGCGATCAGCAGCCAAGCTTACGATCCGCGAGCCCTCGACTGGGCTTCCGGCGAGCTCTTGACGGCGCTTCGCAGTAAGCCCCAGCTCTGCTCGAGCTTCGACTGGACCAAGATCCAGTCTTACGGCTTCCTGCCCGCCACGCAGGTCGCCGTGCACTACTTACGTTACGCGCAAGGCGACTCGTTCTTCGATCCGATCTCGGGTCGCTGTTCCTTCATCACACGCGGGTGAGCTGCCCCGCACCCGTCGCGTGCTCGCGGGGGCCTTCTGCCCCGCTGCGCGCGCGTCGACCTCCCCCAACGTGTGCTCGCCCGCTCTGGCTCTCGCTGCCGCTAACGCCGATCACCCCGGAAAGAACTTCAAATACGGCTCCGCCTCCCGGAAAACGCGGGCGAACGACGGGCGAGCGTGGAGGCGCTCGAGGTAGGCGGCGAGACGAGCGTGGGCGGGCAAGATGGGGTGGATGCGGTTGGCGTAATAGAGAGCAGGCGCCGCCGCGCAGTCGGCCAGGGTGAACGTAGCGCCCGCGAGCCACTCGCGTCCCTGCAGCTTGTCCTCGAGGATGGCGTAGGCCTTTTCGAGCTGTGCGTGCGCTTGCTCGACGCCGTGCGGATCGCGTTGGTCTTCGCGACGCAGCTTGTCGCCAACGTGCTTTTGCATGGGCTCGTGGACTTGATTGTCGATGAAGCGATCGAGCAGCCGTGCTTCGAGGGCGCGGTCGGCGTCGGTGGGGATGAGCGCGACGCCCCCGGGGTGGTGGACGCTGAGGTATTCGACGATGATCGAAGACTCCGGGATCACCCGCCCGCTCGTCTCCTCGACCAAGACGGGGAACTTCATCAGCGGCCAGAGCTTCTCCAAGGCGTCGCGCTGGTCGGCTTGCGAGAGGTCGACCAAGCGCGGCTCGAAGGGAGTTTCGTTCTCGTAGAGCGCGATCAGGACCTTCCAGCAGTACGAAGCGAGCGGGTGGTAATACAGGGCGAGGGTCATGTTCGTCACTCAGTCGGGGACGGGGAGGCCGATGCGGCGCATGAGTCGCAGGGCGTTGCCTTCGCTGACGGGTCCGGGGCGCAGGCGATAGTCGAAGGTCATTTCTTGGCCCTTCACGTCCTCGCGCAGGTGCACGAGCTGGACGTGATCCATTTGCTCGGGCGGGAGGCGGCAGAGCTCCATGTCGTGCGTCGAGATGGCGCCGAGCGCGCCGCGCGCGAGCAGCTCACCGAGGATCCAGCGCGCGCCGATTTGGCGCTCACGCGAGTTGGTGCCGTGCAGGATCTCGTCGAGCAGAAAGAAGACGGGCAGCGGTTCTTCCGTCGCGTCGAGCACGGCTTTCAGCTTCTGGAGCTCGGCGTAGAAGTGACTGACGCCCTCCTCCAGCGAATCGCGGATGCGCAAGCTGGTGGCGAGCCGTACGCGGCCGAGCTCGAAGCGCGTAGCGCAAACGGGGCCGCCCGAGTTGGCGAGCGCGTACGCGACGCCGATCGACCGCAGCAGCGTGCTCTTGCCGGACATGTTGGAGCCCGTCACGAGCAGGGCCGTTCCGGGGCCGGGCAGGCTGACGTCGTTGCCGACTCGGCCTGAAATGATCAGCGGGTGGGCGAGGCCCTCCGCCAACAAGCGCGGCTCGTCCACGAGCCGAGGGAAGCAAAAAGTCGGCTCGTCGAAGGCGAGGCCGGCCAGCGACGACAGCCCTTCGATCTCGCCGAGCACGTGGAACCAGTCGCGGGCGCCCTTGCCGAAGCGCTCCTGCCAGCGCTCGAGCTTGACCGTGCAGTGCACGTCCCACAGCAGGAACATGTTGGCGAATGGATAGATGAGGCCCTGGTAGCGCAGCTCGAAATAGCTGACGGCCGCGCGCAGCTGCCCCATGGCTTTCGATGGCGTCGAGCTGCCTTGCCGCAAACGCTCACGCAGCTCTTGCAGGAGCGCGGCGTCGGCCGTCGACTTTTCGATGGCCTCGAGCAGCTGGTCGTAGCCGGCGAGCTGCCCCTCGCGTGCGGCCACGGCCGCGAACGCCGCGTGCGTGTCGGTGCGCGCGACGGCGAGCAGCAACAGCGAGAGCGCGAGGGGAGCGACGATGTAGAACCCAGGCACCACTCCGAGCCACGACGCCGTGAGCAGGCCCACGTTGACGACGGCCAAGAGCCGCGCGGCCCAGATGAGCGCCGGCTTTTTCAGGAGCCGCGGCTCACTCTCCGCCCACTTCAAGAGCGGCTCGGGATCGAGCGCGGAGGCGACGGTGGTCCCGCCCTTCCCACGCGTGAGCGCGCTGGCCAAGGCCTCGATGCGCTGACGCAAATCGAGCTCGGAGGCGAGCGCTCGCACTGCCTCTTGACGGCGGGCGATCAGCGCGGGCTGCGGCTCTGCCAAGAGAGCGCGCGCGAGCGCGGAGCGCCCGAAGCGCGTGTGCGCCACCGAGACACGCTGGAAGATGGAGGCTTTCCCGAATAGGTCGAGATCGTCGGCCAGCGTGCGGGCGCGCTTCGCGGCGGGCTCAGCCCCGGCCGCGAGCGCCATTTCCTCGGTGAGATCCGCGCCGTCGTCGATGAGCAGGCGGGCATGGCCGGTGACGCGCAGCTTGGCGCGTTGATTCACGGCGAGCAGGCGCTGTTGATACGCCTCTTCCGTGCTGACCACGGCGTGCCGGCGCACCAGCCAGACGAAGCCGGCGATGGCGGCGGCGCCCAGCACCGTGGAAGGTGTACCGCCGTTGGCGGCAAGGCCCCAGATCAGCGCGCCGAACGCGACCAGGAACGCGATGCCGCGCCAATTGCCGATGCGAGCGGAGCGCGCGGCCAGCGCCTCGACTTCGCTCGTGAGCTTTTGGATGCGGCTTTCGTAAAGAGCGTGGCGGGGTGTGTCGGTCACGTCGGAGCGTCTAGCCAGCGGTTGATGACGGCGGCGATGCGATCGAGCGGCGAGACGGTGTCGACGACTCCCAGCTCGATGGCGGCCTTGGGCATGCCGTACACTAGGCTCGAGGCTTTGTCTTGCGCCAGCGTAGAGCCGCCGCTCGCCTTGACGGCCGCGAGGCCTTTGGCGCCATCGCGCCCCATACCGGTGAGCACCACCCCGACCGCGCGCGGGCCGAAACACTGCGCGGCCGCCACCAGCGTCGGGTCGGCCGCGGGGCGCACGCCGTGGACGGGCTCGCCTGCCTGGAGCTGCACCCGTCCGGCGCGGTCGAGGAGCAAGTGGCTGCCTCCGGGGGCGACGAGCGCGCTCCCGGGCCCGGCCACGTCGCCGTTTTCGGCTTCGCGAATGGGGAAGCCGGCGGCGTCCGTCAGCTGCTCCGCCAGCGCGCTCGTGTACCCATCCGGCAGGTGCTGAACGATCAGCAGCGCGGCCCGGTTCGACAGCTCGAGCTGAGGCACGACCCGGGCGAGCGCCTGGGGGCCGCCGGTCGAGCTGGCGATCACGATCAGGCGGTGTGCGCCCGCCGCGGTCGCGCGCCGGGACGAGAAGGGCGCTCGCGCCGCCTCCGGAGCCGAGGAAGCGAGCTGACGAACGGCCGTGGGCGGCGCGAGCGCGGTCACGTTGACTCCCGAAGCCGCCACGAGCTTGTCGAGGAGCTGGGCCTTGACGTCGCCGAGGTGCGCGCTGACCTCTCCGCTCGGCTTGGTGACGAAATCGACGGCGCCCGCGTCGAGCGCTTGCAACGTTTCTTTGGCGCCCTGCTGGGTGTGAGCGCTGAGCATGACGACCGCGGTGGGTCGTTCCGACACGATGGCGCGCGTGGCTTCAGCGCCGTTCATGCCCGGCATGTTGAAGTCCATGGTGACCACGTCGGGCCGCAGCTTGCGACACTGCTCGATCGCTTCCGCGCCGCTGCCCGCGGTCCCCACCACCTCGAAACGTGCATCTCCCTCCAGCGCCCGCGTCACGACTTGCCGCATGAAGGCGGAGTCGTCCGTGACGAGGACGCGGATGCGGCTCACTTCGCGAGCTTATCGACTTTCGTGAACTTCACCAGCACCGTGGCGCCGACCATGGGCGACTCCGGGGTGCCGACGCGGCGGCGATCGACGACGTCGGCCACGCACTGCGCGGCCTCTTTGCTGATGTTCGAGCGCTTCGAGACGCTCACGCCTTCGGCTACGCCCTTGCCTCGCACCAAGAAGCGCACCGAGACTTCACCTGTTTTGGCGCTCAAGCCGCCGTTCTTCTGCACGCACGCGGCGTACCTGTCCTTCGGCATCCCGAGCTTGCCGACTCCCAGCGTCCCTTCGTCGGCAGTTACGGGTCCGACCGTGACCTCGAGCGGGGCGTCGGCGTCCGGCGCGGGCGTGGGGGCGGGCTCGGCGTCCGCTGCGCTGTCGGGCGCAGCCTCGGGCGCGGCCGAGCTGGGCGGGGCTGCGGGCTCACCGGCAGGCTTGCCGGAGCTCACGTTCGGCGCGGTGGGCGCGGGCTTCGCGGAAGCAGCCGGCGCCTGCGCGGGCGCGGCGCGCAGCGCCTTGGCTTCGTCTTCGCTGATGCAGCGCACGACCATGCCTTTGCCGTTACCGATTCGACCCCAAGCGCACGCCGGGTCGTACGGGTAGCGCTTCAATAAGGCGTCCTCGGCTTCGGCGACCGCAACCGCGCCCGAGGCGAGCGCGGCGAAACCCAGCAGGAAGGCGACGGGGCGTTTCATGTGGGCGAATGTATACCGGCCTCCCCGCGGGGCCCAAAAAGTGGCCTGGTCGGGCCGATATCGCGCGCTTTGGCGTCAGTCGCGGAAGCCCTTGAGCACGAAGGCGCTGACGGGGTGGTCGATGCCCTTCAAGGTGAGGCCGGTCATTTCCTCGACCTCGACATGCTGCTGGATGCGCGGATAAAGGTCGGCGCTGATCAGGACGCCGCCGAGCGGAGCCTTGGCCTCGTGCCGCTGCGCCCGGTTCACGACGTCGCCGATGCAGGTGTAGTCGCGGCGCACGAAGCGCGAGCCGATGTCACCCCGCACGACGACGCCTGCGTTCAGACCGATGCGCATCACGAGCGGCGAGCCGTCGTTGCGACGCTCGTTGTAGGCGCGGAGGGCCTGCTGCATCGCCCAAGCGGCGCGGGCAGCGCGCAACGTGTGGGGCTCGACGAGCTCGGGGCGATCTTCGAACACGGCCATGATGGCGTCGCCGATGAACTTGTCGATGTCTCCGCCGAACTCGCGGATCTGGATGCAGAGCGCGTCGAAGGACTCGTTCAAGATCGCGACGACCTCGGCCGGCCGCATCTTCGAGCTCATGTTGGTGAAGCCAGAGATGTCGCTGAACAGCAGCGTGGCGTCGACCTCTTTGGCGCGCACTTCATCGAGCGTGCCGCTACGGGCCAGCGCCTCCGCGGCCTCGACGGCGCCCTGGCTCGTATATAAGCGCGACGCTTGCTTGTAGCGAAGTAGTCGCTGCTCGGCGAGCACGCGCTCGACCAGCGCGATGCATTTGTCGGTGCCGAACGGCTTGACCAGGTAGCTGTTCAAGCCCGCGGCGCGCATCTGGGCCTGATCGCGCCTCGTATCGCGAGCCGTCAGCATGACGATCGGGACGTCGCGGGTAGCCTGGTTGCGGCGCAGCGCCACCACCAGCTCGAAGCCGTTCATGCGCGGCATGTCGTAGTCGGTGAGGACGAGCTCGGGCTTTTCTGCGAGCGCCTTGTCGAGGCCGTCTTGGCCGTCGACGGCGGTGGTGACACGAAAGCCTTGCCGCTTCAGGCAGTCGGAGATCAAGTGACGGATGGCGGCCGAGTCGTCGACGACGAGCAGGCGCTCGCGTTGGCTCAGCATCTTGGTGGCGAGCAGTGCCTGCAGCCGACTCACCAGCTCTTCGGGCACGACCGGCTTCACCAGGTACTCGTCCGCCCCCAGATCAAAGCCCTTCTCGAGGTCGCTGGCCTCCCCGAGCGACGAGCAAATGACGACCGGAACGTGCGCCGTCGCCGGAGCTTGCTTGATGCGCCGGCACAGCTCCCAGCCGTCGAGCTTCGGCATCTCGACGTCGGTCAAGATCAGGTCGAAGCGCTCTTGCTCGCACAGCGCGAGCGCCTCCTCGCCGTCCCACGCTTCGACGACGCGATAGCCTTCGGCCTGTAAAATGGGCCGAGTGTGGCGGTGGATCAAATCGCTGTCGTCGACGAGCAGCACCGTCAGCGCGGCGTTGCCGCTGCCCTCGACGGCTTCGAGCAATTCGCGCCCTTGAAACGGGATCGAGAGCGCGCGCGCAAAACCTGCCGACAGCGCAGCGCTACAGTCTCGGCCGTCGAGCCCTAGATAGATGCTGCGCGCCGGCCGCAGGCCGAGCTGCTGGGCGCGGGCGAGCGCCAGCGCACCGTGCGAGCCGGCGATGGCGGGCGCGAACACGACCACCTCCGGCTCTTCGCCGAGCAAATGGCGGAGCGCGCTCGGGTCCGGCGCCGTGACCAGGGTGTGGCCTGCGGGCTCGATGGCGCGGCCCACGAAGTCACGTAGCAATCCAGGTGGTGTGAGGAGGCCGACCTGCATCCGCCAAAACTATACAGGCGCGTGCCCCGCTGCTGGATTGGGAACGCGTCTTTACTTTGGGTGGGCGAGGTACGCTGCCCCCACGTGCTTCGGCGTCGACTTTGGCTGTGCTCCCTCCTCTTCGTGGCCTGTAGCGAGGCGTCCCCCCCAGGCTCCGGGGTCGGGTCGCCCACCGGCGGCAGCGGCGGGTCGAGCGCGGGGATGAGTGGGGCGGCGCCCACGGGTGGAGCGACATCCGGCAGCAGCGGGGTGGCCGGTCGTGGTAACGAAGCCGGCTCTTTTGCAGGCTCTGGAGGCATGGTCTCAATGCTCACGTTGAAGCAGCCGATCGATCGCGGCTCGGGCAAGCTGGTGCTCGAGCTCGGCTCGACTTATTTCGAAGTCACGCCCGAGCACGGCGCCCGCATTACATCGCTGCGGCACGAGGGGCAGGAGCTGCTCACCCAGCAGGGAGCGGAGAACTATCCCGACGCCCTCGGCTCCACGTTTTGGCCCAGCCCGCAGACGTGGGATTGGCCGCCGCCCGAGGCCATCGACAACGCCGCGTATACCGCCAGCGTAGACCCCGCGGGCATCATCACGACGCAGGGCCAGCCGCACGAGGGCACCAGCCTGCGCGTGGACAAGAAATTCAGAGCAAACCTCGCGCGCGAGTCGATCGAGATCGACTACTCGATGACCAACATCGGCTCCGCCGCGGTCAGCTGGGCTCCTTGGGAGATCACGCGCATGCCGCCGAACGGCATCGCGTTTTGGCCCACGGGTGGCGCGCCTTTCGGAGACACGCCGATGGCGACTCAGGCGGCGGCGGGTCACACGTGGTGCGATCCGCGGCAGACCGAAGGCGAGGCGAAGGTGTTCGCGGACGGCGCGGGCGGCTTCCTGGCGTACCTGCTCGGGGATCGCATCCTGATCAAGCAGTTTCAGGACCAGCCGGCGAGCGCGGCCGCTCCCAACGAGGCCGAGGTCGAGCTCTACGTGAACCCGGCCCACGACTACATCGAGGTCGAGAATCAAGGCGCTTATGCCAGCATCGCACCCGGCGCCACCATCACCTGGCGCGTCGTCTGGTACGTCCGGAAACTGCCCGCCGGCATCCAGGCGACGATCGGCAGCGCGGATTTGGTTGCATTCGTAGCCAAGACGCTAGAGTAGTGCGCGCCGCGCCGGTCCCCGCGGGCCGTGCTCCAGCCGTACTACCCGAAGTGGTCTCTCCCGCTCCCCGATCTGCCGCCGCTGAGGCGGTGCTCACGTTTCTCGAAAGCGTCGGTCGTCGCTCCGAGGCCGAGTTCTATTTGCGGATGTTCCACGGGCTCCCGAAGGAGAGCTTCGCGGTCATCGTGCCGGGCGGCCCCGTGGTGCGCTCGGCGCTCGGCTCGATCGTCGAGCAGCTGCGCTTCCTCGCCGACCTCGGCTTGTACGCGACGGTGGTGCTCGGCTTGTTCGATCCGGACACGGGCGCGACGAGCTCCGAGCGTCTTATCAAGCGTTTGCCGGCGTCGGGCATGTCGCCGAGCTCGCACGAGATGTCGGAAGACGGCCTCGTGGAGGCCGTGCGCGAGGAGCTGCGGCGCGAGCGCATACCCGTCCTGCACTTCCGCAAGATCGAGGGCGAAACCATCGATCAGCGCTTGGCGCAGCTCGGCGGGCTGGCGCAGCAGCTGGGCACGCGCAAGCTCGCGCTCCTGCGGCGACGCGGCGGCTTTCGCCCGCTCGTCGGCAAGCGCGCCGACGCGCAGCTGAGCGTCGAGCACGGCCGCATCTCGATCATCAACCTGACGACCGATCGCGCGCGCATCACGCCGGGCATGCTCAGCAAGCGCGACACGGAGCTGCTCACGTCGAGCGATCGGCTGATCCAGCTCGCGGAGCCCAATCCGCTGCTGATCAGCATCACCTCGCCGCTGAACCTGCTGAAGGAGCTCTTCACCGTGAAGGGCGCCGGCACGCTGATCAAGCGTGGCAGCGCGGTCGAGCGTCACACGAGCTACGACACGCTCGACGTGCCCCGCCTCAAGCACCTGCTGCAAATGGCCTTCGGTAAGGAGCTGTCGGCGAGCTTCTTCGATCTGCCTCCGCTGGCCGTCTATGTCGACCCCACCTATCGGGGCGCCGCCATCGTGCACGACGCGTACCCCGCGCCCTACCTCAGCAAGTTCGCGGTGCTGCCCGAAGCGCAGGGCGAAGGCATTGGCCGCGACATCTGGGAGGTCTTGGTGCGCCATCACGCCCAGCTGTTTTGGCGCAGCCGGGTCGATAACCCGATCGCTTCTTGGTACCTCAGCGTGTGCGACGGGATGGTGCGCCGCGCGGCGTGGCAAGTCTATTTCCGCGGCATCGCCGTGGATCTGATCCCGGAAGCGGTCGCCCAGGCCGAAGCCCGCAGCGCCGATTTCACCACCGACACCGCTTTGCCGCCCGCGGTGACCACGGAAAAGGCCTGACGGCTCGCGATAGGCTAGGATTCGGTCGCGTGTTTTACCTGTTCTTGCTCGGTGTCGCCGCGGCGGGTGGTCTCATTTACCTGTTCATTGCGGGGCTCTTCCCCGGCTTGAAAGAAGAACGCTTCGGCGTGCTCGAGCCGCTGCCGCCGAACCTCGGCAAGTGGGAGGACGACGACGAGAGTGAGGCGGGCCGCGCCGCGAAGGCGCAGGGCAAGCGGCTCGAGGTGCGTTTGCTGTTCGAAGATGGCGGCCTGATTGGCAGCGGCAAGCTCACCCGTCAATCGCGCGTGCGCGACGCCCGCACCAACGAAATCTTGGAGGTGCTGCCGGACCAGCCGGTGAAGCGCCGCCGGATTCGGCAGCGCATCTGAGGCGGCGCACGCGGCCGGTCACTGCTTCGAGTGCGACATCAGCCAGGCGTAGATGTCGTTCTTGGGATCGCTCAAGTTGTACGTCATCGTCCACGAGTCGTGAGGCACGCCCGGATACACCGTGAGCTTGGCGTCGACGGGGGCCGGATCCGTACACGCTCGTAGGCTCGCGATGGCTTCGGTCGAGCCGGCGACGGGCACCGAGCCGTCTTGGTCGCCGTGGAATGCCCAGATCGGCACGTTGCCGAGCTTGCAGCCCGCCTTCTGAAACGCGGGGCGGCCGTTGCCGCAGATGAGCACGGCCGCGGCGACGATTTCGTCGGTGTGCGCGCCCAAATAGTTCCAGCTGCCGATGGCGCCGCAGCTGAGGCCCGTGATGTACACGCGCTTCGGATCCACGTCGTAGTTGTCGAGCGCGAACCTCAGGAAATCGTCGTTCTCCTGCGGCGAAGAGCAGCCCTCGCCGGGATGCTGCGCTGAAAGTACGATGAACTTGCGGTCTTCGGGCCATTGATCGGCCTCGATCAGCTTGGGCGGGCCGTGCGCCAGCACCTTCTTCAGATCTTGTAGGTTGCCGCTGCCGTTTTCGCCGATGCCATGGCGGAAGACGAGCAGCGGGTAGAGGGCGCCGTTACCGTAGTGTGGCGGCACGTACTCCCAGTAGCCGGCGGTGGTGCCGGGCATGCTGCCGCTGGGGCGCGCGGTGTGACGGTCCGACGCGGCGCCGGCGGGCGCGCCACCGTTTGGATCGATGAGGCCGCCAGCTCCTGCGCTGCCCGCCTTGCCCTCACCGCCGCTGCCGGCACCGCCGTTCGTGGCTCCGCCGCCGCTCGTTCCTGCGCCATCGCCAGTGCTACCCGCTCCGCTCGTGCTGCTCGAGCCAGCTGCTGCGGGCGAGCCGCCGGAGCCCGCGCTCGTCGTGCCGCCGTCCGCGAGCGAGTCGATGTTGCCGTCGTCATCACTGCAGGCGGTGAGCGCGACGCAGCACGCCGCGAGGACCCCGCCGCGAAGCGATCGAGTCATGGTCCTCCATGATCGGCGCTCACGCGCGTCTTCGCAAGCGCGGGACGGCGCTTCCTGCACGAAAATAGGTGTCGCGCGAGCTTCACGCTGTAGTGAGACGACGACACCCGGCGCTGAGCTCAGCGGCGTATCCGCCACGCAAGCGTCACAAGTGCTTGAATTTGCCCGAGGGGTCGGCGTGGCAAGGTTGTTGCTGAGCTCAGAGGCGTGAGGATGCTGAATACCTACAGGGTGGGCGGGTGGCTCACGGTGCTCGCGTTGGCCGCGCTCGGAGCGGGTGAGGCCCGGGCGCAAGCGCGCGAGGCGGTGGAGGGGCATGTCATCGAGCTATCGGAGGGCGACATCGTGATTGATCTGGCTCGGGCGCGCGGCGCCGCCGACGGCGCGATCGTCGAGCTGTGGCGGCCGGTCACGTTGAAGCACCCCATCACGGGTCAAGCGATGAGCGACCGCTTCTTGATCGGTCGGCTGAAGCTCACGCAAGCGCGCGACGCGCTCTCGCTCGCGCGCGCCGAGGGCAAGCTGCAGCGCGCCGCGCAACCCGGGGACGTCGTGATCTTGCGCTCGCCGAAGGCGCCATCGAAACCCGACAGCACCCCCGCGCCGAACGCGCCGGTGGTGGCTCGCGAGCCCGAGCCGGCAGCCGAGTGCGCGACCTCCGCGAGTGGAGCCTGTGATCCCGAGAGCTCCGAGATTGCGGTGTTGCTCGACGGCTTGCGCGGCCAGAGCCCGCGTACTCGCATCTTGGCCTACGAGGGCTACGTGAAGCGGCGCCCGCGAGGTCGCTACGCCGTCGTGCTCTACGAAGAAGCGCAGCAGCTGCGCAAGCTGGTCGGTCTCTTGGCGTGGGGAAAGCTGCTCGAGCTGACGCCCTCGCAGCGCAGCTTTCAGGCTCCCGCAGAGACGCTCGCCGGTACGCCGCTTTCGCTCGGCGTAGAGTTGAGCGACGCGGTCGGCGCCGTTTTTCACTCGCGTAACGCGGGCGAGGTCGCCTACGTGACGACGCCCATGCGGCCCGCGGGCGATGAATATTTCACGGTCTCCGTCCCCGCCGAGCGCGTGCGCGGCAAGCGACTCGAGTACTTCATCGAGGCGACCACGCCCTCCGGTCGCGCGGTGGCCGTGGTGGGCACGGCAACGCAGCCCATCGCGCTCCCCATCCGGCGCCTGCCGGAGCCAAACCCTCCCTCGCGCCGCGAAGCGTTCGTGAGCCTCAGCACCGACTATGCCGATTGGAACAACTGGAAGGGCAACGACGTCGTCTGGCAGACCGAGGGCTGCATCGGCATGCGCTTGAATGACACCGGCGTCCGCGCCGTGCGCACGGGCTTCGGAGTCTTCCGCGGTGTCGGCGGCTCATTGCGTGAGCTAGACCAGCTCGAGCTGGGCGGGCGCGCCGTCGGCTTGACCTACGGCTACTTGGAGGGTGAGCTCGGGCTCTCGCACTTCACCGGCCTCATCGCGCGCCTGGTCGTGGGGCTCGAAGACGATGGCGTATCGGGCGGGGCGCAAGCGCTGGTCCGGCTCGGTAACGATCGCGAGACCAACCTTCAAATAGGCGGTGAGGTGCTGGGCAGCGTGGGCCTGCGCGGCATCACGCAGCTCGAGCTGAACACCTTTCCTCAGGTGCCGGTGATGTTCCGCACCGAGGTCACCAACCAACCGGCGGGAGTGAGCCGGCGAGGAGAGGAGGTTCGACCCGACGCCGCCGGCTTGGCACAGGACGCAATCTCACACGATCAAGGCGAAGTCGGCGCCCGCGCGATCGCTCAAGTGGGTTACCGATTCTTGCCCACGCTGGTGGTGGCGGTGCGGGGCTCGTATCAGGGTCGCACCATCAATCACGCCGGCCCGGGCGTGGGAGGGGCGGTGTCGTACCAATGGTGAATCAAGCGAAGCTCACGGCTCGATGCGCGGCCTTGGCGATCCTGGGCGGAGGCGTCGCGCTTGCGGAGCCGGTCGGGGCTCCGCCGGCCGACACCGCTCCGACGGAAGCCGCGCCCGCTGCAGCGGCGCCGGCCGAAGCTGCGCCCGCTGCAGCGGCGCCGGTCGCGCCGCCGTCCGCCGCGTCCAAGCCGGGGCCCAAGCTGCATCACAGCCCGCTCACGAGCGTCACTGCGCGCGAGCCGCTGCTAGTCAGCGCGGAGATCGAGCACCCGGAGCTCGTCCGGCGCGCCTTCTTCATCTATCGCACCGAGCAGCGCGCGTCGCTGCAAGAAGTGCCATTTCGTCGCGGCGCGAGCTCGTACGTCGCGGAGGTGGCGGCCGACGCGATGGAGCCGCGCTGGCTCGAGTACGCGATCGAGCTCGAGCTGCTCGACGGCACGCGCCGTCCGGTGTTCGCCGGTCGTGCGCGGCTGCATCGGGTGTCGATCCCGGAGGTGTTGATGGACGCGCGCGAGCGGGCGCTGCACCGGCGGCTCGCGGGGCGCCGTTCGGTGTTCTCCGCTTCCGGCGACTACGTCGACTTCGGGACCTCGACCGCGCTCACCGCCGACGCCAGCGGAAGCCCGGTGGCGCGCGCCGTGCGAGACCACTATTTCCGGCTCGAAGGCGGCTACACGTATCGCCCGCTGCGCTTCGTCACGGAGCTCAGCCTGCGCGCCGGCGTCGTGCGCGGCAAATCACCGGTGCCGTTCGACTTGAGCGACGAGGCCGACTCCTCGGGGAAAGAGCGCGACCCGTTCGCCGTCGGCCTGAACTATGGCGCGCCCTCCGTGAGGCTCCGTCTCCACGATAGCTTGCACGTCGAGGGTGAGCTCTTGACGAGCGTCACCGAGAAGGGCTTTTCGCTCGGCGCGGGCGCGGCAGCGCTGATCGGTGACCCGTACGGTGGCAAGCTGACCCTCGGCTTCGAGAGCATCAAGACGTTCGGCACTCGCTTTTGGAGCCGCATGGATATCCCAGCGAGCCCGCGCCTGACGTTCTCGCCCATCATCGAGATCGCGGATACGCCGCACGCCAACAAATTCGGCGTGCGGCTGCTGGGCGAGCTCGGCGTCGACCTCGGCGCCGGCTTCACGGCCGCGGCTCGCGGCGGCTACCAAGCTCGCCTGTATACGGAAGGCGGCGTGAGCGGAGGCGGCACCGTCGCCTATGCGTTTTAGCGCTCGCCCCGCTGATTCGCGCTAGGGCGTCTGCATGCTGAGCGTGCCCAGGAAGTCACGCTTGCCGAGCGGGACGCCGTTGTGCCGCAAGATGGCGTAGGTATGCGTCGTGTGAAAGAAGAAGTTCGGCAGGGCGTGCTCGATGAAATAGTCGCCCCCGTACATGAACTTCGGCTCCCAGCGCTGCTGCGTGACCTTGCGACTCGCTGCGCCTTCGAAATCAGCGGCCGTGAAGCCGTTCAGGTACTCGAGCACGCTCCGCACGCGGGCTCGCAGCTCATCGAGCGTTTGCTCGGTGTCGGGGTGCTTCGGCGCGTCCTTGCCGCTGAGGCGCGACGCGGCGAGCTTGGCGGTGTCGCAAGCCGTTTGCACCTGGCGCGCCAGCGCGAACTGATCGGGAGCGAGGCGTGAGCTCATCAGCACCGCCGGATCGAACGACTTGGCGGTGGCGTGAGCGGCGGCGGCCTCGAGCCACTTGTCCAGCTGGGCGAGGGTCTTCTTGAACTGACCGAAAATCTCGAAATACATGAGCGCCGTTGTAGCGCAGCCCGCCTCTCGAGCGCGGGCCTTTTCTTCGCGCTAAGGCAGCGTCGGAGCGGTGGCCGCTTCCGCGTGAATGCCTGGATGGGGCGGCTTCGGTGCGTCGGCGCCCGCGTTCGTGTCGTCGCGTTCGCGCTTTTCACGCTCGCGTTTGCGCTTCTTTCGACTCTTCTCGTCGTCGGCAGGCGGCCGCCCCACGTCGTAGCTGGTCACATGGGTCGACGGCGCGGAGCCGTCCGGCTTCCAGCGGAAGGCGCGGGCCAGCATCGGTCGGCCGAGCGCGTACAGCACGCTGGTTTCGTAGGTGGCCATCGGCGGTGTGGCTCCGCCGGCGCGGTGCAGGAACGCAGGGTGGTGCGAGCCGCGGTTCAGCTCCACCACGTCTTTGCAGCCGGCTCGCAGCAGCGCGTCGGCGAGCGCGTCGCTCGAATCATGCCGACCGACGGCCACGAGCGTGGCCCCGTCGCGAGCGATGCACAGCGCTCCACGCTGGCGGAGCTCACCGCGCGCGCGGGCACGGGGCTCGAGCGTGCCGCCCTGCGCGAGCAGCGGTAGCTGCGCGGCGTCTTCGTCGGCCGCCAGCGTCGGCGCGCCGCTCGTGGCGAGGCGCAGCTCTCCCTGCCCATTGGCGATCAAGCTGGCGTACGCCGCGCGCAGCTGAATCGGAGCCGCTCCCGCGAAGCTGAGCCCGTAGCGCGTGGAGTCGGTGGTGTGACCCAGCCCCACCGCCGCGAGCACCTCGTGCGCTTCCTTTTCGTCGAGCGCGAGCTTCACGCCCTTGGCGCCCCACGCGCCCGGCTCTTTCGAGCCGGCGCGAAGCCGCAGCGCGACGTGCCCCTTCTCGAAGCGGGTGAGCTGCACCTCGACGCTGCCGATCGCGAGCTTGGCTCGGAAGATGCCGGTCATCCACTGGGGCGGCGGCTGCGCGCCCGGGTCCGCTTCCCAAGCGATGCCACCTTCCTGGGGCGGCGAAGCGTCGCGCACCATCACGTAGAAGAAGTCTTTCGGCGCGCCGCGCACGTACTTGTCGATCGTGATCTTCATGCCGCGATCGGCGATGCGCAGGCGCGCCTTGTTCTTCGCGGCGTCCAGCACGTCCATGAAGACGAAGCCGGTGTGAGCCGGGTTCATGTCGAGGTGGATGCCGTAGGAACAGCCGGCTTGGCGCAGCGCTTTGCCGAGCGTTCCGCCGTCGAGCTCGCTACCCCACGCGTAGTACAAGTGGCCGGCGGAGGTGACGCAGATGGCCGAGCGGTGCGTCATCACGCTTTCCCCCTCGAGCTGCCAGCCCCAGAGGTTGCGGCCCGTGGGGTTGGCGACGCCGTCTTCGACCAGCGGGTCGAGATTTTGGCGAAAAGAGACGATGTTGCTCGGGATCTCCGTGGTGTTCGGCCAGCTGCCGAAGCCGACCTCACCCGTGTCCGTGACGACCACGCTCGCGCCGCCTTTGACCGGCGGTAGCAGCACCCGCTTGTCGACCATCATGCCGTAGGCGCCGTGCGTCGTCTTGAAGGCGCCGTTGAAGGTCGCCACCACACGCCGGTACTTCTCCGGAGCGTCGGGCAGACGCCCGTCACCGGGCGGACCGATCGTCGGCTTCGGGTCCTCGCGGCCGGCTTGCATACCGAGCTCGAGCTGCCGCATGTCGAGCGCGATCAGCAGCACTTCGGAGTACGGGCGCTTCGAGTCGGGGCGGATCGTCGTGCGGTAGAAGTACGCGGGCGGCTTCTCGCTGCCTGGCGGCAAGCCGAGCATCGGCTTCAAGAAATCGTGGGCCACCGGCTGCCAGACGCCTTCCGTCGGATTGGGGTCCTTCCAGATCGACGGCACGTTGGGCGGCGGCCACGAGTCGGCGGCGTTCGTGAGCGCGGTCGCGTCGAGCACGCGTGCCACCACTGCTCGGTCTGCGTCCGTCTTCAGCTCCGCGCCGGCCTTGCTCGCGAACAGCGAGTAGGCGGCGCGCTTGACCGCGTCTTCCGCGCCAAAAACCTTGTTCTCCAGCCAGGCGATGGGGGCGGGGCCGATCTCGGCGCGCACCGTGTCGACGGCCCAGTGGACGAAGGGCTTGCCGCCGTGAACCTGAGGCACGGCGCGGGCCGCGTAAGGCTCGCCGCCCTCGAGCGACGACAGCTTTCGTGAAGCCACGTCGTAGCTGATACCGCGGCCGCTCTCGCCGAAGTCCACCGTGAGCCGGTTGGGCTCGAGCGCGAGCCGCGCGTGCTCGGCGGGCACGTCGAGCACGATGTCGGTACGGCCGATGCCGCGCCAGGTGCCGGTTTGCTGCAGGGAGGTGAGGACCAACAGCGCCCGGTCCAAGAGCGACGTGGGCCGGTCGGTGCGGCGGATGCCGGGCAGCTCCAGCACGGCGATGCCCTGGATCTTGCCGTAGGCCAGCGTCGCGAAGCTGGCGCGCTCGCCGCGGGCTTCGAGCCCCACGTCATCACCCTCCGGGGTGTCGGTGAGGTTACGCACGTCGCGTACCTCGATCACCTGCCCGCCGAGCGTGACGCGCGCGCGCGCCCGATAGAGATCGCGCGGCGCGTGCTCGGAGGGGCGGGCCAGGAAGAGCAGGTGCCGGCCCAGGAACGTCTCGGTGAAGAAGCCGGGGCTCTCCTCCCAAGCGACGTCATGCTCGTCGACCACGCCGCTGACGGCCTGCCCCAGCGCCGCGGCTAGCCCGCCCAGCGTCTTCTCGGGCGGGGAGGGAGCGGTGCAGCGCGAGACGACGGCCAAGCCCGCGGCCAGACAGATGAGCGCCGCGCGGCCCTTCAGGAAGTGCCGAGGATCGGGCAGCTCGCGGACGGAAGGCAGCGGCAAGACCTCACCCGAGTACCTTTGGCCCGCCATGGGCGCAAGTGTGGCCAAGGCTGCGTCAGGTCGCCTCGAAGCCCCGAACTTTTTTGAAATACTTGTGAAATCCGGCCCCCCTTGATACGCCCAGCACCGTCGTGAAGAGCAACCTGGCCATCCGCCTCCTGACCGCAGCCATCGTGGTGCCGCCGTTGCTCGCGCTGCTGTTCATCGGTCCGGCCTGGGGTTTCTTCGCGCTGGTGGTGGTGGCGTCCGGCGTCGCCAGCGCGGAGTTGTTCCGCATGACGCACCCCGGCGATCGCGTGGCGCAGGCGGTCGGCGTGCTCACGACGGTCGGCGCCAGCGCCGCCACCTACCTCTGCTCGAGCGACCCGCGCGCGCTGCTGACGATGATCGCGGTCGTTACCGTCATCGGCCTGCTCACGCCGCTGTGGCGTCTCGGCGATATGCCAACCGCCGCGCTGCGCACGCTGGCGGGAGTCGCGGGCCCTTTCTACGTCGGCTCGCTCCTCGCGACGCTGGCGATGCTCCGGCGCGACGGCGGTGACGACGGGGGCAAGCTCGTCTTTCTGTGTCTCACGTTCTCGTGGCTCGCCGACACGGGAGGCTATTTCTTCGGTCGCTTCCTGGGCAAGACCAAGCTGTACGAGGCCGTCAGCCCCAAGAAGACCCGCGCCGGATTCGTGGGCGCGCTCGTCGGCGCCAGCGTGGGCGCGCTGCTGGCGAGCCTGGTCTACATGCCGCGCCTGCCGCTCGTGCCGGGCTTGCTGCTGGCGTTGTTCGCGGGAGCGATCGGCCAGCTCGGGGACCTGGTCGAGTCGCTGCTCAAGCGTTCGACCGGCATCAAGGATTCGGGCGGCATCGTCCCCGGCCACGGCGGCATGCTCGATCGCATCGACGCGCTGATCGTCGTGTCGCCGATCGTCTACCTGTACGCCTCGTACAGCGGCTTGCTCCAGTAGTAGCCGGCGGCGGTGCCCTTCCGCGGGCGCGCCTTGCGGCGGCTACTCGAACTGCTGCGTCGACTCGACGAGCTGACCCGGCTCGAAGCCGGGCAGCTCATCCGTGATGACTTGACCGTCCATCGCCGTGAGTCGAAACGTGAACGGCCCTGGGCCGAAGCCGCCGGCGTCGGTGAAGGTGCCGTCCGTTCCGCGCTCCATCGTGACGAAGCTCGCATGGTTCGAGCTCTTCACTTCGAGCTTGGTCAGCGGCACGCGCGGGTTCCGCACCCAGAGGCTCGACCAGTACTGGCTGGCGAGGGTTTGAAACTCGTATTGCAAGTTCCCCGCCTCGGGGCAGCGCGCGAAGCGCCAGGTCTGGCGGCGGGGATTTTCGCCTTGATGAATGGCCTCCCAGACCGCGGGGCTCACGTCGATGTCTCCGGCAGCGTGCTCCACGCCGTAGGTGACGACGCGGGCGACGACCGACTTGCCCATGGCCGTCTCGATCAGGATGCAGGCGTCGCAGACGCCGCCAGCTTGCGCGAGCTCGTTGGCGACGCCCGCGAGGAGCTCGCCGCCGAGCCCGACCGTTTCGCGAAGCTCGCTGCGGTACTTCAGGTCAGCGGGGGCGCAGGCGTTGTGCCACTCGGTCTGTTCGAAGTCGACGGGGCCGAGGTGATAGACACCTTCGTGGGGCTCGCCGAAAGTGTCGGCGCTGTCGGTCGGCTTGCCATTGCCGGAGCCGCCGCTCGAGCTGCCTGCGCTGGCCTTGCCGCCGCTCGACGCGCCGGCCTTGGAGCTGCCGCCGGTCTTGGAGCCGCCCCCGCCTTGCGCTTGGGAGCCGCCGCTGTCGCCGCTGTCGCCGCCGAGGGCGCCGTCGGTGCCGTCTTTGTCATCGCCGCCGCAAGCGGCGAGCAGGGAACCGAGCACGAGGCAGCCAACGAGCGAAGCGCGCTTTCCCAACATAACCGACGAGCGTACCACCGAGCGCGGCGCCGGGCTTCGACCCCAACGAATTTGACGGCTTAGGGCCCGCGAATGGCCGAGTGTCCGCCCGGCCTCCGGGGCGTGGGGGAGCGGACACGCGCCGCTCACGCAGCGCGCTCGGAAGCCCGCGGTTTTCTTGAAGCCGCGGCGGCCGGCTCGCGTCGCACGCCCGTTGCAATGCCGGGCGCCCAAGGAGCGTCATGTCAAATTCGGGCCGTGTGGTTGGGCTGTCGTGGGTGCGCGCGTGGGTGGTGATCGTGATGGGGCTGGGCTGGCTGACGCCGCGAGCAGCGACGGCGGCAGCAGCCTCCGCGGACGCTGCCGACAAGACGCTGTCCCCGTACTTCGTGGTCGAAGGAGCGGAGCCGAACGTCGAGGCGCTCCCGCTCGAGGCGACGAAGGTCGACGTGCAGATCGTGGGGGTGATCGCCGAGGTGACGGTGACGCAGACCTACGCGAACGCGGGCAAGACGCCGATCCACGCCCAGTACGTGTTTCCGGCTTCCACGCGCGCCGCCGTTCACGGCATGCGGATGCAGGTGCGCGACCAGATCATCGAGGCGGTGATCCAGGAGAAGCAGCAGGCCCTCAAGACCTTCGAGGCGGCCAAGAAGGAGGGGAAGAGCGCGAGCCTGCTCGAGCAGCAGCGCCCCAACGTGTTCACGATGAAGGTGGCCAACGTGATGCCCGGCGATCGGCTCGAGGTCAGCTTGCGCTACAGCGAGCTGCTCGTGCCGACGTCGGGGGTTTACGAGCTCGCCTACCCCACCGTCGTCGGTCCCCGCTACGCCAGCCAGCCCGCCGCCAGCGCCAAGCCTCGGGATGGCTTCGTGGCGAGCGGCTACACTGCGGCCGGGGAGGCGCCTCGCTACGCGTTGGAGCTCACCGGCTCGCTTTCGACCGCGATTCCGCTGCAGTCGCTCGAGAGCCCTTCGCATGCGCTGCTCAGCAGCAGCGATAACCCCAGCTTGAAGCGGTTTCAGCTGGCGCCGAGCGAGCGAGGCGGTGGCAATCGCGACTTCATCTTGCGCTACCGCCTCGCGGGCGACGCAATTCAATCGGGCCTGTCGCTGTTCGAGTCGGGGACGGAGAAGTTCTTCTTGCTACAAGTCGAGCCACCACGGCGTGTGCCCACGGAGCTGATCCCGCAGCGTGAGTACGTGTTCATCGTCGACGTGTCGGGCAGCATGGCCGGCTTTCCCCTAGAGACCGCCAAGAAGCTCTTGCGTGAGTTGATCGGCGGCTTGCGCGCCACCGATCGCTTCAATGTCTTGCTCTTCGCCGGCACCTCGGCGCTGCTCGCCGAGCGCTCGCTGCCCGCGACCCCCGCCAACATCGCGCTCGCCACGCGCTTCATCGAGGATCAGCAGGGGGGCGGCGGCACCGAGCTCTTGCCCGCTCTCGAGCAGGCGTTCGCGCTGTCGAAGAACGAGGGCTTGTCGCGCAGCTTCCTCGTGATCACGGACGGCTACATCGCCCAAGATCGCGGCGCCGTCGAGCTGGTGCGGCGACGCCTGTCGGACGCCAACGTCTTCGCCTTCGGCATCGGCAGCAGCGTCAATCGCTTCTTGATCGAAGGCCTGGCCAAGGCGGGGGCGGGGGAGCCCTTCGTGGTGACGGACGCCGCGGAGGCGCCGCGCACGGCGGCGCGCCTGCGTGACTACGTGCGGGCGCCGGTCTTGACCGACGTGAAGCTCGCGATCGAGGGCTTCGACGCCTATGACGTCGAGCCGAAGGCCATCCCCGACGTGCTCTCGGAGCGTCCGGTCGTGATCCAAGGCAAGTACCGGGGCGAGGCGCGCGGCGCTCTGAACTTGAGCGGCATCAGCGGGCAAGGTGCGTTCGCGCAGCGCTTCGACGTCGCGCAGGTGAAGGCCCGCCCCGAGCACCGCGCGCTGTCGTTCTTGTGGGCGCGGAGCCGCATCGCTGCGCTGGGCGACTTCGGCTTCGCCGAGCCGTCCTCGCTCGGGAAGAGCGAGATCACGGCGCTCGGGCTGCGCTACAACCTGCTCACCGACTACACCTCGTTCGTCGCGGTGGCGCGCAAGGTCGTCAACCCGGGGGGCGCCGGCCCGAGCGTGGACCAGCCGCTGCCCTTGCCCGCGGGCGTCGCCAACAGCGCGGTGGGGCCGAGCGGCGACGGCGCGGACGAGCCCGAGCTGTGGCTCTTGCTCGGCGGCCTGCTGCTGATGATGGGCCTGCGCTCGATGTGGCCGCGCCGCTCGGAGCTCACGTGACGCGCGCACGTGACGCACGGGGGAGCGAGCTCTTGCAGCGCCACGGGCTCGCGCTGCCGGCGCTGGCCCTCGCGGCGCTCGTGAAGCTGCACTACAGCGTGGCTTCGGCCGAAGAGCTGCGCTGGATTTTGGCGCCTACCAGCATGCTGACGGGGCTCGTCACGCGCGCTGAATTCGCCTTCTATCCAGGTGAAGGTTACCTGAGCCGCGAGCACTCCGTCCTGGTCTCCCCGGCGTGCGCTGGCGTGAACTTTGCCATCGTGGCCTTCGTGTCGCTGGTGCTCGCCTTCGGCCCGCAGCTCTCGGGCTGGGCCAGGCGTTCGGCTTGGCTCGCGGCGGCTTGCGCGCTCGCTTACGTGGCGACGGTGGCGGTCAACGTGCTGCGCATTTCATTGTCGATCGAGGTCGCGCACTTGGCGGCGCAGACGCTGGGCTTTACCTTCCAAAGCGTTCATCGCCTGATCGGTATCGTCGTCTACGTTGCGGGTCTGTTCGCCTTATGCCTGATGGCTCAAATTTGGCTGTCGAGCCGGAGCAAATCGCAGAGCGGCGCCTCCATCGGCAAGGCGGCGACGCTGGCCGTAGCGCTCGTTTGTTACGCCGGCGTCACGCTCGGGATACCGCTCGCGCGCGGAGCCGCCCACAATCCCGACTACTGGTCTCACGCGGCCCCGGTGTCGGTGGTGGTAGGCGCCGTGCTCTCGTTACTTTTTGCCGCGAGAGGTCGTAACTGGGATGATAGACGCCATGCACGCAGGCCCTCCGAGCGCTCCGAGCGAGTCACGCCCTAGCCGGGTGCCCACCCCGGAAAGGTACGAGTTTTTCAAGGTCATTCAGGGGTACCTCGACCAAGCTGCCAAGCTCATCGAGCTGCCGGAATACATCCGCGCGATCCTCGCGCAGCCGAAGAACGAAATCATCGTGCACTTCCCGGTGCTGATGGATAACGGCGATTACCGCGTCTTCAAGGGTTATCGCATTCAGCACTCCAACATCCTCGGCCCCTACAAGGGCGGCATGCGCTATCACGAGTCGGCGGGCCTGGATGACTTCAAGGCGCTGGCCGCGATGATGACCTGGAAGTGCTCGCTGATGGGCCTGCCGTATGGCGGAGCCAAGGGCGGCATCAAGTTCAACCCGCGCGACGTGTCGCGCACGGAGCTGAGTCGGATCACGCGCCGCTTTTTCCACGCGCTCGGCAACAATATCGGACCTGACTACGACATCCCGGCGCCCGACGTCGGCACCAACGCGCAGACGATGGCCTGGGCGGTCGACACGTACATGAACACGGTCGGGCTGGTCAGCAAGCAAGACGTGCAAGGCGTGGTGACAGGTAAGCCGATCGCCAGCGGCGGCACCCTCGGCCGCGAGAAAGCGACCGGCCAAGGCCTGGTGCACTGCGTGATTCAGTGGGCGAAGCACCACCGCTTCGACCTGAAGGGGAAGAAGCTGATGGTGCAGGGCTTCGGCAACGTCGGCTCGAACGCCGCCGTGCTGCTCAGCCACCTCGGCGTTTCGCTGGTAGCGGTCGGGGATCACACGGGCTACTTGCACAACCCCGAGGGCTTCAACGCCCACCGCTTGCAGCAATACGTCGCCAAAAACGGCTCGATCGCTGGCTACGCCAACGGCACGGCCATCACGCGCGAGCAATTCTTCGCTGCCGCCGCCGACATCTTCATCCCCGCCGCGCTGGAGAATCAAGTTGGCCCCAATGAAGCGGAAGCGCTGCAGGTGCAGCTGGTCGCAGAAGGGGCGAACGGGCCATGCTCGCCCGATGGCGAAGCGATCTTGCGTCGGCGTGGCATCGAGGTGTTGCCCGACGTGTTGGCCAACGCGGGCGGCGTGACCGTGAGCTACTACGAGTGGGTACAGAACAAACGCAGCGAAGCGTGGACGCTGGAAGAGGTCGACGAGCGCCTCGAGCGCGCGATGATAGAGGCCTACGACCGCATGCAGCAGTTCGCCGAGCTGCACGAGTGTGACTACCGCATCGCCTGCTACGGCGTCGCGCTCGAGCGGTTGAAGAAGGTGTACGAGGAGCGCGAAATTTTCCCGTAGCTGCGTGCCGTTAGCGTGAGCCGCGAAGGTCGCGCGTGGCGAAGCGCCGTGTTCCTCGAGTAGCATGGCGCGGATGGCAGCCGTTGATCCCGAGCAGCACGAGGTGGTCTTCAACGTCGCGGTGATTGGCAGCGTGGGCCGTCGCCTCCTCGAGCGTCTCAACGCGAGCGACGGAGTCGTCGAGCTGCCGCCGGTCGCCGGTTACCGCTCGCGCTTCGTGTTTCGCGTCTTCGCCGATGACCCTTGGGCGGCGGACGCGGCGGACGGTGCGGCCCTCGAACAGCTCGTGCCTGCGCTGGATGCGCTCGTGCTCACGGACGATTTTGCGTCCGGCAGCCACTACTCGAGCGGCGCGATCGAGAAGCTCTCGCAGGTTCTCGCCCCCATCAAGCTGCGCATCCCGAGCGTGGTGTTCGGAGGCCCCGCGCTGGCCGAAGACTGGGGCTCGATTTCCGGGGCGCCGGTGCTGGCCCAGGTGACGCCGAGCAGCGAGGACGCGCTCTCGGTGTTAAAGGCGCTGACCAAAGCGCTCTTGCGCTCCAACCTGCGCAGCACGCCCCCGCCTCCCAGCGTTCGAGCGTCGAGCGACAAAAGTGAACCGCCCGATGTGGGGACACCGGGCGGTTCGGGTGGCTCGAGGAGGTAGCAGTAACGAGATGAAACGTAACGAGACGAACGTAGCGAGGTGAATCAGGCTGCGTGGGCCATCAGCTCTTTGAGACGAGCGATGGCGCGCGAATGCAGCTGCGAGATGCGCGGCTCGGAAACGCCGAGCTCCGCGCCCAGGTCCTTGAACTTCACGCCGCGGAAGTAGTGCGACGATACGATGTGCCGCTCGCGCTCCGGCAAGAGATCGACGGCCTTGGCCAGAATCTCTTGAGTGAACTTGGCGGCGACGGCCGACTCGCTGCTCGAGGCGTCGCTCAGACAGCGGTTTTGCTCCCACTCGCTGACGTCGTCGATGCGAACGACGCTGGGCGGCGGCACGTAGGCGTCGGTGCCCGCGTGGGCTTCGGCGGCGGCGCGGGCGCGGCGGGGCAGCCAATCTTGGGCGCGCAGCTCGTCGAGGATGGCGCCACGGATGCGCACACGCACGTACCACTCGAAGCTATCGTCGCCGCCGTCGGGATGGCGGCGAATGGCGTCCCACAGGCCGCTCATGCCAGCCGCGATCAGGTCCTCGCGCAGCACGTTGCGGGGCAGCTTGCGCTGGAAGCCACCGGCGATCTTGCGAACCAGGGGCGTGAACTCCTCCAGCAGCCGCTGGGCGCGGCGAGCTTCCATGCGCGCGCGCTTTTCCTTCGACATGCGGGGCGCCTTGTTCGGCACCAGGGCCGCCGGCAGGATCGAGGCGGGCCGACGCGCTTGGTGCACCGCGCGCGCTTCGTGGCGGCGCGCGGGGCGCGGCGCCATGCTGTTACGGGCAGCGGCCGTGGCCGCGCTCTTCTTGCTCTTGCTCTTGCGTGACGCGGGCTCGGGCTGGGTGGAAAGCTCGAGCTCGAGGTCCGTGAAGTCTGCGAATTGAGCTGCGGTGGCCTGCATGGGAATCTCCGTGGGGGGTGCGCCGGACTACTGCAGCGCTCGTGCCACCCTCGGAGATCGCTAAAAACACGGCGTTTCCTGACTTAAGCCCTAGAAAAAGCGGGTCATCGGTGACCCAGGCCCTTAAGTTCGGCAAGGCCTTGCCACCTGTCTCGCCAACGATTTGACGTAGATACGTGCCGGACTGAGACGACTGGTCGGGGGGTCAGCAAGGACCCGGCGATTGAGAAAAAATACAAATTAGTTAATGACATCGAATGTTTGGCTTCTTTTATGGGGAGGGTAAGCGTTGACCCCGGCCTGTCTCGACTAGATACCCGCACCTACAGCGTGTCTCGCGCCGAGGCGTCCGGCGCGCCGACCGGGCGTGATGCCTGATGCTCGGCAGCGAGAAGAAGAACGCCGGCCCTGCACCGGCGCTGAGCAGCCATCACGAGGCTTCTCCGGCGCTGCCGGGCACAAAGAGGGCGCCGGTTTTTTGGCTGTCGGTGAGGCGGGGTGCGAGACTTTGTAAGCGCGGCATCACGCGCCAAGAGACGAAAGCTCGCGAGACCAAAGCCATGGGCGAAGGAAAGAACCTCGTCGGAGTCGATATTGGGTCGGCTTCGATCAAGGTTTGCCAAGTCAAGGACACCAAGAAGGGCATCGGCCTGCTGCGCTTTGGCTACGCCCCCTTGGCGCCCTCGGTGATCGTGGATGGTCAGGTGATGGACGCGGGCGCGGTGACCGAGACGCTGGCGCGCGTCTTTCACGACGCGAAGATTCGTCAGAAGGAGTGCGCGCTCTCGGTTTCTGGCCAGAGCGTCATCATCCGCAAGATCTCGGTGCCGATGATGACCGAGGCGGAGCTGTCGGAGCAGATCCAGTGGGAGGCCGAGCAGCACATCCCCTTCGACATCAAGGACGTGCGCGTCGACTACCAGGTGCTGCGGCGACGCCCCGAAGCCAGCCAGATGGACTTGCTGCTGGTGGCAGCCAAGCGCGACCAGATCGAAGAGTACGCGAACCTGGCCCGCAACGCGAAGCTGAAGCCGATCGTCTGCGACATCGACGCCTTCACGGTACAGAACTTGTTCGAGTTCTCGCGGGGGCTCCCGTCCGATCAGACGATCGCGGTGATCAACGTCGGCGCCAGCTTGTCGTCGCTCAACATCATCGCTGGCGGCGTCAGCGCCTTCACGCGCGAGATCGCCAACGGCGGTAACGTCATCACCGAAGAAATTCAGAAGCAGCTCGGCGTGCCCCACGACCAGGCCGAAGCCTACAAATGCGGAGGCGCAGCCAGCCCCGACGACCCCAGTCGCCCCGGCATCGTTCCTCACCAGGTCGTACAGGTGATCGAGGCGGTAACCGACTCGATCGCGGCGGAGATCCAGCGCAGCTTGGACTTCTTCATGGCGACCGGCGGTGAAGGCGAGATCGCGAAGATCTACGTCACCGGCGGCTCGGCCAACCTGATCTCGCTCGCGCAGTCGATCGAGCGGCGCGCGCGCGTGTCGGTCGAGACCTGGTCGCCCACCGAGAAGGTCAGCATCGAAGCCAAGGAAGTCAGCCCGCAACTCCTGCAGCAGCGGGGCGCGCAGCTGCCGGTCGCGCTGGGCCTGTCGCTGCGCAAGGAGCGCGAGGTGCGGGCATGATTCGCATCAATCTCCTCGCGCAGAAGAAGCGCAGCGAGCGGTCGGACGGCAGCCAAGTCTGGTTGGCGGCGGTGATGGTGGTCGTGCTCGCCGAGGTCGCGGCGCTGCTCGTCTTCCACAGCATCAAGGCCGAAGGGCTCGCGGACCAGCAGCGTAAGAACGCGGAGCTGAGCTCGCAAATCGAGCAAGCCAAGCGCAACGTGGCCAATCACACGCAGGTGAAGGCGGACCTGGAGCTGCTGCGCCAGCGTGAGGCTGCCATCGAGAAGCTGCAGAGCGCGCGCTCGGGGCCGACGTCCATCTTGATGGAGCTGGCGCGCATCTTGACTCCCGGGCGCGGCCCCAGCGTCGACCCGGACCGCCTCGCGCAGCTACGGCGCGACAACCCGCTCTCCGTGTTCAACCCGAACTGGGACGCGCGGCGCCTGTGGTTGACGGGGTTCGTGGAGGCCCAGCGCAAGCTGCGCATCGACGGTAAGGCGCGCGACGGTGAAGACGTCAGCGAGCTGGCGCGCCGCCTCAACCTGTCCAGCTACTTCTACGACGTGAGGCTCTTGCCCGCGACGCGCGAGGCGGACTTCGTCAAGTTCTCGATCGAAGCGAAGGTGAGGTACTAGTGGCGCGCGGTGATTCGGTGCTGTCGAAGCTGCCGGCGCTGGCCAAGGTCGGCGTCGGGGCCCTGTTCGTGGTGTTGATCGGGGTGGCCTACTACGTGGTCTTCTACGGTGATCTCGCGAGCTCCATCAGCGCCGAGCAGAGCAAAGAGAGCAAGCTGCGCGCGGAGCTATCCACGGCGCGCAAGAACGAGTTCTCCTACCAGAAGGACCTGGCCGAGCTCAGCGATCGGCAGCAGCGGCAGCGTGAGCTGGTGAAGATCTTGCCGACCGAGACCGAGTATCCCGCTTTCTTGAGCGCGGTGCAGAACGTCGCCAACGTGGCCGGCATCGGCCTGACCGCATGGGCCCCGCTGCCGGAGGAGTCGGATCAGTTCTACTCGCGCGTACCGATGAAGGTGTCGCTGACGGGCCGCTACCACCAGATCGCGAAGTTCTTCAACGGCGTGGGTCAGCTCGACCGCGTGATCAACATGGAGAATATCTCGCTGACCGATCCCAAGCCGGAGGGGGCGGACGTGGTGGTGAAGGTGGAGGCGCTCGCGACCGCCTTTCGCGCCAAGCCGGAGGGCGCGGACGCCAAACCTGCCCCTGCCAAGCGCGGAGCCAAGCAATGACGCGCTGGCTCGCTCGCAGCTGCCTGGCCTCGCTGCTGCTGGTCGGCTGCGGGGACGATCCGCCCGTCAAGGCGTCGAGCGCTCCCAGCGTCGCGTCCGCCAAGGGTAAAGCCGGCAAGCTCGCGGCGGCGGGCAGCGCGTCCGGCGCCGCTTCGGCCAACCTGCCGCCGCCGCCGCGGATGGATGTCACGGAGGCCGAGTTCGCCGAGAGTGAGCGCAGCCGCGATCCGTTCCGGGCCTTCCTGGAAATCTTCAAGGACGAGTCCAAGGGCGGGGCCAAGTCGCAGCGCGAGGTGGTGCTCGCCGACTACAACATCGATGAGCTCAAGCTGATCGGTATCGTCACCCGCGCGGAGCCCGCCAAGGCGATGCTGGTGGATCCGCAGGGCACCGGCCACGTGGTAAAGCGCGGCCAGTTCATCGGTAGGGCCGACATCGTGCAAGCGGCGGGGCGCACCGGCGCAAGCTACGAGATCAACTGGCGGGTCGATCGCATTCGCGACGGCGACATCGTGCTGATCCGTGAAGATCCGGCCAACCCCGACGTGCCCAGCGCGACGCGCGTGATCCCGCTCCGTCCCGAGGGCGCGGGCGCGAGCGCGGGTCGCTGACGGCCCGCGATGCGGTCACGCGCGGTCAGGAGCCGCTCGGACCTGCCTCAAATTTGTTCGTGTTACCCAAACGCCGCTACGCTGCCTCGAGCACGCAAGATGAGGCCGAATTTGCCTGACCGCAGCCAACTTACGACCTTCGGAGCCCCAGTATGAGCTCGTCCAGGAAACGACTCGGTCGGGCGCTTTCGCTCGCGGCCTCGCTCACGGCCCTGTCCAGCGTCGCCTACGCGGCCGGACCGGAGCGGGTGGCGACGCGGCTGGAGCTGAAGCCCGCCCCTCAGGCCGGGTCGGCGCGCCTGCGCATGACCTTCAGTGAGCCCCCCACCTTCACGGCTCGCCTCGAGCGCGGCGCCACGCGGCTGATCGTCGACGTGCCTTCCTCGTCCGTACGAGGGGTGCCGAGCGCGCTGCTCGAAAGAGTGGGCGTGGTGGGCGGTGTGATGGTGCAGTCCTTCGCGGCGGCGGGCGGTCGCACGACGCGCCTGCTACTGACGCTGCTCGAGGCCTCACACTACTCCGTCGCGGTCGACGGCAACGACCTCGTGGTGGCGGTCGCGCCGGGCAAAGACGGCAGCATCGAGGCCGTCCCGAAGCGCGTCGTCGAGAAGCCGGCGCCGGCGGCCGATGAGCCGTGCAAGGTGCTCGACGTGCGCTTCCAGCACAGCGAAGCCAAAGACGAGGTGGTGATCGACCTGAGCCAGCTCGGCGACTACAAAGAAGCCTCGCGCGGCAACGGGCGCCGCACGCTGACGCTCGGCTGCAGCAGGCTCGGCGAGGAGCTGTCGCGCACCCTCGACGTGTCGGCGTTCGGCGGCAAGCTGTCGAGCGTCTCGAGCTACTCGCGAGACGACAAGGGCGTCGTCATCGACGCCGACACGCGTGGCGAGGTGGAGAGCCGCGTGTCGCGACGCGGCTCGAGCTTGGTGTGGACCTTCGTCCAGAAGGGCGTCCGCGAGCCTTCCACGGTGACGGGCGTCGGCTTGGACGGCGGCACCGCGCGCCGCACCCGTACCGTGTACGTGGAGCAAGGCGTGACGGGCGTGCCCGACGTGGTCGCCGGCTTCCAGCCCGAAGCGGTGGAGACGCGCGCCGAGGGCGCGCAAGCGGGGGCGTTCGGCCCGAACGTGCTCGGGCAAGCCCAGGAGCGCCGGGCCTTCTCCGGTCGGCGCATCGACCTGGATCTGAAAGACGCCGACGTCCACAACGTGCTGCGGCTGCTGGCAGACGTGGGGCAGGTGAACATCGTCACCGCCGACAACGTGAGCGGCTCGGTGACGATCCGCATGCGCAACGTGCCGTGGGATCAGGCCCTCGACATCGTGCTGCAGTCCAAGAGCTTGGGCATGGTGCGGCAGGCGAACATGATTCGCGTCGCGCCCCTCGCCGACCTGGAGAAAGAGCGCGAGATGCAGATCGCGCGCCGCCAGCAGGAGGTGAAGCTGGCGCCGATCGAGACGCGCTTGATCCCGGTGAGCTACGCCCAGGCCGCCGACCTGCAAGATCGCGCTCGGCCGCTGCTCTCGGAGCGCGGCTCGATCGCGGTCGACGAGCGCACGAACGTGATGATCGTGCGCGACATCGCGGGCAACCTGAACCAAATCGAGGAGCTGACGCGGTCGCTCGATACGCAGACGCCGCAGGTGCTGGTGGAAGCCCGCATCGTGGAGGCCACCAGTCGCTACATTCGCGACGTCGGTATCCAGTGGGGCGGTGACGCGACGTTCTCGGCCGCGACCGGCAACCCCACTGGCCTGGCCTTCCCGAACGCGATCGGCGTAGCCGGCGGCGCGAGCGACGGCAACACGCCGACCGCTGGCTTGAGCCCGTTCACGAACTCGGTTCCGAACCCGAACTTCGCGGTCAACCTACCGGCCGCGGTGGGCACCGGCTCCGGCGGCGCCCTCGGCCTGACCTTCGGCTCGATCGACAACACCATCAACCTCGCCGTCCGCCTGTCAGCGGCCGAATCGAGCGGTATGCTGCGCATCTTGTCGAGCCCGCGCATCTTGACGCTCGATAACCGAGAAGCGCGCATCTCGCAGGGTACCTTGATCCCGTTCTCGCAGGTGAGCGCGCAGGGCGTGCAGACCACGTTCCAAGAGGCCAAGCTGCAGCTCCTGGTGCGGCCGCACGTCACGGCCGATGGCAGCGTCGCCATGCACGTGAAGATCAACCGCGACGAGCCAGACTTCAACCAAACGTCCGCTCGCGGCGACCCAACCATCCTCAAGCGCGAGGCGGAGACGGATCTGCTCGTGCTCGACGGTCACACCGCGGTCATCGGCGGCATCTTCACCCGCAACACCGGCCGCAACCTCGACCAAGTGCCGTTCTTCGGTGACATCCCGCTGATCGGGCTGCTCTTCCAGCGGCGCCGCGCCAGCGATAGCCGCGGCGAGCTCGTGATTTTCCTCACCCCGCGCATCGTGAACCGGGCCGAAGCACTCGGTCGCTGAGCGAGCCCGCGGCTCGTGGTAGCGTCGCTCGCCGCGACACACATGCGACCGCGGAAGGTGCTGTTCGGGTGGCTGGGGGTAGCCGTTGCTTTCGGCTACGCCCGCCCCGCGCGCGCCTACGAAGCCGAGGTCGACGCCTCCATCGAGGCTCAGTACTACACGCTGTCGAGCCCGTGGGGCTCGCCGGAGGTGCGCTACCGGCGCTACACCGAGACGCTGGGCTTGTCGGTGTGGAACATCCAAGGTCAAACGGATCCGCGCGGCTCGCGGCTGAGCTTCCAGTCACGCATGCGGCTCGACGCCGATTTCGGTCAAAGCTCGGCCGAGCGCCGGCTGATGAGCTCGACCTACGTCCCGGGCTTGGCCGAAGCGCCGCTCGATTTGATGTACGCCTACCTCGAAGGTGAGCGCTACGCCGGCGGCTACCTCGGCTTCCGACTGGGGCGTCAATACGTGTTCGATACGCTCGGCTTTTGGTCGTTCGACGGCGGCCTCGTGTCGCTGAGCACGCCCGCGGACCTCTACTTCGAGGCCTACGCCGGCTTCGAGCAGCGCGGCGGCGGCATGCCGACGTTCGGTACGAGGCGCTTCGAAGCGCAGGGCGTTTACCGCGGCGATCGCTACGGCTTCGACGGCAGCTACTACCCGTCGTTCTTGGACGAGTCCGCGCTCGCGCCAGCGGCGGGCCTGGCCGTGGAGGCGTCGGCGCTGGGCGTCCTCCACTCGCGGCTCAGCTATCGCAAGGTGATCAACCGCGACACCGTCAATGTCTCGCCGTTCGTCGACGCGGCAGGGGGGCAGCTATTCTTGTCGGGTGACCGCACGTCGAGCGAGCGGCTCGGCTACTCGCTGCGCGTCGACTCGAGCCAGGTCGGCGCCATCAACGCCTCGGTCGTGTACGACTTCTACAGCCAGATTTTCAGCGAGTACGCCGCCAGCGCCGACGCTTACCTGTCGTCTCGCGTGACCACGGGGGTGCGCTTCGAGCGTTACACGCCCACGTTCGACGGCGATTCCATCTTCAATTGGTTCGCGCGCTCACCCACCACGAGCGCCATCGCTCGCGCCGACGTGCGCTTCTCGCGCCGCCTGCAAGCCACCGTCGACGGCGGAGTGCGCTGGTTCGAGACCGAGGGCGAGCCGTCGAGCTACGCGGGGCAGCCCGACGTCGAGCACACCGGGCGCCTGTTCGACGTCTCGATCGACGCCGGCGCGCGCTACGACTACGGCAAGGGCAGCGTGGCGCTGCGCGGCGGCGGCGAAACCGGCGAGCGCGGGCATCGGCTGGGGGGAGACGTCACCGGCCGACGCCGCTTCGGATCGCGTTACGACGGCCTCGTCGTGCTGTCGCTGTGGGATTGGTCGGACGCCCTACGCCGCGACCGCGACGCCACGAGCTTCGGCTACGTCGTGGGTGCCGGCTTCACTCCGGGTCCCAGCTTCTTCACGCGCTCGCGCTTCGGGGTCGAGCTCGAGCACGAGATGAACCGCTTGGTGGGGCAGCGCTTCCGCGCGCTGCTCACGCTCGACCTGACGGTGCTGAAATGAGCAGCCGCGCGGACCTGCTGCTGCTGATGTCGCTGCTCGCCGCGTTCGTCGCGTGGTGCTCCGGGCGCCCGGTCTTGGCGGATGGCCGCGCGCTGCAGGTCAGCGGCGCGAGCCCGTTCGACTTCGATGAGGTGCCGCTCGCCTTCAGGCCGCCCGGCTCTTTCGTCGACGACGACGGCCCCAGCCCCGTCGTGTTCCCCGAGCAAGCGCTGCCGCTCCGCTTCAACCACAAGAAGCACGTGAAGGAGCTGGGGGTGGCCTGCGTGACCTGCCACGCTGCCGCCAAGACCAGCGTCAAGGCCGCGGACTCGCTGCTGCCTCCCGCCACGCGCTGCGACGGCTGCCATGGCACGAGCCACCGCGACCTCTCCGCCGTCACCAGCGACGAGCCGCGCCCGCTGGGCCAGTGCGCCTTCTGTCACATTGGCTACGACGCCACCCGCCCCAACGTCGTCGCGCGGGTGGTCTTGCCCAAGCCCAACTTGCGCTTCGACCACCAGAAGCACGTCACCGGCCTCGGTATGGATTGCGCGCGCTGCCACGGTAAGGTCGACGAGGTCGGCGTCGCCACGCGCGACCAGCTCCCGCGCATGAAAGAGTGCGTCACGTGTCACGTGCTCGGCTCGCGCGACGTGGGCGAGCCGCGCCCCGGTAAGGCATCCGGCGCCTGCGCGACGTGTCACCTCACGGAGGCGAGCGGCGTGATGACGACCAGCTTCGCGAGCGGCAAAATGCTTCCGCCGCCCTGGCTGAACAACGCCGGCCATGGGTCTGATTTCATCGAGCGCCACAAGCACGTCGCCGGAGTCGACAGCCGCTTCTGTGCCAATTGTCACCAGGAGCGGTTCTGCGTCGGCTGCCACGACGGCAAGGTTCGACCGCGCAAAATCCACCCCAACGATTTCCTCAGCCAGCACCCGATCGCGGCCCGGCAGAACAATCCTCGCTGCAGCAGCTGCCACCAGCAGCAGTCATTTTGCCTCACTTGTCACCAGCGAGCAGGGGTGGCCATGTCGGGGCCGGCTGGCAACTTCGCGAATCGCGGTCGATTTCACCCGCCCAAGGCCATTTGGACCGACGGAGGCCGCAGCCCGGGCCATCATGCCTGGGAAGCGCAGCGCAACTTGAGCGCGTGCGTGAGCTGCCATCAGGAGCGCGACTGCGCCATGTGTCACGCCACTCGCGGCGTCGGGGGGCGCGGGCCGAGCCTGATGGGTAAGGGGCGGGGCGTGAATCCTCACCCGGTGGGCTTTCTGGGCCGCTGCCGCCAGGCCCTGCGGCAGAACGCGCGGCCGTGCCTGACTTGCCACACCGCAAACGATCCGGAGCTGCTGAAATGCCGTTGATTCGGGAGCGAAATGGCAAAGAGGTGCCAAAGCGCTTGCCGACCCCTTCTGCTGGCGGGTATAGCGGCAAGGGCTACGTTTGCTCATGCTTCGAGGAGGCCCTCCGTGAAGGAGCTCGTCCGCTACCTGTTCGAGAATCTGTACTTCGACTTTCAAGGCGACATCTCTGTCGACAAGGTGCGGGACTTTCTCCGCGAAGACGACAGTCGCGAGGCGAGGCAGCTCCTCTCGAAGATCATCGAAGAAAAGGGGGTCGACGACCTCCTCATCACCTTGGCCGACGTGCTGAAGGACCACATCCGTACGGGTGTGAGCGAGCAGAACATCCGCGATCAGCTGTCGACCTACTCCGAGAGCTGATCCCGGCCGTCGCCCTGTTGTGCTTGGCCACCGGCTGTGACGTGGCCAAGCCGGACGTGGCGCGGGCATCGGGGCCCGACGTGCGTTTGCTGGCGATGTATCCGGCGGACGGGTGCGGCGCCGGTCCCGATCCGAGCTGCACGGTGCCGACGAACCTGACGGTAGCGCTGCGCTTCGACCGTTTCCTCGACCCGAGCACGGTGAATCGACAGGCGCTCCGCGTTTACACTGGCGATCCCGACAAGGTGGGGCAGGTCTCGTTCGAGGTCGACTACGATCCCGTCGAGCGCGTGGTCGAGTTCCGGCTGCCCGATGGCGCGGAGCTGCAGCCTCGCGCCCTCTATCAGCTGGAGCTACTGGCGCCGGAGGCAGACGACGCCTTCGGCATTCGGGCGTTCGATGGGGCGCCGCTGCGCGAGCGGGGGCTGCCGCTGCGTACGAGCTTCATGACCGCAGATGGGCCCGCGGAGCGACCGCGCATCGACCCGCCGAGCTGCGCCGAGATCGTGGAGCGCATTTTCGAGCAGGACGTGGGGGGCTGCGCCGGCGGCAACTGCCATGCCGCCTTCGCGAACCACTTCGGCGCGGCTCCGCACGGCCTCTGGCTCGAGGGTCGAAGAAACTTCGCCGCGACCGCTATCGGCAAGATCGCCCGCCAGACCGAGACCGGCGACAGCTCCGGCGGGGTGGGCCTCGAGAGTAGCCCCCGCTTCGGCGTGCAGATGCCGCTGGTGGCGCCTCGAAACCCAGGTAACAGCTACCTGCTCTACAAATTGCTGCGAAATCCGGGGAACTACGAGGGCTGCAGCGCGACGGCGACGTCGCCCAACTGCGACGAGCCGGTCGACCCGTGCGCGTCGTCGCACCCGGTGTTGCCGCTGGCCGACGGCGAGTGCGTGGCGCCGCCCGCGGAGGAGCTCACGCGGCTGCGCGAATGGTTCGTGCGCGGAGAGCCGATGCCGCTCGTCGGCAGCATCGGGCTCACGAGCTTGCGAGACGTCTCCCGGTTCATCGCCGCCGGCGCTCGCTGCAGCGATTGATCCGTCCGCAGACGGGTGAAGCCCGCGCCCGTCGCCGGGGGCTGCCATCCGCGTTGACAAAACTCGCAAAATTGCCCATAATTTGGGGTATGGGTGGGTCGGAAAAGTTGCCAACTATGTTGCCAGTTCCGGGCGAGCCGCTGCGGGCGTCGCGGTTGCTCGGGGGCGGGGCGACCAGCCGGGTGCTGCTGGTCGAGCGCGGGGGGGCACCCGCGGTCGCCAAAATCGGGCGTGATGTGAGCCAACGCCTGCGATTTGCCGACGAAGCCGAGCGACTGTGCTGGGTGGATTCGCCGTGGGTGGCGCCGCTGCTCGACGTGACCCACCTGTCCGAGCCCGCGGCGCTGTTCGGCGACCGCTTCGAGCACGGAGCTCCCGTGCTGATCTTCGCTTGGGAAGAGGGACGGTCTCTGGCCGAGGTCGCTCGTGACGCTTCCCCCGCCATGCGGCAGGAGCTCGCGCTGACGGTAGCGCGCGATCTCGGCGCCGCGCTTTCCGACCTGCACGGGGTCGGGTCCGCTCACGGCGACATCAAGCCGCAGAACATCGTCCTCGCCGCAGGCGGCGCCCGCCTCATCGATTTCGGGCTCTCTGGCGACGCCTCCGCCGAGGGCGCGACGGGCGGCACCCGTCGCTACCTAGCGCCCGAGGTCACTTCGGGCGGCGGCGCGAGTGACGCGCGACGGCGCGACCTGTTCGCGCTGGGGGTGGTGCTGGCGGAGCTGCTGCTGCCGGGCGTGGCTCCCGAGCGGGCGCGCGCGCTGCTCCCGGACAGCGGCGTGATCGCGGGCGTCGCGCGGGCGCTGCTCCAAGTCGCGCCGAGCGCGCGCCCGTCCGCGGCCTGGGTATCGTCACGTGTGCGCGAGGCGGGCTTCGCGTCGGCCGTGGACGGGGCGCGCGCGGTGCGGCGCGCCTACCGCTTCGCGCGCCGACGCGAGCTGCTGGAGGCCGCGAAGGCGGCGCGCGTCGAGCTCTCACTCGGCCCGATCGCGACGGAGATTTTGGCGCCCGTGCTCGAGCTCCTCACGAAAGTTCGCGGCCTCCGGGGGCACGCGCCGAGCGGCGCGGCGGCGCTGAGCGGGCTCGACGCGCTCGGCCAGTCGCGCTTCCTCGTCGCCCTCGTCGGAGTAGGCGCCTCGTCCTGGCCGCGCTTGCCGCAGACCTGCGACGATGAGCTGCTCGAGCGCGCGCTCGCCGCCACCGCCCGTCGCCCGCCCGGCGCGCTCGGCTTGCTCGATTTCGAGGCCGCAGCGCGCACGGAGCCCGGCGAGCTCGCGAGCGAGCCTTTGGAGATCGCGCTCGCGCTGCGTGAGCCCGGCGTGAGCGAAGCGACACTCGACGCTGCCGAACGGCTGGTCCGCGCGGGGGCCGCTCCGAGCGCGCTGCTGCGCGAGCTGTCACGGGTCCTGCGGCTGCGCGGCGAGCTCGGGCGCGCCGTGGCGCTGCTCGAGCCGCTGGCGTCGAGCGAGGCGGCGGTGGAGCTGGCGGAGCTGTGGCGTCGCGCGGGTGACCTGCCGCGCGCGCTGGGCATGCTCGATGAGTTGCCTGACCTGCCCGACGCGCTCGCGGCCCGCGCGGCGGCGCTGCGAGCGCGCGCCGCGCTCGACCAAGGCCGCCTCGACGAAGCCGCGGCGCTGCTCGTCGCGCGGCCGGAGTCGCCGCAGGTGGCGGAGTGTTTGTCGCTTTTGGCGCTGCGCCGCGCCGAGCACGTCGAGGCGCGGCGCCACGCCGAGCGCGCGCGGCTCTTGGCTCGCAGCGACGAGCAACGCGCGCGCGCGGAGTCGCTGTTCGGCATGTTGGCGCTCGCGCTCGGCCAACCCGAGGCGGCACAAGCGGCGTTCCGCGCGTCGTGCGAGTTCGCGGCGCGCGCCGGCGCGGTGCTGGAGGAGGCGACGTACGCAACGGGCGTGGCCGCCGCCGCCGCCAACGTGGGCGATTTGGGCGAAGCGCTGGCGGCGGCGCGCCGCTCGCTGCTGCTCTTCGAGCACTTGGGGCGCGGCGCCGAAGCCGCGCGCGCGGTGCTCTCGATCGCGGCCGCCTACGCCGCGGCGGGCGCGACGCTCGACGCTCGCGCCGCCGCCGAGGAGGCGATCTCTCGCGCGAAGCAGTCGGGTGACCCTCGCTGCCGCGCGTACGCGCACCTGGTGCTCTGCGACGTCGCCGCCGACGACGCGCAGGCTCTCGAGCACGTGCAGCGCGCGCGCTCACTGCTCGCGGCCGACGCCGATGACGAGCTGCGCTGCCACGCCCGCGTGCTCGAGCACGGAGGTGGGGTAGATCTGGTCGCGGCCGACGGGCTCGCTCGTCGCTCCGGCGCCGCGGTGGACGCGCGCCTCGAGTGGTGGGCCGCGCGTGCTCAGCGGCTCGCAGCGCGGCCGAGCAACGAGCGCGGCGAGGCGGTCTTGATGGAGCTTACGGGCCTGTCGCGCGTGAAGAGTCCGGTGGCGGTGCGAGGGCCGGCGCTGCTCGCGGGCGCGAAGCTCGCGGCCCAGCTCGGCGACGGGGCGACGGCCCGGCATTTCACCGAAGGCGTCGCGGAGGCGGCCCGTGAGCTGCTGCGCCGCGTGCCCGACGAGCTGCGCCCGGCGGTGCTGGCGCTGCCCTGGCTGGCTCGCGCGCAGGAAGGTCAGCTGAGCGGCCCTGGCTTCACGCCCGAGCAGCTGGCCGACGTCGAAGCGTTGGTGCGCGCGCTCGGCCACCGCGAGCGCTTGCGACCGCTGCTCGACCAGGTGCTCGACGCGCTCGTGCTGTGGACCGGCGTCGAGCGAGGGCTGCTCTTGCTGCGGGCCCCCAACGGCCACCTACGCCCCCGCGCCGCGCGCAACATCGGCAAGCACGACCTGAGCGGCGTGCAGCTCGAGCTCAGCACGTCGCTGGCCGAGCGCGCGCTCCAAGAGGGCAAGCCCGTCGTGGCGGTCGACGCGGCCGGGGATCTGCCGGAGGTGCACGAGAGCGTGCACGCGCTCAAGCTGCGTAGCGTGCTGGCGGTGCCGCTGGTGGCGCGGGGCGAGCCCCTCGGCGTCGTCTATTTGGACGATCGCGTGCGTCGCGGCGCGTTCGGTGCGCGCGAGCTGTCGTGGGTCACGCTGGTCGCGACGCTGGCGGCGCTCGCGATCGCCGACGCGCGCGACCAGCTGCTGTTGCGCCGCGCCGCGCGCCGCGCCCAGCGCGCGACCCAGCGCTTGGACGCGCAGCTGTCGCAGCGAGAAGCCGAGCTCGATCTGGCGGAGCGCGAGCTGTCGCGCGTGCGAGATGGCCGCGAAACGCGCTTCCCGTACGACGAGATCGTGGGCAAGAGCGACGCCCTGCGCAGCATGCTGCAAATCGTGGATCGCGTGACGGCGACGGAGGTGCCCGTGCTGCTGCTCGGCGAGTCCGGCAGCGGCAAAGAGCTGGTGGCGCGCGCCATTCACCAGAACGGCTCGCGCGGTCGCGGCCCGTTCGTGTCCGAGAACTGCGCCGCGATCCCGGAGCCGCTGCTCGAGTCCACGCTGTTCGGCCACGTACGCGGGGCGTTCACCGGCGCTCAGCGCGCACGCTCCGGGCTGTTCGAGGTCGCCGATCGCGGCACGCTGTTCCTCGACGAGATCGGGGAGATGAGCTTGGGCATGCAGACCAAGCTGCTGCGGGCGTTGCAGAACGGCGAGGTGCGGCCGGTGGGCTCGGAGACGGTGCGCCACGTCGACGTGCGCGTGATCGCGGCCACGCACCGCGATCTGTCTGCGCTCGTCGCCGCGGGCCGCTTCCGTGAAGATCTGTTCTATCGCCTGAACGTGATCAGCGTGCGCGTGCCCCCGCTGCGCGAGCGCTTCGGCGACGTGAGCTTGCTGGTGCAGCATTTCCTGAGGCTTCACGCCGCCGGGCGCAAGGTCACCCTCGAGCGGGCGGCGCTCGACGCGCTGGCGGCGTTCCCCTGGCCGGGCAACGTGCGCCAGCTCGAGAACGAGGTGCGGCGTGCGCTAGTGCTGGGCGACGATCTGATTCGGCTCGAGCACCTCAGCCGCGACGTGGCGCAGGCCTCCCGGGCCGGCCGCGCCCGCGACGAGTTCGATCTGCGCGGGCGCGTCGACGCGTTGGAGGCCGATCTGGTGCGGGCGGCGCTGCGCCGCACCGAGGGGAACCAGACGCGCGCCGCGGAGCTGCTCGGCCTGTCGCGCTTCGGCCTTCAAAAAATGATGAAGCGCCTCCAGATCCGGCAGGAGCGCAGCGACGCCTGAGCCGAATTTTTGCGTGCGTTGGGGCGGATTGGCGGTGAAAGCGGCTTTACCCCGTGGCGGTAACGAGCTACCGAGGCGTTACTCATGTCCGAGCGGCTTCGCCCGATCCTGAAATGGGCGGGTGGAAAGCGTAGTCTGGTGCCCCGTATTCTCGAGGAGCTGCCGCAGCGAATCGAGACGTACTACGAGCCGTTCGTCGGCGGCGCGGCGGTGTTCTTGGCGCTGGCCGAGGGCAAGCGCTTCAAGCGGGCCGTGATCACCGACAAGAACCGTGAGCTCATCAACTTGTACACGGTGGTGCGTGACGACCTGGGCAAGCTGCTGAAGAAGCTCGAGGGGCTGCAGGAGCGCACGAGCGAGGACGAGTACTACGAGATCCGCGCCGGGAAGCCCACGAACAAAATCGAGCGCGCGGCCCGGCTCATCTACCTGAACAAGACGGGCTACAACGGGCTCTACCGCGTGAACTCCAAGGGCGGCTTCAACGTGCCGTACGGTCGCTACAAGCGCCCGCGCATCTACGATCCAGAGCGCCTCGCCCACGCCGCGAGCTACTTGCAAGACGTGACGATCCGCGTGGCCGACTTCGAGGAGGTGTGCAGCGAAGCCAGGCGCGGCGACGCCGTGTACCTCGATCCTCCGTATCTGCCGCTGTCGAAGACGGCCAGCTTCTCGGCTTACCACTCGGAGGCGTTCGGGCTGGCCGAGCATGAGCGCTTGGCCAAGGTGTTCGCCAAGCTGCTCAAGCGCGGGGTGGCGGCGGTGCTCTCGAACTCGGCGACCCCCCAGACGCGCGCGCTCTACCAGAACTTCAAGTGCTCCGACGTGGCCGTGCGCCGCCCCATCAACTCGGTGGCCTCACGCCGCGGCGCGGTGAGCGAGCTGCTCGTCGTCGCGAAGTAGCTCGCCGGCCGCCTCGCTGCGGCTCACTGGGCGGCGGCCGGTTTGCTCGAGCGCCGAGCGTGCTGCTGTTTGAGCAGGTCGAAGGCCGCGACGCGGTAGGCCTCCGCGAACGTCGGGAAGTTGAACACCGTGTCGATGAACGTCTCGAACGAGAGCCCGGCGATGATCGCCATTTGCCCGAGGTGCACCAGCTCGGTCGCGCTCTCACCGGCGGCGTGCGCACCGAGCACGACCCCGGTCTGCGGGTGAGCGATCAGCTTCAATAGGCCGTTTTCGGCGGCCGAGATCTGTCCCCGCGCGACCTCCTCGAATTTGGCGCGGCCGACGAGCGCGTCGCCGTACCTTTCGCGCGCCTGCTGCTCGGTCATGCCCACGCTGCCGAGCTCGGGGATGGTGTAGATGCCGGTGGGAGCCAGGTCGCCTTGTCGGCCCAGGTCGACGCCGAAGGCGTGACACGCCGCGCGCCGACCCTGCTCCATCGACGTGGACGCCAGCGCGGGCGGGCCGATCACGTCGCCCGCGGCGTAGATGTGGGGCTGGCTGGTCCGCAGGTGCGAATCCACCTCGACCAGGCCTCGGCTCGTCACCTTGACCCCGGCCGCCTCCAGGCCCAGCGCCGCCACCGGCGCCACGCGTCCGAGCGCGCAAAACAGCTTCTCGCTCCGGATCAGCTGGTCGCCCCCGAGCCGCGTCTCTACGCAGGAGAGGTCGTCGAAGCGGACGCTCTCGAGGCCTTGCTTGCCCAAGAACTCTCCTCCGCACCCGCGCAGCTCCCGCAAGAAGTGCTCTGCCAGCTCCGGGTCCATGAAGCCGAGGGGACGCTCGCCCTTGTCGATGATGGTGACCTTGACGCCGAGGGCGGCGAAAATGGACGCATACTCACAGGCGATCACGCCCGCGCCCAGCACGACGAGCGACTCGGGTAGGTAAGAAATCGACAGCAACGAGTCGCTGTCGAGGATGTGCTCGTGATCGACGGGGACGTTGTCGGGCGTCCGCGGTGACGAGCCCGCGGCGATCACGAAGTAGCGTGAGCGCAGCGTGCGCACGCTGCCGTCGAGCAGCGTGACCTCGACGGCGTGAGGGCTGGTGAAGCGCGCGACGCCCTGCAGGAGCTCGATGTGGTTGCGCGCGAGCTGCGCTTGCATGTAGCGCTCGTGAGCGGCGACGACCTCTTCCTTGCGCTCCATCAAGCTGCTGACCTGCAGGTGCGACGGCATCTCGACGTCCATGACGTGGGCCGTCAAGCGCCGGAATTTGCCGAGCGAGAGGGCGGTCTCGCGCAGCGTCTTGCTCGGGATGGTGCCGTAGCGCACGCAGGCTCCGCCCGCGGTCCTGGCGCGCTCGATCAGCAGCACACGCGCGCCCGTCTTGGCCGCTTGAACGGCCGCCTTCTGGCCCGCGGGGCCGCCCCCGATCACGACGAGGTCGAGCTCGCTCAAGACAAGGCCCCGGCCGCTTGCCGGATCGCCTCGGCCTTCGCCAGCAGCTTGTCGAGCATCTCGGGGTACACCTCGAGCGGGGCGAGCGCCGGGTGCGCGCGCAGCTCCGCCTCGGACACCTTCTCCGGCTCGAAGGCGTGGCGCGCGAGCTCGTCGGCGAGGGCCGTGACCCGCACGCCGGTGGCGTGAGCCTCGGGCGGGCTCGGCGAGTGATGGTGGCGAATCGACATCTCCACCGCTTCCGGCAGGCCCCACGCTTCCGCGAGGGTGCCGCCCACGTCCGTGTGCAGGTCCCCGATGGCGGCCACGATCGCGCTCGGGCGCACGCTGAGCTTCTGCTCGTTCAGGATTTGCACCAGCGCCTGCAAGATCACCGGGCGCCCCACGTCGTGGAGCAGGCCGCACATGAAGGCATCTTCGACGTTGCGCCGCGTCGCCCGCGCCAGCTCTTGCGCGAACAGGGCCGCGCTCACCGAGTGCTGGAACATCGCCGCCACTTCGGCCTCGAAGCCCTTGAGCTTGAACACGCCCACGCGAAACGCGATCGCCAGCGAAATTTCGCGGATCTTCTGCACGCCGAGCCGCGCCACGGCCTGCTGCAGCGAGACAATCTGCGCCCGCCCGCTGTACACCGGCGACGCGACGACCCGCAGCACGTGCGCGGCCATGGCTTGGTCCTTGCGCAGCAGCTCGGCGATCGCGCGGGCGTCCGCGCTCTCTTGCGCGGCCACGTTCGTGACCTCCAGCGCGACGCTGGGCAGCAGCGGTAGGTCGACCATGCCCTGGGCGACCCTCCAGCTGAGCTCGTCGAGGACTGACTTCGGAACTTCTACGTGGATCGGTCTCGCCGGGTCTGCCATCTTGAGCCTGTGGGACAAGGTGCGCGAAGGGCGCACGTCCAACAGATCAAACGGCTCGTCGCGGTCAGACTTCAGCGCGTAAAGGCGCGCCGCCGCCGCTTCTCGGAAATAGGGGCAGCGATCCGCGCGGAAGCGCGCCGCTCACGCTCAGGACGCTCGCACCCCGAGCGAGCCACGCCGCCGCGGCCTGCCCTCGCCGTCCGTGCCGGCGCCTCGCCCCGCTCGCGTCAGGCTGCGGCGTCTTCTTCCAGCTCGTGGAACAGGTCCGAGAGCTCCGGTCGCAAGCGCAGCGGCGCGCAGAAACGGCTCGCCATTTGCAGCAGCTCGCGATCGAGCTCGTCGGCGCGCTTGCCCGCTTCGCTGACGCCGCCCTGAAAATTCTCTTCTTCGCGCTCTTGCCCCTCGCTCTGGGCGGCGAGCGCGGCGCGTAGCTCCTTGATCTGGAACTCGAGGTCGTCGACCTCCGTCTTGCGACGGGCGACCTCGCGCTCGGCCGCTTGCGCCTCCGCTTTGGCCGCCAGCCAGGTGTCGGTGAGATCGGCGGCAGCTCGGTACGCGGCCGCCAGCTCGCGGTAGGGCTCCTGCATCCCCGAGCGCCCTTCCCAACGCAGAATCTCCGCCATCGCGAGCTTCATCGCCTCGCGCGGCGCGGCGAGCGCCGCTTGCGCCGCAGCCGCCCGCGCCATCGCCGCCTTCAGCTCGTCGCGAGCCTTGCTGGCGTCGACGCCGAGCGCGTCGACGGCGTGTCCGAAGCGCTGCCGCGTCTCCCGGCCACGCGCTTCGATCGCCTCGAGCGTGCGCTGATCCGCGACCGCCTTGGCGCGCAGCTCGCCGATCTCGCGCACGAGGCGCTTCACCTCGTTGAACAGGTGCTCGATCTCCGCCGGGCGCGCGCCCAAGTAGGCTTTCACCAGCATGCGCTCGAAAACGGCCGTTCGCTTCACCCACTGGTCGATCGCGACGGGCGGCAGCGTCTTCGCCGGGCCTCGCGACGAGGCGTCCTCCGCGAAGGCCTCGCCCGGCACACGCACGCCGATGATGCCGGCGATCGCGAGCAAATCCGCGTGGACGCGGTGCGCGTCGACGGGGCGATCTCTCGGATCTTTCGCGAGCAGCTCCATGATGAGCTTGTCGATGGCCTCGGGGATCGACGGATCGCGCGTGCGCGGCGCTGGAGGCACCTCTTTGAGGTGCTTGATGAAGTAGGTGGTGACGTCGGCCGCGTCGAACGGCAAGCTGCCGCACAGCATCTCGTAGAGGATGACGCCGAGCGCGTACAGGTCGGCAGAAGGGCCCGCGTCGATGCTCGTGATGCGCTCGGGGGCCATGTACTGCGGGGTGCCGAACACCTCGCCCGCTCCCGTCAGTCGCGTGTCTTGCATCGAGCGCGCAATCCCGAAATCGAGCAGCTTGACCCGGTCGAAGCCGCCCCCTCCCTCGGCGAGGAAGATGTTCTCGGGCTTGAGATCGCGGTGGATCACCTCGAGGTCGTGGGCGCGGGCGAGGGCGCGCGCGATCTGGATGGCGATCGAGAGCGTGCGCTCGAGCGGCACCGAGCGTTGCCGCTCGAGCAAGTCGGCCACGGTTTGACCCTCGAGGATCTCCATCACCAAATACAGGCTGCCCTCGGGCGTCTCGCCCTGGTCGAAGATCTCGATGATGTTGGGGTGGGCGAGCTTCTGCGCGGCCTTGGCCTCACGCCGAAAGCGCTCCCGAATCACCTCGTTCTTGCCGAGCGCAGGGCTCATCACCTTCACCGCGCACGGGCGATCGACGAGGCGGTGACGGGCCGCGTACACCGTGGCCATGCCGCCTTCGCCGATGGCCTCTTCGATCAGGTAGCGACCGGCGATGGTGGTGCCGAGCAGCGGGTCTTGCAGGGCGGAGAGCGGACCGCCGCAGATGAAACAAGCCGTGCTGTCATTGGGATACTTCAGCTTGCACGGCTGGCAGACCTTCATGACCCTCGAACGACCATCCTCCTCCAAATCGCGGCTCGGTTTCTAGGGTCCGAGCCAGCTAACCCGCACAATCGGTGAAAAATCCTATGCTTTTTGGCCGCGCTCCGACGTGCTACGTCTGCCCGAGAGGCTCACCTGGCTACTTCGACCGAAAAGCGTCCGGCCGTGAAGGTCGAGGTTCCTGGCTCCCAGGAAGACGGGGTGAAGTTTGCCCGCGTCGGCATCATCGCGGTGGTGGGCTTTGCGATCGGCATCGCTTGGCCGCGTCTGGCGGGCGTGAAGCTCGTGCCCAGCGCGCCCGTTCCCGCCACCGTCGAAGCCTCGGCCCGCGAGCTCACCGGCGCTCCCGTGCCCAAGCCCACCGAGGCTCAGGCGCCGGGGCCCTCCGCCGCGCCTGCGGAGAAGACGGCGGGTGACCGAGTCCAGGTCAGCGACGTCCAGATCGCCAGCTGCAAGAACGAGCACGGCAAGCGCAGCCAAAGCTGCGACAAGGTGGATTTCGACGGCGTGGCGCGCGAGCACCTGCGTGAGCTGTCGGCGTGCCCGGGCACCGAGGCCGCTTCGGGCGTGCTCTCGCTGGGCCTCGAGCTCGATTTCGAGGCTGACAAAATCAAGAGCATCCAGAGCGGCAAGAGCACCTCGCTCGATCAGCCGCAGGTCGAGCGCCTGCTCGGGTGCGCGCGAGAGCGCTTCGCGAACGTATCACTCGTTGGCATCAAGCATGAGCAGGCTTCGTACATGCTCTTCTATCGCCTCGACCTGGTCGCGCAGAGCGGCGCCGGCGGCGGCACGTCGGACGCCGACTCGGTCGCGCCTTCCGAGTCCCCGGAGCCCGAGCTCGCCCCCGCGAGCGGTCGCGCGACCGTGAGCTGGGATGTCGCGCTCGTTCGCGCCCAACCAGCGCGCGACGGCGAGGTGCGCGCTCGGGTGCTGAATGGCACGCGCGTCGTCGTCACCGGCAAGAGCGGCGACTGGTTTCGCATCAAATACGACGCGCGCGGCAGCCAGGGCTGGGTGTACCGCACGGCCATCGGCATGTGAGGGGCGGGCGCGTCGCCTCGAGGCGTGGTAATACGCCCAAGCCCGTCGCATGAAGAGCGAAAAGCCCACATCGCAGGCCGAACCCAGCGAAGTCGAAGTGGCCAAGCCGTCCGATGTCGCGCTCGTGCACGCAGTCACGGACGACGGAGCCGTGCACGTCATTCGCCGCCGCGGTGAGCGGCTCGAAGCGGGCGCGCTCAAGCCGCTGCGCGAGGGCGCGCCGATTCAGGGTGAAGTGGTTTCCCTGCGCCCGCGCGAAGGCTCTCCGCTGCTGTGTGACGTCGAGGTGCACTACTCACCTCCCGCGCAGCCTGGCGCCGCTACGGCCAAGAGCAGCTCTAAGCCCGGTCGCGCGCGCCGCAAGGGGCCGGCGCAGGTCGCCACCGATAGCTACCGCGATAACTGGGACTCGATTTGGAGCTCCAAGAAGAGCGGCGCGCTCAACTAACGGTCGCGTCGCCGTCGGCGTAGGGCGCTCGCCGCCAGCAACGCCGCCAGCACCGCCAACGAGCCGTGGCTCGTGCGTGCGCCGAGCGCGCAGCCCGACGCGGCGTCCGCGTCGCTCAAGCCACGCTTGCCTCCCGTCGTAGCGCCGCCCGGCCCGCTACCGGCTGCGGCGCTGCCGCTCGCGCCGGGAGAGCTCACTTCAGGGTCGAGCATCACGCTGTCCGAGTCGACACAATTGCCGGCCGCGCAGACCTGCCCCGGCGCGCACAAGTCGCCTTCGTCGACCAGGCCGTCGCAGTCGTCATCCAGAAAATTGCACGTCTCCGTCGTCGGCGTGCCCGGAACGCACAGGGCCAGGTCACAGCCCGGCGCCTCGCGCCTGCACCAGCCCTCGCCGCAGGTGGGGCGCACGCGCTCGTCGACGTCGCCGTCGCAGTCGTCGTCGACGCCGTTGCAGATCTCCTCGACGCCGGGGTGAATGGCGGGGTCTTTGGGTCGGCAGTCGCCGGGCTCGGAAGCGTAGCCCTTCAAACCAGCGCAGCCGACCTTCGGCTCGCCCATCCTTTCGGTGCGCACGTCGTAGTAGCCGTCGCCGTCGGCGTCGGGCCAAAGCTCGACCGGGACCGCGTCTTCATCGACGCTGCCGTCGCAGTCGTCGTCGAGCATGTTGCAGAGCTCGGTGGCGCCGGGGAACACCGTCTTGCGGTAATCATCGCAGTCACCGCTCGCCTCCGCGTAGCCCGTGGGCGGCGCGTTTTCGCAGCCCAGCATCGAGAAATCGGCGCGGCCGACGCCGTCGCCGTCGCCGTCGAGGTAGTACGTCTTGGCGGCGCAGCCGTAGACGAAATCGAAGTCGTCTTCGAGACCGTTGTCGCCTTGGGGACGGCCGTTGCCGTCGCCGCCCAGCGCGAACACCGAAAAGCGGACCGCCCCCGGAGTGGCGGGGGCCACCCAGGCGAAGCGGAACTGCACCGTGCCGCCGCTACCCGGCTTCGGCTGATTGTGAACCAGCCCGCCCGCCACGGCGGTCAGTCCCTGGCTGGCGATCGGCTGCAGCTCGCCCACGTCCGAGCTCGTGATGTAAGCGCCACCGTTGGCGTAGCCGCCGATGATGCTCAGCGTCAGCTCGACGCGCGCGCCGGGCGTGATGGCGGCCGGGCTAGCGGTGAGGGAGAGCGAGCCGCCTTCGGTGGAGCCGTGGCAGCCCTGGCAGCCGCTAGCCGCGATACCACCCGCGCGCGCGTAGGCCAGCCCCGGCGAGAGCCAAGTGACCAACAAAGCCAAGCCGGACGGCAGAATCGCCTGAGCCAGCAGGAGCATGCGCGAACGGAGCCGAGTCACTTCAGCTCTGTAACTCACCGGAGTGCGTCGGGCCCGAGCTTGCGCGCGCCTTTTTCCGGAAAGCGGCCAGGTCGAGCGACCTGCCTGAAAGTTTGCGGCGTCGGCGTCGGGCGGGCTTGGTCGCCAGCTGTGGGACGCGGAGGCTGGGTGGGGGGAGCGCGTCGGGGCTGGGGGGCGTAGTGGGGTCGTAGGTAGGCCCTGCCAACGGTTCCCGGGCGGCGCCGTCCCTGCCTATGCTAGCGGATCATGCTCGTCTTCCTAGAAACGCCGGCTCCTCGTCACGAGCACGAGTTCCTGGCGGCGGTCATTCGCAGCCGGCGCCTGCACGGCTCCTGGGTGACAGCGCCCCGCTCGTCGGCCGAGTACCGGCTGTATTTGAAAGAGCGCCAGGGCCCGCGCCAAGTGAAGTACCTGGTTTGCGACGAGCTGGGGCAGCTGTGCGGGGTGATCAACCTGAGCGAGATCGTGCGCGGCTCGTTTCAGAGCGCCTACATGGGCTACTACGCGCTGGCGCCCCACGCCGGCAAAGGCTACATGCGCGCCGGCCTCGAGCTCGTGCTCGATAAGGTATTCGGCGAGCTCGAGCTGCACCGCGTCGAGGCCAACATCCAGCCGCGCAATCGTCGCTCGCGCGAGCTGGTGCGCGGCGCGGGCTTTCGCTACGAAGGTTTGTCGCCGCGCTACTTGAAGATCGGCGGTCGCTGGCGCGATCATGAGCGTTGGGCGATGACGGTGGAAGATCACGCTCGGCTTCGGCGCAAGAAGCGCCGCAGCGGGTAGGCTGCACGAACGCGCGGCTACGAGCTCAGCCGGACGTGGCGGCAGAGCGCGCGAGGCGCACGCGGAAAGCCTCGACGACCTCGGGGTCACCCCGGAACGTGACCGTCACGCCGTCGTCGTCGTAGCGCTCGGCCACCACGCGGCCTTGCTCGTGCATCTCCGACACGAGCCGCTGCTCCGAGTAGGGAATGCTGAGCTCGGCCTCCGCGTAGCGCGACTCGAAGAACTCGATGATGCGCGCGCGCACCGCCGCGACGTCAGCCGGGAATTTGGCGGAGATGAACCAGGCGCTCGGGTACTCGTTCTGCAGCTCCGCGAGCCGCTCGGGGCTCAGCGCGTCCACCTTGTTCATCACGAGGCGGCTCGGCACTTGCACGGCGCCGATTTCGTGGAGCACGTCGCGCGTCACCTCCAGCTGCTCGCGAAAGCCCGCGTCGGCGGCGTCGACCACGTGAAGCAGCAGAGAGGCCTCCAGCGCTTCATCCAGCGTCGACTTGAAGCTCGCCACCAGATCGTGCGGCAGCTTCTTGATGAAGCCGACGGTGTCGCTGATCAAGATGCGGGGCTTGGCTTCGGGCTGCAGCGCGCGCACCGTGGTGTCGAGCGTCGCGAACAGCTTGTCTTCCACGTACACGTCGCTGCTGGTGAGCGCGCGCATGAGCGAGGATTTTCCGGCGTTGGTGTAGCCAACCAACGCCACCCGCCGCGCGCCGCTGCGGTGCTTGCGGCGTACGTTTTGCTCTCGCTCGACCGCAGCCAGCTCGCGCCGCAGCTCCGCGATGCGATCGCGAATTTTGCGGCGATCCAGCTCGAGGGCGGCTTCACCGGCGCCGCGGCCCGCTTGCCGCTCCTTGCCCTTCGGCGACTCGCGCAGGCGCGGGGCCTCGTAGTTGAGCCGCGCGATCTCGACCTGTAAGCGCGCCTCACGGCTGCGCGCGTGGCGATGAAAGATCTCGATGATGACGCCGGTGCGATCCAGCACCGTCACCCCGGTGGCGCGCTCCAAATTGCGCAGCTGGCTCGGCGAGATGTCGTGATCGACGGCTACCAGCGCGATGGGCTCCGGAGGCTCCGCCGGCGCTTCATCCTCGAAATCGGCGAGCGGCCAGCGCGGCCGCGACGCGTCGTCGTCAGCTTCGTCATCGTCCGTCCTCCGACGGCCGGGGATGATGGGCGCCGTGCGTCCGCTGCCTCCCGTCAGCTTGGCCAGCTCGCGCAGCTTGCCCTCACCCAGCACCGCCGCCGGCGCCAGGTTCTCACGGGGTTGCACGATCCGCGTCACGACGCGGTAGCCGAGGGTGGTCACGAGCCGCGTCAGCTCGTCGAGGCTTGCGTCGGCGGACTCTGAGTCCACGTCGGGCAAGCGCACGGCGACGAGCACGGCGAGCGGACGAGCGCTGTCAGTCATGTGAGGTAGCGGAGACGAGGTCGGAGACGATTCGAGAAGAGAGCGCGAACGTCGCGTCGACGTCGCTGCGCCGAGCGTAGCAGAAGGGAGGGTCGTCTCGGTCGTCGCAGCCGCCGACCAGCACGGTCACCTGCTTGCCGCTCGCGGCGCGGTAACGGATCTGCAGACGCGGCGCGCCGAGGCCCTCGTTGGGCCGCGCCGGGCCGACGTGCAAGACGCGGTAGGCTCGCAGCGACCGAATCGCCTCACTGGCCTCGCCGCCCCGGCTGGGGAAATCGACCTTTTGTCCCGAAATGAGCCCCCGTCCGAACTTGGACTCGACCGTGACCGCGGCCAGGTCATCGCCCGTGAAGGGGCACAGCGCGCGGTCGATGAAGGGCAGCGAGAGGTCCGCAAAGGCCGCTTGCGGCAGCACGAAGACGGCCGGCTCCGGGCTCAGCTGGGCGAAATAGCCGGCGCCGGTGGCTGCGCCCACGCGCAGCTCTCGCGCCGGTGCGTCGGCCGCGAAGGTCAGGTTCACCGTGAGTCGTGGTCGAGCGAGCTCGAAGCGAGGCTCGTCGCCCAGCGCGACCCAGCGGCTCGCGCTCAACGTGCCGAGCGTCTGGACGGCGTCGGCGATGAGCGAGCCGTCGTGCGCGTAGCCGGTGGGCTCGACGAGTCGGTAGCTGCCGTCGGCCTGTCGGACCACGCTCTGCCGAAAGTTGTCGTGGGTCGTGGTAAGAGTCGAAAGCTCCGACGGCGCGAACGACAGCACGCTCAAAGGCCGGAGCAAGGTCGCGTCCGGCTCGAACAGCTTGGCCGTCTCGGCCGAGAAGCACAAGACGACGTGATCGAGCGCGCGCTCGAGACAAACGCTACCATCGACTCGTCGCTGGCCGAGCTGCGCGCGCTCCTCGCGCGAGCCGCTGCTGGAGGTCACTTGGACGAAGAGCTCGCCTTCGGGGGCGGCGAGGCCGAGGCTCGCGCGCTCCGTGTTGCGCGGCTGCCGCTCACCCCTTGCCTGCAAGATGGCGCTGATTCGTTCGTTGCCAGCGTCGAGGCTGACGCTCTGCTCGAGCGGCGTGCGCAGGCGAAATCCCGCATCCTTGCGCAGCAGCACGTACATTCGATCACCGCGCTTCACGCGCAGCTCTTCCACTTCGTCGCTGCGGGCCGCGAACAGCGTCTGCAGGCGCAGCGCGGAGGCCTCCACCATCAAGGGCGGCAGCACGTCTTCGGGCACGCAGCCCAGGCGAGGACCTCGGCCCTGCTGCTCGCGCAGTAGCAGGATCCGCTCGCTCGCTTCGGGGCACTCATCGCCGAACGTCAGCGACACCTTGGGCTGCTTGGTATCGCTGGGCTGCACCTCGACCTTCAGCGCCCTGCGGAAGCTGCTCGCCGGGTACTCGCGAGGCTCCAAGAAGCGATCTGCGGACAAGCGTGACAGCGCGGTGGCGATGGCATCGACCGCGTCCCGGTCCGCGAGCTCGGGTCCGTCAGGGAACAGGGCGAAGATTTCGCCTCGGCCACGCTGCTCGAGCTCCAGCTTGCTGCCGCCGCGGTCGATGCGGATGCGGTGCAGCTCGCTGCGCCCATACTCGAGCAGCAGCGGCTCACGGAATTGATCGAGCGTGAAGGAGAGCTCGCTGGCCACGCCTTCGCTCACGACGTAGCGCTTGGTGTCGCCCTGGTGGGTCACCTCGACGTAGCGAGCGCCGGGTGGGCTCGGCGCCGCGCCGCCGAGGGTGATGACCTGCGTCGAGTCTCCGCGCTCGATACGCAGGCGCGGCGCGGACTCGCTGAGCCCCGCCGCTTGGCTGGATACGCCGTCGGCCGGGCGCAGCGACGACGCGAGGTCGAGCGCCCCGAGCAGACGGTTGACGGTGGCGATGTCGGCGCGCTCTTGCCAAGGCGCGACGATGCGAAATTCGTTCGGCGCGCCCGGCGCCGGCTCGAGCACGACCGTCTTCGCGCCGGTGGAGACGCCGAGGCGGGTGATGCTGGACTTGTCGAAGCTGGGCAGCAGCTTGCCCCGGCGTGAAGCCAGCTCGGCCGTGGTCGGTGTCTCGCGGGTCGCCCACACCACGCCGAGGGTGCCGAGCGCGAGCGCGAGCAGCGCCCCGTTGACGAGCAGCTGGCGACGACCCATGGCTACTCGCGCTCTCGCGCGGCGCCTCCGCCGTGCGCTCTCGCCGCGCGCTCCGCGCTCCGGCGCCGTAGCAGCACGAACGCGCCAATCAGGCCCGCAGCGGCGGGCATATACAGCAGCACGTAGCGCATCACCTCGCCCAGCGACTCCTCGGCCAGCGACAGGCCGACCTCGCGCTGCCGCTTCTCCGGTACGCTAATCATGCTGGGGCGCGCGGCCACCCAGCTGATGGCGTTTTCGATGAGGCGCCGATTGCCGTACAGGGCGGGGTCCTGGAAATTGCGGTTCCAGGCCAAATTGCTGGCCCCCGTCACGAACAGGCGCGCGCCGTGCGGTAGCTTGGCGCCTTCGGGGCGCGCCAGCTCACGGGCCGCGGCGAGAGTGAAGCTCTTCTTCTCGGCGCTGCGGGCCGCCTCTTGGCGCCGTGCCGTGTCGGTGAGCACGCTCAAGTCGGTGAGCGCGAGCGCTTCGGGGCTCGACTGCATCAAGGCGGTGGCGCCCTCGCGCAGCGTCAGCCCTCGCGACTGGACCACGAGCACGCGTGACGACAGCTTGTCGTCGTCATGCAGCACGCCGCGCGTGATCGCGTGTGGCAAGAGCTTCGCAAAGAACAGCTCGCCTGAGCCGCGCGGAAGCCGCGCCGCCTCGTCTTGCTCGAAGACCACGCTGCGGCTCAAGCTCACGCCGGCCAGCTCCAGCACCGGCTCGAGGCCGGTGCCGCGCACCTCCCGCTCGCCCAGCGTGGGCCCGAGCAAGAGCAGCGCGCTGCCTCCGTTCTGCACGTAGCGCTTCAAGCGCTCCGCGGCGTCCGCTCCGAGCTCCAGCTCGGGGGTGGGCACGATCACCGCCGCGCAGCCCGTGTAGGCTTGCTGGGGAGCGCTGCCGTCGACGCTCTCGACCTCGTAGTTGCTCTTGAGTAGCCGCTGCTTCAGCTCGCTGAGCCCTTGCGGGCCGAGATCGTCGAGCGTGGGCTCGCGGTGCCCGGTGGTGAAGCAGAGCTTGGCCTTGTCGGTGCGCCGGACGTTGGCGAGCGCGGTGGAGAGCGCCTGCTCGAGCGCCGGCCGCGCCAAGCCCGAGTCTTCGTCCATGTGCACCAGCTCTTCGGCGGTGACGAACCAGTGACGGGGGCCCGCGGCCAGGATCAGCGCCGCGTCCGTGATCACTCGTCCGTCCTCTGCCTTGCCGGCGAGGATCTGGTACTTTTGCTGCACGGCGAGGAAATCAGCCGGGCTTCGATCCGGATCGACGTAGCGCACGCGCAGCTTCGGGGTCTCGGCGCCGTAGCTCTCGAGCATGTGACGCACGCTGACGAGCAGCGGGTCACCCTTGCTCAGCAGCACGAGCACCTCGACCGGCTCCGGCAAGTCCCGCAGCAGCTCCCGCGTCGGCGTCGACAGCGAGTACAGCCGTTCGCTGGTGACGTCCCAGCGCTGGTACCAACGCGCGCCGAGCACGTTGAGGTTGAGCAGCAGCACCGCCGCCGCCGCGCCGCCCAGCCAGGGCATCACGCGCGCGAGCTTCACGCGCGCCTCCAGGCGTCGACGGCCCGAATCGTCAAAAATAGGCAGAAAATCGCGATGGAAGCGTCATAGAGCAAGCGCCGGCTGTCGATGATGCCCTTGGAGAAGTCCTCCATATGACCCGCGAGCGACACGTAGGCGCACACGTCGCGCAAGACGCCGGGGTCGAAGATGTACTCGCCGATGCCGAGCACGAACAGCCCGAACTGCACGAGCACGGTCACGAGCAGGGCGACGAACTGGCTCTTGGTCAGCGCGCTCGCCAGGATGCCGATCGCCAAGTACTGCGCGCCCACCAAGAACAAGCCGAGGTAGCTGGCGCCCACGACCTGCCAGTCGACGTTGCCCGTGTCTCGCAGGATCACGACGTAGAGCACCGTCGGCAGCCAGATCGCGACGTAGGTGACGAGCGAGGCGGTGTACTTTCCGAGCACGACCCCCAGCGCGCCGACGGGCGCCGTCATCAACGCTTCGATCGTGCCGCTCCGGCGCTCTTCGGCGAGCAAGCGCATGCTGAGCGCTGGGCAGACCAAGAGCAGCGTCATCAAGAGGAAGATCGAATTTTGCCCGAAGTAAGCCCCGACGGGCCCCTCGTCGATCGACAGCTCGGCGAAGCTCGCGAAGTGCGCGACGATTGAATAGAAAATGCCGCCCTGCAGCAGCAAAAAGACGGTGAGCAGCACCCAGGCCAGCGGGGTCACCCACAGGCTCAGCATTTCTCGCCGGAAGATCGCGGAAAATCCGCTCACGCCGCCGGCTCCTCGTCTCGCGTTAGCTCCGCGAACACCTGCTCGAGCGACGCCGCCTCGGGCGCGAGGCTGGCGACCTCGAACGCGCGTTCCACGAGCGCGCGCAGCAGCCGCGCGCCGGCCTCGAGCGGCGCTTCCTCTGCCGCCAGCGTGAGCTGGAGGCGAACGAAGCCGCCATCGAGCGCCGGGCCCGCGCTGGGCGTGACGTCGCCCACGCCCGGCTGCTCGCGCAGGAAGGAGCTCAACCGCGCTTGCGGGTCACGCGCGACGACCACCAGCTGGGCCGTGCGTCGCCCACGCGAGAGCTCCGCTAGCGTGCCTTGTGCGACGAGCCGCCCCTTGTCGATGACCAGCGCGCGCTGACAGGTCGCTTCGACCTCCGACAAGATGTGGGTCGAGAGCAGCACCGTATGATCGCTCGCGAGCTCCTTGATCAGCCCGCGCACGTCGCGCACCTGGTTGGGATCGAGCCCCGCGGTGGGCTCGTCGAGGATCAAGAGTGGCGGATCGGCGACGAGCGCGTCGGCCAAGCCCACGCGCTGCCGGTACCCCTTCGAGAGGTGCCCGATCGTCGTGTCCGCCACGTCGCCGAGGTTGGCGCGTTCGATGGCCCGCGTGACGGCGCGCGGGCGCTCATGGCGCGCGACGCGCTTGAGGTGAGCCCGAAATTCCAAGTATTCTCGGACTGTTAGCTCTGGGTACAGCGGCGCGGACTCCGGCATGTAGCCGAGCGATGCGCGCGCCGCGAGCGAGGCCTCGGCGATGTCGTGGCCGTTGATGCGCACCTTGCCGGAGGTCGCGCCCAAGAAGCCGGCGAGGATGCGCAGGGTGGTGCTCTTGCCGGCGCCGTTGGGGCCGAGGAAGCCCACCACCTCGCCGCGGCCGACCGAGAACGTCACGCCCTGCACCGCCAAAATGGTGCCGTAGTCCTTGGTCAGCCCGTCGACTTCGATCACGCCCGCGGCTGCTCTTGTTCGTCGTCGTCCGCCGCGCCCTCTTCCTCGAGCAGCGCGCCGTGGCACTTCTTGAACTTCTGACCCGAGCCGCACGGGCACGGATCGTTGCGACCGACGCGCGGGCCCGCCTTGGCTTGCGGCGCCGCGGCGGGGGCCGGGCCGTGGCCGGCGGCGATGCGCTGCATCTGCGCCAGCGCCGCCACTTGGTCGTCGACGTCTTCTCCCGGGTGGCGAGCGACGGCTTGCTCGAGCTCGGCGTGGTGCCGCTCGAGCGCTTCGGCTTCGAGGGCCGCGATCTGATCTTGGCGCTGGATCTGCACCTCGAACAGCTTGATCAGCACCGTGCTCGACACCTTGGCCATCATGTTCAAGAACAGGTTGTAACCCTCTTTCTTGTACTCGTTCTTGGGGTCACGTTGGCCGTAGCCGCGCAGGCCAATGCCGTCGCGCAGGTGCTCCATGTTCGACAGGTGGTCGACCCAGGCTTCGTCGATCTGCTCGGTGTAGACGAAGCGGAAGATGCGCAGGAAAAGCTCGGTGCCGACCTCAGCCTCGCGCTTTTCGAACGCGGCCTCGGCGCGCGTGTAGAGCTCTCGCACGAGCGCGCTCTGATCGCCGAGCTCGTGAATGTGCTCCGGCAGCTCTTGCCCGAAGTGCTCTTTGAAGCCGTCCGCGATGCCCTTCCAGTCCCAGTCCTCCGCGGGCTTGTTTTGGGGGCAGCTCTCTTCGACCATCGCCGACAGCACGCGATCGATCAGGTCGAGCACGCGTTCTCGCTGCTCCGACAGCCCTTGCGGCACGAGCTCGCTGAGCTCGTCGAACACCTGCAGTGGCGTGAGGTTCTTACGGCCCTCCAGCTCCAGCTTGACGCCCCACTCCTGGTACACGTCGTGCTGCAGTGAGGGCAGCTCGACGATCTTCTCGGCCTTCTCGAAGTCGGCTTTCTGGAGGGCGACCGACTTGCCTTCCACCTTCTTCGGCGCGAGCGGCGGGTCGCAGTAACCACCGACGAGCTGACCGATCAGCGGCGCGACCTTCTCCGCGATCGCCTCGTTGAGGGCGATGGAGCGCGTCTCGCCCGTTGCCTTGCCCGTCTCGTCGTCGACCTGCTCGGGGGCGTAGCGGCCGAGCAGCAGCTGCTGGCGCAAGGCGTAGACCGTCTTGCGCTGCGCGTTCATCACGTCGTCGTACTCGAGCAAGTTCTTGCGGATGTCGAAGTTGCGCTCCTCGACCTTACGCTGCGCGTTCTCGATGCTGCGCGTGACGAGCGGGTGCTCGATCGGCTCGTCGTCGGGCATGCCCATGCGGTCCATCAGGTTCTTCACGCGGTCGCCGGCGAAGATGCGCATCAGGTCGTCTTCGAGCGAGAGGTAGAACTTGCTGTAGCCGGGGTCGCCCTGACGACCGGCGCGGCCGCGCAGCTGGTTGTCGATGCGGCGCGACTCGTGGCGCTCGGTGCCGATGATGTGCAGGCCGCCCATCTCCACGACCTCGTCGTGCTCCGCCTTGCACTCGGCCTCGTACTTCTTCACGAGCTCGGCGAACGCCTCCGGCTCGGCTTCCGGCTCGCGGTTCTGCTGCTTGAAATCCATGCGCGCGATCATCTCGGCGTTACCGCCGAGCATGATGTCGGTGCCGCGGCCGGCCATATTGGTCGAGACGGTGATGGCGCCTTTGCGACCCGCCTGGGCCACGACGAACGCCTCGTTCTCGTGGTGCTTGGCGTTCAGCACGGCGTGCTTGATCTTCTTTTTGGTCAAGATGCGGCTGATGGCCGCGCTCTTCTCGACGCTGGTCGTGCCCACCAAGATCGGCTGGCCCTGCTCGTGGTGGGCCATGATGTCTTTGGTGAGCGCGTTGAATTTCTCGCGCTCGGTTTTGTAGACCACGTCGTGGTCGTCTTTGCGGACCGCGGTCTTGTTGGTCGGGATCTCGACCACGTCGAGCTTGTACGTCGACGAGAACTCTTGCGCCTCGGTCTGGGCCGTACCGGTCATGCCGCCCAGCTTCTTGTAGATGCGGAACAAATTCTGGAACGTGATCGTGGCCATCGTGCGGCTCTCCTCCTGGATGCGCACGTTCTCCTTGGCCTCGACGGCTTGGTGCAGGCCGTCGCTCCAGCGACGGCCGGCGAGCACGCGGCCCGTGAACTCGTCGATGATCAGGATCTTGCCGTCTGGCGACACCATGTAGTGCTGGTCGCGCTTGTAGAGGGCGTGGGCGCGCAGCAGCTGATTCAGGATGTGCAGCGCCTGCACGTTGACCGGATCGTACAGGTTCGTGATGCCGATCAGCTTCTGGGCCGTCTCGACGCCCTCGTCGGTCAAGGTCGCGCTGAAGCCCTTCTCGTCGACGTTGAAGTGCTCGTCCTTCTTGAGGCGCGAGACGATCTCGTTCAGGGCCTTGTACTTCTCGCTGGCCGCCTCGGCGGCGCCGCTGATGATGAGCGGCGTGCGCGCTTCGTCGATCAGAATCGAGTCGACCTCGTCGACGATCGCGAAGTTGAGCTGACGCTGCGCGTACTCGAGGGCGGAGCCCTTCATGTTGTCGCGCAGGTAGTCGAAGCCGAACTCGTTGTTCTGGCCGTAGCAGATGTCGCTCTTGTAGGCGCGGCGCTTCTCCGCGTCGTCTTGCTGGTTGACGATGGTGCCGATAGACAGGCCCATCCACCTGTAGAGGCGACCCATCCACTCCGCGTCGCGCGTGGCCAAGTAGTCGTTGACCGTAATCAGGTGCACGCCCTTGCCTTCGAGCGCGTTCAAGTAGACGGGCAGGGTCGCGACCAGCGTCTTGCCTTCACCGGTGCGCATCTCCGCGATCGAGCCCTTGTGCAGCACCATGCCGCCCATCAGCTGCACGTCGTAGTGCCGCATTTTGAGCACGCGCTTGCTGGCCTCACGCAGCGCTGCGAACGCCTCGATCAGCAGGTCGTCCAGCGTGGCGCCGTTGTCGAGCTTCTGTTTGAACTCGGTGGTCTTCGCCTGCAGCTCGGCGTCGGAGAGCTTCTGCATCTTGCTCTCGAGCGCGTTGATGGCGTTGACGATCGGCTGCATGCGCCGCACGGCGCGCTCGTTGGAAGTGCCGAACAGCTTCTTGGCTACCCAGGTCAGCATGAGATGTGGCCGGGAACGTAGTCGCACTCACCACTTTGTGCATGCGAACTAACGTAAGTTGTTGAAACTATGGACAAATAGCCCGCCTTTGGCCCGCTTTCCGGGGGCTGAGCCAGCCAGGGCCGTGGTGCGCGCGCGAACCTCGGGGGCAGGGAAGGGCGACGAGCTCGGAACGAGCGCAGGGCAGGCCCTCGCGTCGGGCTGCGCGCCGCCGGGCGAGCACGCTCGAGGCGTGGGGGCGTGGGTTCGTCGGGCGTGATCGCTGCGCGTGCCTTCTCGCCTCGCCGGCTCCGCTGACACCCTCGAGCCGCGCGCCATCGCGCGCAGGCTACCTGCCGGTGCGTCGACGTTGACGCGCCTCGCCTTCCGCGTGCAGGCGTCGATCTTCTTCCGTCTCGAGCGCGAGCGGCGGCGCCCCCGACGCGCGACCATCGGGCCCCAGCGCGACGTACACCGCGTAGGCGGAGTTGGTGTGGGTGACCTGGCGCGTGAGCAGGTCCTCCGCGTGCACCAAGACTTGCACCTCGATCGAGCTGCGGCCGACGTAGGTCACGCGCGCTTGGCACACCATCAGCTGACCGACGTGCACCGGCTGCTTGAACGTCATGGAGTCGATCGCGATCGTCACGCACGGCTTCTGGGCGTGGCGCATCGCCGCGATCGCTCCCGCCTCGTCGACCATCTTCATGATCACGCCGCCGTGGACGTTGCCGAGGGCGTTGGCGTGCTCCGGCAGCATCAGCTGGTTGAGCGCGATCTCGGAGACTCTCGCCGTCTGCGGTGCTTCTGCGGTCATGGCGCTGGCATCTTACGCTGAGTGGACGGCCGTGAGCGGCGCGCGCAACAAGCGAGATTCGAGCGATCTTGCCGGCTTTGGCGCGGCCGTTTTGCCACGCCTCGGCCTGGTGCTACCGTCCGGCCGCTTAGCTGCCCTCCGGCCCCGACGGCCACGACGCCTCGCACCCCAGAGCGCGTCCAGTCGCGGGCTCTCTGCATGGATCTTCTCTATCCCGTCATCCTCGTCAGCTCGCTGATCTTCGTGCACGAGCTCGGCCACTTCCTGTTCGCCAAGGCGTTCGGTGTGAAGGTGCTCACCTTCAGCTTGGGCTTCGGTCCGAAGGTGCTGAAGCTCCGCGGCCGCGAGACCGAGTACTGCATCTCGCTGCTGCCGCTCGGCGGCTACGTGAAGATGCTCGAGGCCACGAAGACCGACGTGGTCTTGCCCGAAGATCGCAAGCGGACGTTCGAGTCGCTGCCCGTGTTCAGGCGCATCGTGATCGTGCTCGCGGGCCCGATCATGAACCTGATCTTCCCCGTGCTGCTCTACTTCGCGGTGTTCATCGGCAACGGCCCGTTCCTGCCGCCGACGATCGGCATCGTGCTGCCCCATCACCCCGCCGACGGCAAGCTGCGCCCGGGTGATCGCATCATGGCCATCGACGGCCAGCAGGTGGCTACCTTCGAAGAGGTGAAGCGCATCATCAGCGCCAGCCCCGCCAAGACGCTGAAGCTCACGGTTTTTCGCGACAATCGCCACGTCGACGTCGAGGTGACGACGGAAGAGTCAGTCGAGCACCGCGAGCTCGACACCAAGCGTCGCGAGCTCGACATCACGCAGCGGCTCGGCACCATCGGCATTCAGCCGAGCGCGCCCGCGGCCGTGATCGGCGTATCCAACCCCGACTCACCGGCGTACCGCGCCGGGCTCCGCACCTTCGACGTGATCACCCACGTGGGCGGCGTACCCGTGCGCCGCTTCATGGATCTGACGAGCGCGCTCAGCGACAACGCGGGCGAGACTCTACCCGTCACGTACATGCGCCCGGTGGGCGTTCCGGGCGCGCTCGGCGGGCTGGCGGACATGGCGGTGTTCGAGTCGGGCGTGGTCGCGCTCACGCCGGACCCGGCGGGAACCACGGTGTTCGAGCGTACCGGCATCGAGCTGGCCGACCTCTACCTCGCTATCGTTCCGCCCGACTCGTACCTCTACAACGCGGGGCTCCGGCCCGGTGACAAGATCTTGCGCCTCGACGACCAAGAGGTGCCGGCCTGGTCGACCTTTTGCGAGCGGGTGCTGTCGGCCCCCGACAAGGAGCATCGCCTCGACTACCAGTCCGCTCGCGACGGCAAGGTCCGCAGCGGCAAGTTCCAGATCCGCCGCGAAGATTACGTGGACGATCACGGCCAGGCCGTGTCCCGCTACGTGATCCCGATGCAGCATTGGATACCGCTCGCGCCGGACGACCGGGTCGAGCATCCGATGCCGATCCGCTATGCGTTCCAGAAGGCCGTTCAAGAGACGGTCGACGTCACGCATTTCACGCTCGTGTGCATCGTGCGGCTCTTGCAAGGCCGGCTCAGCCTCGACTCGCTCTCGGGCCCGATCACCATCTTCGAGATCGCGGGCGAAGAGGGCCGTAAGGGTCCGGACAACTTCGTGTGGGTGATGGCGCTGCTCAGCATCAACCTCGGCTTGCTCAACCTGTTGCCGATCCCGGTGCTAGACGGAGGCCACTTGTTGTTTTTCGCGATCGAAGGCGCGCTGCGCAAGCCGCTGCCGCTCCGCTCACGCGAGATCGCTCACATCATCGGCATGGCCATCCTGTTCGGTTTGATGGCCATCGCCTTCAGGAACGACGTGCAGCGTCGTGACGTCATGCGCGATCAGATTGGGCAAAATGGCTGAGAAATCACAGGGCGCGGCGGTGAGCGGCGGCCCGCGTCCGCCGAACGCGCGGACCATTGCCGCCAAGGTGGTGGAGCGCGTGCTCGTCGACGCGGCCTACGTGTCGGCAGCGCTCGACGCCGAGCTGCGCCGGCACCCGCAGCTCGATCCTCGCGAGCGCGCGCTCGCCACCGAGCTCTGCTACGGCACGATGCGCGCCGAGCCTGCGCTGCGGGCGCGGCTCTTCGTGCACGCGCCGCGCGGGGTGAGCGATGAGCGGGTGCTCGCGCATTTGCTCGTCGCGGCCTATCAGGTTTTGATGCTGGAGCGGGTGCCCGCCTTCGCCGCGGTGGACGCCGCCGTCACGGGCGTGAAGCGCGAGCGCGGGCCGCGCGTCGCCGGCTTCGTCAACGCGGTGCTGCGCAAGCTCACCAAGACGGGGGAGAAGCTCACGCCCGCCCAGGCCCTGCGCGAGGCGGTGCCAGGCTGGCTCCTCGAAGCGCTGAAGGAAAGCGTCGGTGAAGGCGAGACGGAGGCGCTGCTGCTGGGCGAAGGCGGCGCGGGCCTACGCTTGCGTCGCGGAGCGACGCCGCCAGCGTGGGTGGAGGGGCTGCCGCGGGGCTCGGTGTCGCCCGTCGCGAGGCTGGTGCGCGGTGAAGGGGATCCTCGCCAGAAGCCGGGCTTCGCGGAGGGTGCGTTCACGGTGCAAGAAGAAGGCGCTCAGGCCGTCGGTCTCGCGCTCGGAGTGCGCCCGGGCGACAAGGTGCTCGACGCTTGCGCGGGCCGCGGCCAAAAGTCGACGCTCATCGCGGAGCGGCTCGGCGGGGGAAACCTCGTCGCTTCCGATTTGTATCCCGAGAAGCTCGAGGCGCTGGCGCACGAGCTCTCGCGCCTCGGCTTGCCACCCGTGGAGACGCGCGGCATCGATTGGAGCGTGGGGCACGGAGGCTTGCCGCAAGACTTCGATCGCGTGCTGGTCGACGCGCCGTGCAGCGGCACCGGTACGCTGCGGCGTCGCCCCGAGATCTTGCGGCGCTTGAAGCCGGAAGATCCGGCGCGGCTGGCGGCCCTGTCCGAGAGCATCTTGCGCTCGGCGGCGTCGCGCGCGCGCCCCGGTGGCGTGGTCGTGTTCGCGGTGTGCTCGGTGCTCCGAGCCGAGTGCGAGGACGTGGTGTCGCGCCTGGCGGATCTGCTGGAGCCGGCTCCGTTCGACGCGCCCGAGCTGCCGAGCGAGCTCGTCGCGGGCAAGACCGCGGTGCGGCTGCTGCCCGGCGCTCATGGCACCGACGGCTACTTCATGGCCAGCTTTCGCCGGAGGTGAGCTGCGCTCTCTGATTTCGCTACGGCACGCATACTTTGCGGTTGGCCGCTCCGCCGCCGCTCGAGCGGCAGTGGAAGGCCGGGCCCGCGTAGTTGGCGCAGTACGCGTCGCCGTCGGCCCAGGCCCCGTCCTGCCAGTCGCGCTCTTCGCAGCTGATGAAGCAGTACCGGTCGTCGGTCGACTCGAACGGAGAGCACACTTCGGAGTAGGGGCCGCCGCATTCACCGATCGCTGCGCAGCAGTCGCTGTCGGCGGTGCAATGGTGCGTGCAATAACCTCCCTCGACGCGGTCGAGGCACACTGCCTCGCCGATGAGCGCGCCGTCTTTCACGCCGGGATAGCACTGAGCGGCCGAGCTGCACGACTGGCCGGTATCGGTCGGCCCGTAGGCTCCACCGTCGTCGTCCCCGCAGCCGGCGGCGAGCCAGAGGGCGGAAATGGCGAACGAGCAGGCCATACGGCCCAGGCGAGCGGGGCGGGACAGAGCGGCGGAGGCTTTCATCGCCCGTTCGTGGCAGGGTCTCACGGATTTTATGAAGGCTGGCGCGCGGCAGGTTCGCTAGCCTCGAGCGGCCATGTTGGCTGAAGCGCTGCTGGTGACGCTGAGCGTGCAGTACGGGGCGAGCACCCGCGACTGTCTCGGCGAGGCCGAGCTGCGGGGCGAGGTGGAGAAGCGGCTGAAGCGGCGCGTCTTCGTGGAGCCCCGCCGGGCCGCGTTGAAGGTCGACGTCGCTTTTGCCCGGCGTGGAGCGCAGATCGAGGCGCGCATCACCCTCGCCAGCGCCGACGGCACGCCGCGCGGCGCTCGAGCGCTCGCGACCGAAGGTCACTGCTCGCGGCTCGACGACTCGCTGGCGCTCTCGGTGGCGCTGCTCGTCGATCAGCCTCCCGAGCCCGAGCCGTCGCCAGGGCCGCCGGCGTCGGCGAGCGCCCCGGCCGCCCCCGAATCGCCGCCCGCCGCGTCGCCAGCGCTTCCGGCTACGCTGACGACCATCGCGATTCCGCGAGAAGTGGATGCTCCGCGCGAGCCCTGGCACGTGCAAGTCGGCGCGGCGCTGGTGACGGCATTTCGCATCCTGCCTCAGCTCGAGCCGGCAGGCTCGCTGCGCGTCAGCGTGCTGCCGAGCCACTTCGCTGCGGTGACGCTTTCGGGTGAAGCGTTCCGGTCCGCAACGGCGGAGCGCGACGCGAGCTCGGGCGCGCGCTTCCGGTTGCTGCGCGTCGGTTTGTCCCTGTGTGAAGCGCTGGCCGCCGGAGCTTCGGTTCAAGGCGGGGTGTGCGTCGGACAGAAGCTGTCTTGGATCGACGTGCAGGGCTTCGGCTTCGACCACGACGGGCATCACGAGGTGCTGGGCTTCGCGCTGACGGCGGGCGGGGAAGGGCGCGTGCGGCTCGCTGCTCCGGTTTGGCTCCGCGGCTATGTCGGGGTCGAGGCGCCACTGGTTCGGGACACGTTTTACGCTGGGGGTGCAAGCAAAACCCGGCTATTTCGCGCCAGCCCCGCCGCGTTGGCAGCGGAAATCGGCGTTGAGGTCGAGCTGTGGTGATAATTGCCATCGCCATGCCCCACGTACCGGTGGCGCGGCTCGAATAGGCTAAGTCCCTTGGACCCTTTACCGAGCATGCGCGCGATCTTCGATGAGCACGCTCGCTATGTCATTCGCAGCCTTCGTCACCTCGGCGTCCGTGAGGCCGACGTCGAGGACGTGGCGCAAGAGGTGTTCGTCACCGTGCACCGTAAGTTGCCGGAGTTCGAAGGGCGCTCCAAGCTGCGGACCTGGATCTACGCCATCTGCCTGCGCGTCGCGTCGGATCACCGGCGACGAGCCTACGTGGTGCGCGAGCGGGCTACGTCGTCGCCGCCCATCGACGACGGCCAGCGCAGTGGTCACGAGCCCGACACGTCGGTCGAGTCGCGCGCCACGCTGCAGGGGCTGCTCGGCGTGCTCGACGAAGACAAGCGGCAGGTGCTCGTGCTCTACGAAATCGAAGGTTTTACCATGCGCGAAGTGGCAGAGGTCGTCGGCTGTCCGCTTCAGACCGCGTACTCGCGCCTGCACGCGGCGCGCGAGCTGCTCCGCGACGCCTGGGAGCGGAGTCGGGGCGAGGGGCCATGAGCGAGCCTGAAGATCCCTCACGCCTCTTCGAAGATGGCGCGGTGCCATCCGGCTTGCGCGACGCCCTGCGTACGGCTCGCTCCGACGTGGCGAGCGACGCGCAGCTGGCGCGGCTGGCCGAGCGCCTCGGGCCGATTCTGGCCCCGCCACCGCCAGCGGCCGTCAGCGGACCTTCCGCGAGCGCCGGCGTGACGGGAGCAGCCAAGGCGGGGCTCGGCGTGCTGGCCCTGCTCGCGGCGAGCGGCGGAGCCTGGCTGCTGTCGAGCTCCGGGCCCGCGCCTTCTGCGACGGCGCCGCTCGAGCCAGCGCTCACGCCTTCGTTGGCGGTGACGCCGGCGCCCGCGCCCGCGCCCGCGCCCGCTCCCGTCGCGCCGTCCGCTGCCAGCTCGCCGGAAGCGACGCCGCCCTCGAGTGAGCCCGCCGTCTCCGCTCCTGTCGAGCAGGGCTTGCGTCAGCTTCCGAGCAAGCCGGCTCCCCCCGCGCTGTCGGAGGCGGCGCTCCTGGAGCAAGCGCGCGCCTCCCTCAAGAGCGACGCCGCGCGCGCTCTGGCTCGCGCGAACGAGCACCGCGCGCGCTTTCCCCGCGGGGTGCTCGTACAAGAGCGCGAAGTGATAGCGATTCAGGCGCTGCGCCAGCTGGGGCGCGGCGCGGAAGCGGAGCGGCGAGCCGAGGCTTTCGCCAAGGCTTTCCCCGGCTCCGCATTCCAGCCTAAGCTCAAGCCCGTTCCGTGACGCTGCCGAGCGCACTTCCTCACAACAAGCGTCGCGCGTGTAGCGTCGCGCTGGCGTTGTCATGGCTGGCGTTCGCTCTCTCGAGCGGCTGCGGCCGCGAGCTCGAGGTCGGCTTCGACGCGGTGGCCGGCGCGGCCGGAACCGTGGGCGGGGCGAACCCCGGCGCAACGGGCGGTGCTGGCGCGGCGGGTGCGCCTAGCGAGGCGCCCTGCGTGCCGACGGCGTGTCGCGGCAAGCTCTATCAGTGTGGAAACTGTCACGACGACGATGGCGACGGCGTCGCCGACGGGCTGGACGCTGATTGCTTGGGGCCGTGCGACGACGACGAGAGCGATCTCGGCGCAGGGCTCACGACGCCCGGCGCCGCTCCGTGCCGGCAAGATTGCTACTTCGATGGCGATAGCGGCGCGGGCAACGACCGGTGCGAATGGAGTCACGCCTGCGATCCGCTCTCGGTCGCTCCCGGCTACCCTCCGAGCGGCGACGCGCGCTGCGCCTACGAGGCCCAGGCGAAGCCGATGGGTGTCGACTGCGCTGCGCTCGAGCAGCAGCAAGAACCGACGTGCCTCGATGCTTGTCTGGCGCTCGTCCCGAACGGCTGCGACTGCTTCGGTTGTTGCGAGCTGCCGGGCCGTAGCGGAAACTTTTACTTCGTAGGCGGCGCAGAGGGCGGTGGTTGTCAGCTCGACGCGCTCGACGATGCTGCGCGATGTCCGCCGTGCACTCCCGTCGACAGCTGTCGCAACGAATGCGAAGAGTGCGAGACGTGCGTCGGCGTTTCGCCCGACGCTTCGTGCGCCTCGCCGAGCGCGTGCCCGTCCGATTCTCGCGCCTGCGACGCGACCACGCCGTGCGACTTCGGTGACTACTGCGTCACCGGTTGCTGCGTCCGCGCGCCCGAGCCTGCTTGAGCGACGCACCGCTGCCACTGAAACTGACGCTCGACCGGTCGGTGGGTTTACCTGAAATTCGCGTGGCAACGCTTAAATAGGCCCGGTTTCCATACAGCGCATCCGTGCGCTGCATTTGCGTCACACCCTTCGTCGACGCCCCTTTGAAACATTTCTGGATCCAATCTCATCGGCTTGCTTCGTTCAAATCTGAAAGCCGCAAATCGTTGTTACTGGTGCTGCAGCAACACTTCCGGGGGGTAAGCGATACCGCTAATGCGATCAGGTGGATGAACGTAGACGCTTGGCGTCGCGCGACCGCTGCGCTCGCGCGGAAGCGCGCGCGCATGACTTAACGCGCCCGCGCTCGATATCGAAGTATTTGAGTCGCGACATTTGCGTTAACCCTGAGGTAATGTCCTAGGTCGTGCACAACTTGGTTGAGGGAGTCGCGTGGCGCTCCCGGTGAAAGAAGGATCTGATTCTGGTGCAGCGCTGGTGCGCTCCGACGTGCTCGTGCTGCTGCGCGAGAAGCGTTACGAGGAGGCGCTCGCGCGTCTCTACCAAGCGCGCGCCGAGACTCCCGACAGCGTCGAGCTGCAGAAAGGCATCGACCAGGTCAAGGAATTTCTGACGGGCGCGTACGCCAGGCGGCTCGGCGGCCTCGATCAGGTCGCGAAGCAGTTAGCGCCTGTCGCGGGTCGCTCACCCGACGTCGTGCTGCTCAGTCGCTACATCGATGGCGTCACCACCTACGCCGACTTGACCGCGATCTGCCCGCTCGGTCGGCTGCGCACGCTGCAGGTGCTGGTCGAAATGTACGCGCCGAAGACGCTCGGCCCGACCCCGGCCGACGCCGCGGCCCAGTCCGGCGCGCGCCCGCTCGAGGCGCTCTCTGATTCGAGGATGCGCGTGGAGCTGGTGGTGGCAGAGGAGCCGGTGCCAGAGACGGCCCGCAGCGGCTCGTCCGCCCCCCCGCCGCCGGCCTCGGTGCCCGTCGACAACAGCCCGGAAGCGCGGGAGTACCGCGCGGCGTTCGCTCGCGGCACCGCGGCCTTCATTCAACATCGCTTCGCCGACGCCATCGAGGCGTTCGAAGCGTGCGCCCAGCTGCGTCCCGGCGACGCGGCCGCGGACGTCATGTTGCGTCGCGCTCGGCGTGATCTGGAGAGCCGCGTCTGAATGACCCTGGTGGTGGTCGCTGATCCGGATTTCCGTGAGCGCATGCGCTGCATTCGTATCGTGGCCAATCAAACGCCGGCGAGCGCGCTCGGCGCCGCGACCTGGCCCGAGCTCACGCACGTGCTCGACGACGTGCCCAACGTGAGCATGGTGCTGTTCGCGCGCTCGCTCGGTGAAGCTCCAGAAGACGCGCTCGAGCAGCTGCTGTCTCGCACCAAGCGCGTCGTGCTCGCGCTCGACGCGGGCGAGGAGCCGCCGCCCGCGAGCGGGGTGCCCCGCACCGCGCGACCCATCGGTGAAGAAGCGCTCGTGATGCTGGCCCGCTCGCTGGTGGTGCCCTCCTCGCCGCCGCACGCCAGCTTCATGCCCGTCGATTTCTTGCAGATGATCTGCATGTCGGGTGGCTCGCACGTGCTGGTGCTGAGCCGCGCCGGCAGCGATGTGGGCGTGATCGAGGTACAGAACGGCGAGGTGTGGACGGCGTTCGACGCGCTCGGCGTCGGTGAGGACGCGTTCGCGCGCCTCATCCACCCCGAGATGCGCGCGCGCGTCAGTCAAGCCAACGGCTCGCGCAAGGAGCGCTCGATCTTCAAGGGCCTGAGCGAGCTCGTGCTCGACTCGCTGCGACGCATCGACGAGGGCTTGGTCGCGTCCGCGCAGTCGCTGACTCCGGGGCAGCTGGAGGCGGCGCTGGCCACTCCCGACCAGCTCGCCCAGCGCATCAAGCAGCTGAACGACGAAGTACGCCGCCTGCTGATGGCGCGAAGTTACGACGAAGCCTCCCGCGTGCTGGCACTGCTCGCGGAGCTCGATCCTGGGTCTCACCTCGTGCGTGCCAACTTGGAGCAGCTACGTAGATTGGGTTTTTCGAGATGACGCTAACCATCGCATTTGCCAGCCTCAAGGGCGGGGTCGGCAAGACCACGACCGCCCTCAACTGCGCGTACGCCTTCGCTCGGCGAGGCTCGCGCACCTTGCTCGTCGACACCGACCCTCAAGGCGCCGTCGGGCTGTCGCTCGACGGCGTCGGCGATCGCAGCGGACTCGCGGCGAACGTGTCGGACATCGACGGGGCGCTCGCCTCGGTCGTAAAGACGCGCCTGCCGGAGCTGCAGATCCTGACGATGGGCGCGGTCGACGCGCTCGACGTGGACGCGTTCGCGGTGGTCGCGCGTGAGCACGACACGCTGCGGCGCCTCGTGGATCGCAGCCAACAAGAGTACGACGTCGTGCTCTTCGACACGCCCGCCGGTCTCGGCGGCATGACGCGCCTCGCGCTGGAAGCGGTCGAGAGCGTGGTGGCCGTCGCGCAGTGCGAGCCGCTGGCGCTGCGCGCGCTGCCGCGGCTCCTCGAGCTGCTCGGGCAGCTCCGCGAGGCGGGCGGCGAGTGCTCGCTGCTGGGCGTGGTGGGCAACATGAGCTCGTTTCGCGATCCGGTGGTGCTCGCGTCTCTGGAAGAGCTTTGGGGTCTGTACCGTGAGCTCGTCTTCGATACCGCCATCCCGCGCGACGGCGTGTTCCTACAAGCCAGTCACGCGGGGGTGCCGGTCGGCTTACTGAGCCGGCGGCCCCCAGGCGTGGCGGCGGTTTTCGACAGCTTGGTTGGGGAAATCGAGGCGCGCCTCGGCATCACTGAAGGAGACAAAGATGACGGACCGATCCGTCTCGTGGACTGACGCGGACAGCGTGGCGCGGCTCTTGGCGCGCGCGACGGCGCCGCGACGAGCTGCGAGCACGCTGACGAAGGCAGCGCTGGTTGCGCGCACCCCGCGCAAGCCTCCTCGCGCATCTACGACCCCGCCGGCGCGCTTCTCGGTGCCGGCCCCGGCCCCCGTAGCCGTCCCCGCGCCAGCGCCGCCACCGGCTCCGGTCGCGCCCAAGCTCGAGCATCATTCGGACAACCCTTCCGATCGTCTCGACGCGCTGCTGGCGTGGACGCTCGATCATCAGCCCTGCGCGGGCGCCTTCGTGGCCGACGACAACGGGCTCACGCTCGCCGCCCACGGCATTACGGAGGCGCACGTGGCGCTCGTGGGCCCGCTGCTGTCGGCGCTCGACGGCGTGCGCGCCATCCCGGGCATCGACGCCAGCTCCGGCGCGCTGTGGCTCGGTGCCAACATGATGTCTTGGGTGGAGGCGCGCACGGATCGCGGCGGCTTCTGTTTGGGCACCGTCGGCGCCGAAGCGCTCTCCGTCGCCGCTCTGAATCAACTCAAGGAGGCGCTCGAAGACACCGTCCGCGGCCTGTGAGGCCGCGCCTCTCCATCGCCTCGCAAACTCCTTTTGCCCTAGCTGGTCCTTGCTACCCGGAAAAAAGCCATGATTGACACCAAGCTTCTCGACCTTGCCGTTCAAGATCTACGCAGCGTGCTGCGCGACGGGCTCGTCGCCACCGACATTTGGGAGCGCACCGACGGCCTCTCGCTGGCCGGCTACAACCAGCAGCCTGTCGCGGTGGCCCTGTTCACGCGCATCACGCTCGAGCTCGAGACGTCACTGGCCGACTCGAACTTCCCTCCGCTGGCGCGCTACTACTTGCTGGACATGGAAGGCAACCACACGGTGGTCGTCGTCAACCACGGCACGCTGCTTCAAGGCATGCTCGTCGACAACAAGCGCGCCAACCTCGGCATCGTGATCTCGGTCGCGATTCCGCGCATGATCGAGGCCATCGCCAAGGCTCGCGGCGTACGTTAGCCGGCGCGGAGCCGTCACGACCGCTCGCCCTGGCGCGGAGCGGTCGCCTGACGCCTTCGTGCTCGTCTGAGAGTCGAGTCACGCCGCGCTCGTGACTCGACTCGCGCGCTTCAGCGCGGCGTCAGCCCGTCTTGGCTTCGCTGTCGGCGTCGACGCGGGCCCCGATGCGCCAGGTGGCGGAGGTCGCGACCTCGCGGGCGGGGTGGGCCTTCGCGTAGCGGAGCAGCTCGTGCGTCCAGCCTTCGAACGCCGAGTACACCTCGTCGACCATGCGAATCTGGCGGGCGCGATCCGCGTCCGAGAGCTCGATGTTCGCGAGCGCCTTGTGATCGGCGCCCACGGCGTGGCCGCTCTCGAGATCGAAATGGAAGTTCCCGCAGTAGCGGAGCTGCTCGCCGATCTCTTTCTCGATCACCTCGGCCAGCGGCAGGATGGTGGAGAAGAGCACGTTGCCCGTCTCTTCGATGGCCTCGATGATGGTCAGCCGCTCCACGCTCGAGGTGCCCTCGATCAGACCGGTGAGCCGAGCCATCAGCACCCGATTTTGCTGCGTCTCCTCACCCCAGAGGAAGTTCATCCACTCCGTGCCGCTCATCTCTGCGTCGAAGCCGAGCTTGCGGAAGTCTTCCAAGTACCAAGGCCAGTGGTGATCGTCCTCGAGGGTGTGACCGTTGACCATCTCCTGAAACAAGTCGCCCGGGCGCTCGTCGCGCAGCACGAACTTGTTCAAGTCGCCGAAGCTCAAGATGAAGGGCGCCATGCAAGGATAGAACGCCAGGCGCTCACGCGCGGACAGTCGCTCATCCCGCATCCATTGGAAGAACGGCAGCTCGTTGTAGACGCGCTTCTTGCTGAAGATATGCCTCAAGACTTGTTTCATAACGTGTCCTTTCCCTCGCGATCCTCAATGCACGGTCGTTGTTTCGACTGAGCTCGTTCGAGGAACCCATTCCCCGAGCGAGTGATACGTTCTTGTCCCGCCAAATGGTTCGCGTCGCGCTGAGCGCGCTGTTTCCGTTGCACGCTCTTACGAACGGCAAGCGAAAGCGCGCGTTCACCACCCGCGTCGTCTTCGTAGGACTTTTTCGCGATCAGAGAGTCGCTCGTCCCCTAGGCAAACCGCACCCGCCTGCTCGGACCAACCAGGCCAAGCAGTCTCTCCCACACCTAAGATGTCGTAGCGTACTCACCTCTAACATCGCACCTTCCCAACGTCCACTCCTAAGAGTGATCTTTGTTGACGTGACGGGTGACAGCTCTGTCGCCCGATCACATCGAGTGCGATGTCATCACCTCGATGTGTGAAACACCTCACACGCTCGACATCGAACGGCGTGGTCTCGACACCGCGCTCGCAGGCAACCCGCAGCAGTGACTCTGATTGTCGGTGTTCAACCGGACAGCCGACTTCGCGCGATCTGTACGAAGACGCGTGAGATCATTTGCGACGCGAACAATCAGCCTTCGGGATTACGAGCAAGCTTATCGCGTCACGACGTGCGCGCGCGTCCGCAGTTGCGCTCGTCATTCATGCATCCACTGAGCGCGAGCTCGGACCTCGTTCAGGAGACTTTGCGAACGCGTGCGCGACGGGACGACGAGCCAACGAGCGAAACAATATCATCGAATTGGTTTCGTCCCGGCGCGGACTTCGTCTCGGCGTCGCGCGCAAGAAACCTTGCTGCGAGCGCAGCAGTTGGCGGCTCTCCCGTCGACCACGCGCGCAGCGATCGAGCGAGCCCGCTCCCTCGCGCGAATGGCCAAGTCAGCCGCCAACCGCAGCGCTCCCTCCCGCTGACCGCTCGCCCCTCCTCGCACAGGACCGCACAGCATCTCCACCCGGAAATATCGGGCCTGCGAAATCATAAAAGCCGGCGCCGGTGCCCACTGAAGGGTTTCGGCAGGAGACTCAAAGCATGAAAAGATCCAGTAGTTACCTCTCGTTGCTGTTGCCTTTGTGCCTGGCCTGGGCGTGCGGTTCGAGCACGGGCGATGGAAACGAAGGCGCGGGCGCGACGGGTGCTACCGGCTCAGGCGCCGACGGTTCAGGCGCCGACGGCTCGGGCGCCGACGGCTCGGGCGCCGACGGCTCGGGCGCCACGTCCGGTACCCTCGGCCTGGGCGGCGATGGCCTGAGCATCGGCGGCGACGGCTCCATCTCCGGCAGCGGCGGCAGCAGCGCCTTCGGCGGCACGGTCGGCAGCGGCGGCACGCTGACGACCGAGCTGTGCGGCGACGCCGGCTGCGTCTGCTCGAACGGCATCGACGACGACGGCGATGGTTTGATCGATGGCTTCGATCCCGAGTGCACCGGCCCGCTCGACAACGATGAAGGGTCGTTCGCGACCGGCATCCCCGGCGACAACCGCGACCCGAAGTGGCAGGACTGCTTCTTCGACGGCAACTCGGGAGCGGGCGACGACAAGTGTCGGTACCACACCGATTGCCTGACGGGTGACAAGCCGCAGTCGGACCCTGATTGCCAGCTCAGCGACGCTTGCATCAAGTTCTGCGCCCCGCGCACCCCGAACGGCTGCGATTGCTTCGGCTGCTGCACGGTGCAAGTCGCGCCCGGCAAGACGGTCGACATCTTGACCGGTTCCAGCTGCTCGCTCGCCGACATCGACGACGAGAAGGCTTGTGCGCCCTGCGTCAAGACCACCGAGTGCGGCAACACCTGCGGTCGTTGTGAGCTCTGCCCCGGCAAGAGCATCGCTGACTTGCCGGCAGATTGCTCGCCTCCGAGCGGCTCTGGTGGCGCTACCGGCGCCGGCGGCTCCGGTGATCCGGGCGGCCCCGGCTACACCTGCGATGACGGCGAGCAAGTGTGCGGCCCTGGCCTTCCGGGGTGCTCGCTCGGCTCTTATTGCTCACTCGGTTGTTGCATCGGGCAAGAGCCGAAGTGAGCGCACGCGCCGGCGGCCGCTACGCGACGACGCGGTTGCGGCCGCCGCGCTTGGCGGCGTAGAGCCGCTCGTCGACGCGCTGGTAGAGCGCGGCTGGCTCTTCGTCGACGCGGAGCTGCGCTACCCCCAAGCTCAGCGTGGCGACGATGCGGGCCTCCGCCACGTCGGTGGCCAGCGTCTCGATCAGCCCGCGCGTGGCCTCCGCGGCTTGAACCGCCAAGTCTTTCGGAGTCCCGCTGAACACGAGCGCGAACTCTTCGCCGCCGACGCGGAACAGGGCGTCGCCGTCGCGCAGCTGCGCGGCGATGGCCGTCGCGATGTTCTTGAGCACGGCGTCGCCCGCGGGGTGCCCGTAGGTGTCGTTGATCTTCTTGAAGTGATCGATGTCGAACAGCACAATCGACAGTGGCGTCTGCGTCTGGTGCGAGCGCGCGACCTCTTTGCCGAAGCTCTCGTCGAAGTAGCGCTTGTTGAAGGCGCCCGTCAGCGCGTCCATGCTCGCCAGGTTGAAGACGTGCTCGAAATAGCGCTGCTCTACGTGGCTCTCGGTGTACTTGAGCACCGTCTTGCCCACGCGGATCTGGTCGCCGTCGAGCAGCTTGGCGCGCTCCACCTTCTGCTCGTTGACGAACGTGCCGTTGGTCGAGCGATTGTCGACGATGAAATACTTGCCGAGAATGCCTTGGATCGTCGCGTGCTTACGGCTGACTTGATCGGTGGGCACACAGATCGTGCAGGTCTCGGCGCGGCCGATGGACACCTCCTGGTGGCCGAGCTCGTAACGGCGCCCCATGTCCTCCCCCGAGATGATCACGAGGCACGGCGGGCCCAGCGCAGCGGGGCGCTCCGAAGGGATGGAGATGGCGGTCCGCCTGCCAGGAAAAATGGACGACGCCATGACGTGAAAGGCCACCGCATACTACCGAGGGGGTATGCGCGGTCAAGGGCGCCCGCTCTAGGCGTTTTGTCGGCGCCGCGGCGTCGCCCCCGTCGCTCCCGGTCTCGTACTCCCGCACTTTTGCGGCTCTAGCGTGGCCAGCGACGGTGTGGGTCCTTGCATCCGGTGCGCTTACGCGACAAACGTCCGCCATGCCGCTTCCGCTTGAAGGTGTTTACACGGCGCTCGTGACGCCGCTGTCTGCTGACGGTTCGTCCATCGACTTCGAGGCGTATGAGAAGCTGCTCGCTCTGCAGATCGACGGTGGCGTCAGCGGGCTGGTGCCGTGCGGCACCACGGGTGAGTCGCCCACGTTGACGGAAGCCGAGCAGCGCGAGTTGATCGGCCGCACCGTCAAGCTGGCCAAGGGCCGCGTCCCCGTGCTCGCGGGCACCGGCTCGAACAACACCAAGAAGAGCATCGAAGCGTCGAGGGCTGCCTTCGAAGCGGGGGCTGACGGCGTGATGATCGTCATGCCGTACTACAACAAGCCCTCGCCCGAGGGTTTGTTTCGGCACGTTACCGAAATCGCGAAGGCCGTCTCGGGGCCGGTCGTGCTCTACAACGTGCCGGGTCGCAGCATCGTCGACCTCTCGGTCGATACGTGCCTGCGCATCGCGGACGCTTGTCCGAACGTGGTGGGCATCAAGGACGCGTCGGGTAACGCCTTCTTCACCCAGGAGCTGCTCGTCAAGGCGCGCGGCCGCTTGGTGAGCCTCTCCGGTGATGATCCGTTGACCTTGCCGCTGATGGCGATCGGCGCTCGCGGCGTGATCAGCGTTACGAGCAACGTGTTTCCGCGTCAGGTGAGCGAGGTCGTGGCCGACGCGCTGGCGGGACGCTGGGCGGAGGCCGAGCGCAAGAACTCCCGGCTCTATCTGCTGCACCGAGCGCTCTTCAGTGAGCCCAGCCCAGCGCCCGTCAAGGCGGCGCTCGCGCTGAAGGGCGTCGTCAACGCAAGCGTTCGCCTGCCGATCGTCGAAGCGAGCCCCGAGTGCCGCGCGACCTTGGCGCAGCTGATGCAGGCCGTCGAGGCGCCATGAAGCTCGCACTCTTCGGCGCGACGGGGCGCATGGGACTGGCCATCGCGCGGCTGGCGCACGCAGCCGGCGACCAGATCGTCGGCTGCATCTGCTCCGAGAGCGATCCAGGTCTCGGTCGTGACATCGGCGAGCTCGCGGGCATCGGTCAAATGGGGGTCGTCACCACCGCCGACACCGCCTCGGGGCTGCTCGGCGCCGAGGTCGTGATCGACTTTTCGACCGCGTCGGCGGTCGCGGGGCTGGCCGCGCTGGCCGCGCGCCAAAAAGTGGCTCTGGTGAGCGGAACCACCAACATCGACGACAGCGCCAAGAAGGCGTTCCAGAAGGCCGCCAGCAGCGTGCCCGTGATGTGGGCGCCCAACATGAGCGTCGGCGTTCAGGTGCTGGCCGAGGTCGTGCAGCACGCCGTGAAGCGCCTGGGGCTGGGCTTCGACGTCGAGATCGCCGAGGTTCATCACCGCAAGAAGATCGACTCGCCGTCGGGCACCGCCAAGCGGCTCGGTGAGGCGGCGCGCGCGGCGCGCGGTGAGCTGCGCGAGATCCACGGCCGCAGCGGCGACGTGGGCGCCCGCACCGACGACGAGATGGCCATCTTCGGCCTACGCGGCGGCGATGTGATCGGTGATCACACCGTTTACCTCTTCGGCCAGGGGGAGCGCCTCGAGCTCACCCACCGCGCCTCGAGCCGTGACCTCTTCGCTAACGGCGCGCTGCTGGCGGCACGCGCCCTGATCGGCAAGCCCGCGAAGTTTTACACGCTCGCCGACGTGCTCGCCTGATGGCGGAGGCGACGGGCTGGCTCGGGCGCCTCTCGCTCGCGTTCGAGAGCAGCGAGCACGGCACCCGGCTCGCCAAGAGCGCGCACGAAGGGCCGCTGCGCATCCAGCGCGTGCTGAGGCCGGAAGGGTCGGGCTGCCCCCACGTGTATTTGCTGCACCCGCCCGGCGGCGTGGTCGGCGGTGATCGCCTGCACACGCAGGTCGAGCTCGGCCCTGGCGCGGCCGCCCTACTCACGACGCCGGCGGCTCAAAAGCTGTATCGCTCCGCGGGCGCGACGTCCGAGATTCGAAACGAGCTGCTCGTCGCCGAGCGGGCCACGCTCGAGTGGCTGCCGAGCGAGACGCTGGCCTTCTCGGCCGCGCGCGCCACGCTCACGACGCGCGTCTGCCTCGGCGCGGGCGCGGCGTTCTTGGGTTGGGACGTCGCGTGCTATGGGATGCCGGCGCGCGGCGAGAGCTTCGACGCAGGGCGAGTCGTTTCTCGCTTCGAGCTACTGCGCGAAGGGACACCGCTGTTGATCGAGGCCTTCGAGCTGTCGCAGGCCGAGCCGCAGGGGGCGCCGGGGCAGGCGGAAGAGCTGCTGCGGGGCGCGTTCGCGCTGCGTGGTCAGCCGGTCGTCGCGAGCCTGTACGCGGTACCGGGCGAAGGTATCGTCGACGACGCGCTGCTGGGTCGGGTGCGCGACGCGGTGGGTGAGAGCACGAGCGAGCTCTGCGCCGTGACGTCACTGCGTGATTTGCTGGTCGTGCGCGTGCTCGCTCGCAGCGTCGAAGCCGCGCGCGCCCCGCTCTTGCGAGCTTGGCAGCTGCTTCGCCCCGAGCTGACGGCTCGCGCCCCCGTGCTGCCCCGCATCTGGTCCACCTGAGGGCGCAGGGGCTGAGCCGGTCGCAGCGCCGGCGCTGCTTCGCGGCGATGTTCGCCAGGTTGCGGCTGGGTTTCGCGGCCTCGGCTGGGCCCGGCCGCAAAGAGCCGCGGTGAGCGATCGAGTGTGACGGGGAGTTTTCCGTTTGCTGGGCGCGGGCTTTCGTTTATCCCGGTGGGGCGATGGAGCTCTTACCGCGCGAAAAGGACAAGCTACTACTGTTCACGGCGGCGCTGCTCGCCGAGCGGCGCAAGGCGCGAGGCTTGAAGCTGAATTACCCCGAAGCCGTGGCCTACATCAGCGCCGCCATCATCGAGGGCGCGCGCGACGGCAAGACGGTCGCGCAGCTCATGTCGGAGGGCACTCAGCTCTTGCGCGAGCCCGACGTGATGGAAGGCGTAGCGGAGCTGATCGCGGAGGTGCAGGTCGAAGCCACGTTCCCGGATGGCACGAAGCTGGTCACGGTGCACCAGCCGATCGCCTCGTCGGGTCGTCGCGCGCCGGGTGAGGTGCTCGTCGACGACGCGCCGCCGATCGAGCTGAACGCCGGTCGCGCCACCGTCACGATCGAAGTGGCCAACACGGGTGACCGACCGATTCAGGTCGGCTCGCACTATCATTTCTTCGAGACTAACCCTGGGCTCCGCTTCGATCGCCCCGCGACGCGCGGCTTTCGCCTCAACATCCCCGCCGGCACTGCGGTGCGCTTCGAGCCGGGCCAGACGCGCACGGTGGAGCTGTGCGAGCTAGCGGGCGCGCGGAAAGTGTACGGATTTCGGGGCGCGATCATGGGTGCGCTCGACGCCCCCGAAGCGCAGACCGAGCCGGAGGACGCATCGTGAGGAGTATCGACCGCCGCGCGTACGCGGAAATGTATGGCCCGACCAAGGGCGACCGCGTGCGGCTCGGTGACACCGAGCTCTTGATCGAGGTCGAGCGGGACTACACCACCTACGGTGAAGAGGTGAAGTTCGGCGGCGGCAAGGTGATCCGTGATGGCATGGGGCAGGGTCAGTCCACCAATCACGAGGCCGCCGACACCGTCATCACCAACGCGCTCATCTTGGATCACTGGGGCATCGTCAAAGCCGACATCGGCATCGTGGCGGGGCGCATCTCGGCGATCGGCAAGGCAGGTAACCCCGACGTCCAGCCTCACGTGCAGATCGTCATCGGCCCTGGTACGGAGATCATCGCCGGGGAAGGCTGCATCGTCACCGCGGGCGGCGTCGACACGCACATTCACTTCATCTGCCCGCAGCAGTGTGAAGAAGCGCTGATGTCCGGCGTCACCACGATGGTCGGCGGAGGAACGGGGCCAGCCGCCGGTACCAGCGCCACCACGTGCACGCCGGGCCCCTGGAACATCGCGCGCATGCTCCAGTCGCTCGAGGCTTTCCCGCTGAATTTCGGCCTGCTCGGCAAGGGCAACGCCAGCCTACCCGAAGCTCTGGTGGAGCAAGTGGCGGCCGGGTGCGTGGGCCTCAAGCTGCATGAAGACTGGGGCACCACGCCTGCCGCCATCGACAACTGCCTGAACGTCGCCGAAGCCTACGACGTCCAGGTCGCCATCCACACCGACACGCTGAACGAGTCGGGCTTCGTGGAGGACACCCTGGCTGCGTTCAAGGGACGCACCATCCATACGTTCCACACCGAGGGCGCTGGCGGCGGTCACGCGCCCGACATCATCAAGGCTTGCGGCGCGCCGAACGTGCTCCCGTCTTCCACGAATCCGACGCGCCCCTACACCGTGAACACGGTCGACGAGCACCTCGACATGTTGATGGTGTGTCACCATTTGGATCCGAGCATAGCGGAGGACGTGGCGTTCGCGGAGTCGCGCATCCGTCGCGAGACGATCGCGGCAGAGGACATCCTGCACGACAAGGGGGCGTTCAGCATGATGTCGAGCGACTCCCAGGCGATGGGCCGCATCGGCGAGGTGATCACGCGCACCTGGCAGACCGCGCACAAAATGAAGGTGCAGCGCGGCGCCCTGCCGGAAGACTCCTCACGCAACGACAACTTCCGCGCCAAGCGCTACATCGCCAAGTACACCATCAACCCCGCCATCAGCCACGGCATGAGCAAGGAAATTGGCTCGGTCGAAGTCGGGAAGCTGGCAGATCTGGTGATCTGGCGGCCCGCCTTCTTCGGGGCCAAGCCGTCGCTGATCATCAAGGGCGGCTTCATCGTGGCGGCGCCGATGGGCGACGCCAACGCCTCCATTCCCACGCCGCAGCCGGTGCACTTCCGGCCGATGTTCGGGGCGTTCGGCGCGGCGCGCTCCGCGACCTGCGTGCACTTCGTGTCGCAGGCGGCCGCGGATCGAGATATCGCGCGCGAGCTCGGGCTGACGCGGCGTTTGGTGCCGGTGCGCAATACTCGGCGCGTCCGCAAGCGCGACTTGATCCACAACGACTACACTCCGCACATGGAAGTCGACTCGCAGACCTACGAGGTGCGAGCCGATGGTGAGCTCTTGGTGTGCGAGCCAGCCCGCGAGCTGCCGCTCGCCCAGCGTTACTTCCTCTTCTGATGAGCGCGACGATGCAGATGCTAGAGCAAGTGCTGGAGCGTAGCGATGCGCGCCCGGTGACCGATTCCCTGACCTTGGTGTTCGAGCTGAGGCGGCGCGCGCGGCTGCGCACGCGGCTCGACAGCGGCGCCGAGGTCGGTTTGCTGCTCGAGCGCGGGCTCTCGCTGAAAAATGGAGATCGCCTCGCTAGCAAAGATGGCAAGCTCGTGGTCGAGGTGCGCGCCCGCGCCGAGCAGCTGTCGACGGTGGAGACGGACGATAAGCACCTGCTGGCGCGCGCCGCCTACCACCTCGGCAACCGCCACGTGCCGCTGCAGATCGAACCGAGCCGGCTCAGCTACCAGCACGACCACGTCCTCGACGGGCTGATGCGGGAGCTGGGATTGGAGGTGCTCGTCGTCGAGAGGCCCTTCGAGCCGGAGCCGGGCGGTTACGCCAGCGGCGGCCACCGCCACGGTCACGATCACGGCCATGGCCACGACCACGCCCACAGTCATGATCACGATCACGATCACGATCACGATCACGACCATGGGCACGGCCACGGTCACGACCCTGGTCACGCTCACGAGCCTCGGCGATGAGGGCGGCCGCGCTCTTGCGGCTGTTTCAGCTGTCCAGCGCCGCGCTGCCGATCGGCGCGTTCGCCTATTCTCAGGGCCTCGAGCAAGCCGTCGCCCTCGGTGACGTCGGCTGCAAGGACACGGCAACCGCGTGGACCCTCGGCATGTTGAGCCGCTCCGTGCTGAGCCTCGACGTGCCGATCTTTGCTCGCGTCTACCGCGGCCTCGCGGCGGGTGACGAGCGAGCGGCTCGCTACTGGAACGACTACTTGTTCGCAGCTCGCGGCAGCGCCGAGCTACGCGCCGAAGAGCGGCAGGTCGGCTCGGCCCTCGCGCGCCTGCTCGATCGCGAGGGCGTGGCCGCAGCCGGCTCTTGGCAACATGACCCGCGCGTCACGTTGGCGACGACGTTCGCGCTGGCGGCTGTCACCTGGGACGCGCCGTTGCCCGAAGCCGCGCTCGCCTACACCTACGCCTGGGTCGAGGCGCAGGTAGGGGCCGCGACGCGCCTCATCCCGCTCGGGCAGAGCGACGCGCAGCGCGTCCTGTCCGCGCTGATCGAGCGAGCGGCGCGCGGGGTACCGGCCGCCCTCGATCGCCCCGACGACGAGCTCGCCTCTTCCACGCCCGGCCAGCTCCTGCTCTCGGCCTTGCACGAAACTCAGTACTCTAGGCTCTTCCGCTCTTAGGAGATTCGTTATGACCCGCAAAGGACCTCTTCGTGTCGGCATCGCCGGGCCCGTCGGCTCGGGCAAGACCGCGCTCGTCGACGCGCTGTGCAAGGAGCTGCGCTCGCGCTGCGACATGGCCGTCGTGACCAACGACATCTACACCAAGGAAGACGCGCAGTTCTTGATGCGCAGCGGCGCGCTGCCGATCGAGCGCATCGTCGGCGTCGAGACCGGCGGCTGCCCTCACACGGCGATTCGAGAAGACGCTTCCATCAACCTCGACGCCATCGACCGCCTGAACGAGCAGTACCCTAGCCTCGACTTGATCATCGTCGAGAGCGGCGGCGACAACCTCGCCGCCACGTTCAGTCCCGAGCTCGTCGACCTCACCGTGTACGTGATCGACGTCGCGGGCGGCGACAAGATCCCGCGCAAAGGGGGGCCCGGCATCACCAAGAGCGACCTGTTGGTCATCAACAAGACCGACCTAGCGCCCCACGTCGGCGCTTCGCTCGAGGTCATGGACCGCGACGCCAAGAAGATGCGGGGCCAGCGCCCCTTCGTCTTCACGAGCATCCGCCAAGGTGAGGGCGTCGAAGCCGTCGTCTCCTTCATCATCCGTGAAGGGATGCTGCAAGTCGCCTAGGCGCCGTCAGCGCCGCTACTTGCTGAAGCTCGGCACCCAGCCTCCGAAGATCTTGGCCAGCGTGTAGTTTTCGGCTTGCTGGTCGCTCAGTTGCTTCGACTGCGGAGCGCGTGCCCCGAGCGAGCTGGCGCCAGGACCGGTCGTCTCGTACTCGGCGAAGCGGGCCGTATCGAGCGTGTTTTCGCCCATCGCCTGCCAGCCCACGGGCTTGATGTGCGCGCCGAGCTCGGTGCGCAGGAAGGTCGCCGAGCCGTAAGCGCCCCAGTTGCGCCCGAGCACGGTCGACGAAGGCCCTTGGCTCGACGTCAGCGCGCCGCCGAGAAACACCAGGCCGTACGCCACGTCTTGCTGCGTGTTGGGCGCCGTCACGGCCGTGCCACTGGCCGCGCTGTGCACGGTGCAGCCATCGAACACGGCCGTGCCGTCACCGAAGATGAAGTCGACGCTGCCTTCGACGTAGCAGCTCTTGAAATACTGCTTCTGCTTGCGCACGTAGAGCGTGTCCTGAAAGCTCAAGAAGCGACAATTGCGAAATTGCACCTGGTTGCCGCTCACGAGCAGCGCTACCGCTTGCGAGCCGCCGAGCGGGGTGCTGTTCGCGAACGTCAGGTTCTCGGCCGACACGTCGTTGGCGGTGATGTTGGTGCTGGCGCTGCCCGTCGTGCCCAGCGTCCCGCCCTCGGGCTTCGGGGTGTTGGCGTTGTCCTTGTACGTGAGGATGGTCGAGCTGGCCTTGCCCGCTTGTCCGCACAGCGTGACGTTCGGCACCTGCACGATGAGCTTCTCTTGGTAGGTGCCGGGAGCGATGCGGATTTGCGTCGGCGTGGTGTTGGTCTTCGGGAGGCTGTCGAGCGCGGCCTGTATGGTCGCGAAGTTGCCGCCGGATTTGGCGACGGTGATCACCGGCTGCTCGGTGACGCTGTTGCAATCGCCGCCGCTGCTCTGGCTACCCCCACCACCGCCGACCCCGCCTGTCCCGCCGCCGCCCGCTCCCCCGCTGCCGCCGTGATCCGGGCCACCGCCCGCCCCCGAGCTTCCGCCGCTCATGGCTCCCGCCGAGCCCGCCGCTGCGCCCCCGGCGCCGGCCGGCCCGTGGC
>JAEYWK010000002.1 GCA_023431345.1 Pseudomonadota bacterium
CGCTAGGGCCACCCGCGCCGCCCGCGACGGGCCCGCTCCCGCCACCGCCGCCGAACGGAGGCTGTCCGCCGCCCGCTTCACCCGTCGGACCGCTCCCGGCGCCCGCGCCGCCAGGTGCACCGGAGTCGCTTACGCTGCAGCCGACGAAAGCCAGCAGCGCCACGCTGCTCGCACCCACCAGAAAACGTGAAGCGAGAAAGCGCGAAGTCCTCATGGCCTCAGTCTATGCGAGCCGCCGCGTCCAGGCTTCGGGATTGCGGCGGCCCGGCACGCGAGGCGCTTTATAAATTTCCAGTCACGCGAAGACCCAGGTACCGAAAGAGCTCGGCACGTGGAAGTCGGGCTTGTCGGTTTTCGGATCGACCCAAGACATCCAGCCGAAGTGCACGGCGCCGTGCGGCAGTCGTGAGAGCTCAGCGCGGTATGCTCCCGCGAGCAGCTCGCCACCTCCGCTCGGGAGCAAGCCGTGAGCGTGCAGACACGCCAGGGGCAAGCTGCCCTCGACCCTGTAGTGGGGCGCCGTCAGCGAGGCGTGCACCTCGAGCTCGGGTGCCCACGGGGCGTCGTCGAACTGGCGATAGCTGCGCGCTCGGTACTGGTACACGAGGCCGCGCGGGTCCATCTCCAGGCAGAAGTAGGGATTCAGCTGCGGGCTGGTCGCGAAGAAGAGCTCGACGCGATCGGAGCCCAGCACCCGCTCTTTCTCGGTAGCGCCCTCCCCAAGGACCAGCTCTCGATCGACGCAGTCGAAGCGAAAGCGCAGCCGGCCGGCGTGGACCACGGCGCGAAGCTCGGTGCGCGGCGGAGGCGTGCTCTCCCAGGGGAAGCGAAAATCACTGAGCAGCGGCGCTCGAGACCAATCGAGGGAAGCTGACTGAGAGCCGACGACGTAGCGCTTCATCCTACTCGACGATCTCCGCTTTGAAGCGCTTGCCCTTGATGCGGCCGGCGTTGAGGCTCTGCACCGCGTGCCGGCTGGAGGACTTGGCGACCGCGACGTACGTGAAGCGATCGTGGATCTCGATCTTGCCGATGGCGTCGCCAGGGAGACCGCCCGCTTCCCCGGTCAGAGCGCCGAGGATATCGCCGGGGCGGAGCTTGTCTTTGCGCCCGCCCGAGAGCCGCACCGTCGCCATTTTGGCCGCCGCCGTCGGGGCCTGCTTTCCCGCGGGCGCAGCAGACGAGGGCGAGGCCGCAGCCGAGGACTTGATCTCGATGCGACGCAGCGCCGAGCCCGTGTAAAGCTCGATGGCCTCCAGCCGGTGCGCTTCGGCCTGCGCGCAGAGCGACACGGAGAGGCCCACTTGCTTGGCCCGCCCGGTGCGGCCCACGCGGTGCACGTAGATTTCCGGCTGCGAGGGCAGCTCGAAGTTGACGACCAAATCCAACTTGTCGAGGTCGATGCCGCGAGCGGCCACGTCGGTCGCTACCAGCACCCGCGTGCTACCGTTGCGAAACTTGGCCATCACCTTGTCGCGATCGCGCTGCTCGAGATCGCCGTGCAAGCTCTCGACGCTCACGCGCGAGGCCGCCAAGCTGCGCGCGATTTCGGAGACGGTGGTCTTCATGTTCGCGAAGACCAGCGCCGATTCGTGCGGGTACTCTGCCAGCACCCAGCGCAGCGCTTCGAGCCGCTGCTCGGGCGCGACGTTGAGCAGCAGCTCCTTCGTCTGCGGCGCGTCGTCGGCCTCCTGAACGATGCTGATCTGCTCCGGCTCGCGCTGATACTTGGCGCTCAGCTCGCGGATGCTGGCCGGATAGGTCGCGGAGAAGAACACGGTTTGTCGCGCGGGAGGCAGAGCGCGCAGCACCTTGCCCACGTCGTCACCGAAGCCCATGTCGAGCATGCGATCCGCCTCGTCGAGGATGACGGTAGCGACGCGGTGCACCTTCAAGTTTCGGCGCTGCAGGTGGTCGACCAACCTGCCCGGCGTGCCGACCGCGACGTGCGCGCCCTGCTCGAGCGCGCGAGCTTGCTCCCGCATCTCTTGACCACCCGCCAAAGTGAGCACCGCGAGGCCCTTCAAATTGCGACCGAGCCGGCGCAGCTCACGCGCCACCTGAGCCGCCAGCTCACGCGTGGGGCAGAGCACGAGCGCTTGCAGCTCGCGCCGCGGAAGCTCGATGCGCTGCAAGAGCGGCAGCGCGAAGGCGGCCGTCTTGCCGCTGCCTGTCTTCGACTGGCCGATCAGATCCTTCCCCGCGAGCAGCAGGGGGATGCTTTGAGCCTGGATCGGAGTGAGCTCGGTAAAGCCCAGCTCGGAGCAGACCTGGAGCAGCGCCGGCGCGAGCGGCAGCGACTCGAATTGCGAAGACATGGCGTGGACCGTAGCACCGCTCACCGCCTCGCTCGGGCCTGGCGGGCGCCGACCCACTGCCGGCGGCTCGGGCGCCGTTGACGCAAGCAGCCGGGCCGGGTACCCGAATGGACGCCGAATGCCCAGGCCTTCCCTGCCCCTGTGCTTCGTGGCCGCCGCGCTCGCGACGCTCAGCTGTCGTGACGTGGTCGAGGTGCTGGACGAAAGGCCCGCGGCGAGCGCGGCCGGAGCCAGCGCGGGCGAAGGGGCTCACGGCCCCGGAGGCGCTACGGCGACGGATGGCGGCGCTCGCAGCGACGCGGGCGAGAGCAGCGGGCCCCCGCCGCAGCCCGGCCTAGGGATATCGCTCAGCGCCGGCCAGACGCACGCGTGCGTGGCCAAAGCCGGCTTGGTCTACTGCTGGGGGGACAACCGAGACGGCCAGCTCGGCGCAGGCGACACGAGCGTGCACACTGCCCCCGTGCGCGCGCGCGGCGCCGCCAATGTGCTGCAAGTCTCGGTCGGGTCCCGGCACAGCTGCTGGCTCGACGCGGACGGCGACGTGCGCTGCGCTGGCAGCAACGCGCAAGGCCAGCTGGCACAAGCGGCCGACGTGCCGGCGCTCGCCACCGCTGGCGTCGTTCCTTTACCCGGCCCCGCCAAGCAGCTCGACGTGAGCTACCAGCACGGCTGCGCGATCTTGCGCTCGGGAGAGCTGTACTGCTGGGGAGAGAACGTCGAGACGCAGCTCGGCCAAGGCGACGCACCGGACGAGAATCAGCGCGCTCCAGTGCGCGTGACGAGCTTCTCCGACTTCGTCGAGGTTCGCTGCGGCCAAGGGCATACGCTCGCGCTGCGGGAGAGCGGCGACGTGCTCGGTTGGGGGCGCAACAGCGCGGGACAGATAGGCCTCGGTGACAGCTCACCCGTGCGTGTTCGCGAGCCGACGCCGATCGCGGCCGCGGCGGGAGCCAACAGCCTCGATGCCGGACAAGACTCGGCCTGCGTCCTGACGGCGGGCGGCGAGCTCCTGTGCTGGGGGGACGCCATCGATCAGCATTTGGGCAACGGCGTGGAGGGCCCCGTGCTCACGCCAACGCTGGTTTCAGGCTTGACGCCGCTATCGCGCGTGTCTCTCGACACCTTTCACACCTGCGGCCTCGACGCAGCAGGCCGGGCGTACTGTTGGGGCCGCGCCATCGAGGGCCAGCTCGGACTCGGTGACAACCGGCGGCTCCAGGCGGAGCCGATCGAGGTGCCGGCTCCGGGCGAGGGCGGTGCTTGGAAGGCGCTCTCCGTCGGTCGCTTCTTCACCTGCGGCGTCACCCTCGACGACCGGCTGTGGTGCAGCGGCGACAACAGCGACCGCGAGCTCGGCACGGCCGACACCGAGCGCCGCAATCGATTCACCGAGGTGACGCTGCCTTGAAGCGCACGGGTCTCAGCCGGCGAAGCGCCGCTCGTGCTCGAGCAGCCATTGCTTGCGAGACAAGCCTCCGCCATAGCCGGTGAGCGAGCCGCTCGCGCCGATCACGCGGTGACACGGCACGATGATGCCGATCGGATTTTTGCCGTTGGCGAGGCCCACGGCGCGGGAGGCGTTCGGCTTACCGATGCGCTTGGCGAGCGCGCCGTAGCTCTCGGTCTGGCCAAAGGGGATTTGGCCCAGCGCGCGCCACACCGTGCGCTGAAATTCACTACCCTGGCCGTTCAGCTCCACCTCGAACGCGCTGAGCCGTCCGGCGAAATAAGCCTCGAGCTGCTCCTTCACGCCGCGAAAGCTCGAGTCACGCCGGACGCAGCCCACCGGCAATGTCGGGCGATGCCGCTGGTCTTGCATGTACAAGCCCATCAGCGAGCGCTCGTCGCCGAGCAACCACAGCGTGCCCACCGGCGACTCCATTTCCGAACAGTACGGGGCCTCGATCTTGCTCTTCATCATCCACCTGCCGCGTAGCCGTGCCAGAGATGCAGCGCTGCGTAAGCGCGCCACGGTCGCCACGCCTCCGCGAGAGTGCGTAGCGCCGCCGGCTTGTCGAGCTCGAGGGCGCGCAGCAAGCCGAGGTCGGAGTGCGGGAAGGCGTCGGGATCCCCGAGGGCGCGCATCGCGACGTACTCCGCCGTCCACGGGCCGATGCCGGGCAGCTCGCAGAGCGCCTCACGCATGCGGGCGACATCGACGGGTGGATCGAGCTTCAGTTTGCCGTCGGCGACGGCCCGCGCGAGCGCCAGCACGGACTCAGCGCGCTTGGCCGTCACGCCGCGATCGATGATTTGCTGCAGCGTCGCGTCGGCCAAGTCGCTCGCCTCCGGGGCGACGCGATTCACGGCCTCGTCGGGCGTGTCGACGGCGCTGCCGAAGGTGTCCACGAAGCGCCCGAAGATCGTCGTGGCCGCCTTCACGCTGATTTGCTGTCCGAGCACGGCGCGTAGCGCGAGCTCGAACCCGCTCCAAGCTCCCGGCACGCGCAGACCGGCGGTGCGGCGCAGGTAGCGGCCGAGGTCGCGGTGCCGGCTCAAGAAGCCGTCGATGACGCTGGGGTTCGCCTCGAGGTCGAAGAGGCGCCGCAAGCGCACGCGCAGCTCCGGCAAGACGGGCAAGAGCGACGGCGCGACCTCTACGCCCAGCAGGCTCGGACCGAGCGGCTGGGCGAGGATGAAGCCCCGATGCTTGCCGAGCCGTACGCTGCGCAGGTAGCGATCTCCGTCTACCTTCTCGGTGCGCGTGCCCGCGCGCCCCGCCAGGAACTGCACCAGCGGCCGCCAAGCCAGCGGTGGCCGGAAGCCGAGCTTGAGCACGATGTGAGGGCTCACCTTCGCGCTCTGGCGCTGGCGCAGCGAAAGCGGGCTCAGCCGGTAAGACTGCCGGAATTGACGGTTGAACTGGCGCACGCTCGAGAAGCCACTCGCGAACGCGACGTCGACGACCTTCAGCGAGGTATCGGTAAGGAGCTGCTTGGCGAGCAGCAAGCGCCGGGTCTGGGCCAGCGCGAGCGGGCCGACCCCGTACTCGGCTTCGATCACGCGATGGAGCTGGCGCACGCCGACTCCGAGCTCGCTCGCCAAGCTCTCCACCGAAAGCTCGCCGAGCGCCCCGGCCTCGATGCGAGCGACGGCGAGGTTGGCCACGCGCTTCACGGCGTCGACGGGGGCGCTGCTGCCAGGTGCGAGCTCGGGCCGGCAGCGCAGACAGGGCCGAAAGCCGGCCGCCTCGGCGCTGGCCGCGTTGGTGAAGAACGAGCAGCGGTCACGGCCAGGCGTGCGCACCGTGCACACCGGCCGGCAGTAGACGCCGGTCGTCGAAACACCGACGAAGAACGCGCCGTCGAAGCGCGCGTCGCGCGCCTTCACGACCTCGTAGCAGTGGCTCGGATCCAGCGTCACGTCAGGAGCCTAGCGCTCCGAGCCACCCTCGTCTGGCCGCTTTCGGACATGATCCCTGAAAGCAGCGGGCGGCTGTTTCGGCCTTGGCGAGCTGCTCAATGCCCGTGGCCGTCGTCGGCCGGCATGCTCGGCATCGGCGTGCCCGGCGCCGCGCCTTGAGGCGAGCCGATGGGCAAGCCGCCCTGCGCCTCGAGCTGCCGCAGCTCGCCGAGCACGGCATCGTACTGGCCGAGCATCTCGTCGCAGCGCTTGGGAGGGAAGCTCGGGGTGCGTTCTTTGACCATCGCGCACGCAGGTGACTCGGGCGTCAGGTCGGCGCACAGCTTCTTGACCAAGGTCTCGCAAGACGAGCGAGCCGCCTTGATCTTGGCCAGGGTGGCCGGCACCGCGTCGAGCGCAGCCTGGCAGCCGGAAGGCGTCAGCAAGTCGACCGCCATCTGCGCCTGTTGGCACGGCGCGGACTCCTGCCCGCTGCTGCTGCAGATCTTGGTTTCCCAAGCGCCGCACGGCCCCTCATGGCTCCCGGCGCTCCCCGCGGGAGCCGCGTCGGCGCGCGCGACGGCCGCTTTGGCCTGCGCGATGTGACCGAACCAACCTCCGGCGCCGCCGAGGGCGAGCGCGACGAGCGCCAGCACGCCGGCGCTTCCCGGCGCGATTCCGGCGCGCTTGAGCGGCGCCTTCGCCGCTACGTCGCGGGTCGCTTTGGCTTTCGTCCGAGGCTTCGCCGCCGTCGCCGGCTTCTTCGATTCCGCTTCCCGCTCCGGCTCGTTGGACTCGGGCGCGTCGTCGTCTCGGTCAGTGCTATCGGTCATGGGCCGCGCACCCTAGGTGCGGGAGGCGTCGAGCACAATCACGCTGGCGCGCGCCCCGACCTTCTCACCGGATTACGTAACGCTCCCGCGCTCTTGGCGGAGATTCAGCAGCAAGCCGACGAGCGCGGCGAAGCCCGCCATCGCCCCCCAACCCACGAGCCAGCCTTGACCTATCAGGTAGCCCGTGGCGATGGGCGCCGTGACCTGAGCGATGGAGGTGAGCGATTGAGTGAGGCCGAGCACCATGCCTTGCTCGTCACGACCGCTGTGGTGCGTTACCTGCGCGGTGAGCGCGGGCCGCAGCGCTCCTTGACCAAAGGCCCCCAGCGCGCCGTTGATGAGCAGCTCCGGCAGCTGGCGCACGAACGCCAGCGTGAAGTAGCTGGCGCTCATGGCGACGAAGCCGGCGCGCGCCAGCTTCGCCTCTCCGAAGCGCTTCACCAGACGCCCGATCAGCCCCCCCTGCAAGATGATGCCGAGGAAACCCGCGTAAGCGAACACGTAGCCGACGTGCTTGGCGCCGAAGGGCTCACCCTCCCAAACCAGCGCGCGGGCGGCGAACAGCGCGAAGCCGGAGGTGAAGCAAGCGAACGCAAAAGCGAAGAAGAAAAATTGCCAGAGCAGCGACGCGAGCACGGGGCGACCGAAGTACTGAGCGTAGAGCGCCCACGAAAACGGCGACAGCCGCCGCCCGCCAGGCCCATCCGCCCCGCCCGCGCTCCGAGGCTTCGCGCCCGGCAGCAGCAGCGCCGTCGCGACGATGCTGAGCGCCGCCAGCGCTTGCGCGGCGTAAATGGGGTAGCGGTGCCCGTAGTGCGACAGGAAACCGGTGATCGCGGGTCCCACCAAGAAGCCGAGCCCAAACGCGATGCCGATGACCGCGAACGACTTGGCTCGGTTCTCCTTGCGGGTGACGTCGGAGACGTAGGCCTGCGCGAGCGACAGGTTGCCCGCGGTCGCGCCGTCGATGGCGCGTGACACGAACACCATCCACAGCGACGTCGCGCCGCCGAGCACGACGAAGCCGATCAGCGTACCGATCTGGCTGATGATCAGCATGGGCTTGCGGCCGACGCGGTCTGCGATCTGTCCCAGCACCGGGCCCGAGAACAGCTGGCACACGGCGAACGTCGCGATGAGCAAGCCGATCTGGCGCGCCGAGGCGCCGAACTCCTCGGCGTAGAACGGCAAGAGCGGCAAGATGATCGTCATGCCGAGGATGTCGACGACGACTATCAAGAAGATGGGAAGCAGCGCGCGCCGCTCGGCCTGGCTCAGGGTGCTCAAATGGACTCGTTCCGATGGACGAGCGCGTTGTTCCGCACTCTGGCGGTGCGATCAACTCTTATCGAAATAGGCGCATTTCTGCGTCCACACGGCCCAAAATTTTGAGGTACTGTGCGCGCCGATGGGAATCACGGTCGTCTGTCAGTCGTGCGGGAGCCGCCGCACGGTACCGGCGAGCCTCTACGACGAAAAGATCCGTGGTCGCGTGGTCAAGATCGCTTGTCGCGGCTGCGGCTCGCTGATTCCCGTCGACGGCACGCTGCCCCCTCCCCCCGAGACGGAGGTGACGGGCACCCCCGTGACCGAAGATCCGCTGCGCGTGGTGATCCCGGCGATGGCCAGGGTGCCGTCCGAGCATGCCTCGCTCGGGTTGGAGCCGCTCGCGCCCCCCGGCGCGTGGGAGGCAGCCTCGGACGAGGCGGACGACAGCGTCGAGGGCGACGGACCCTCGCCGCGCGAAAAGCAGATCAGCCACGTCGACGGACCCATCTCCGAGCGCGGGCCCGTATCCACCGTCGGCCGCTACGCGCTGTTCGAGCAGTTCGCGACGGGCGGCATGGCGACGGTCCACTTCGGCCGCCTCGATGGCGCGGGCGGCTTCTCGCGCGTCGTCGCGATCAAGAAGCTCTTGCCGCATTTGGTGGAAGACCAAGAGTTCACGGAAATGCTGCTGGCGGAGGCGCGCTTGGCCGCGCGGGTCCGGCACCCCAACGTCGCGGCCACGCTCGACGTCGTGGCCACGAAGGGCGACGTGCTCTTGGTGCTCGACTACGTGCACGGCGAAGCGCTGAGCACGCTGTGCCGCACGCAGGCGAAGCAAAAGCGAGCTTACGTGCCGCTGCCGATCGCGATCGGCATCGCGCTCGACATGCTGCAGGGGCTCGCCGCCATCCACGACGCGACGGACGAAAAGGGGCGCTCCTTGTCGCTCGTCCACCGCGACATCTCGCCGCCGAACGTGCTCGTCGGGGCCGATGGCGTGGCGCGCGTGCTGGACTTCGGCATCGCGACCGCGCTCGAGCACATCGAGGAAACGGCGCCCGAGCGGCGCAAGGGCAAGCGCGGCTACATGTCGCCCGAGCAGCTGCGCGGCGAGCGGCTCACGCAGCGCTCCGACGTGTTCTCGGCCGGCGTCGTCATCTGGGAGCTGCTGGCGATGCGCCGCTTGTTCCCTGCGGACCAGGAGAAAGAGCCCGGAGAAGCGGTGCTGCGCGGCGCCTACCCGCGCCTGTCGCAGTTTCGCCCGGATCTGCCCGCCGAGCTCGACGACATCGTGATGCGCGCGCTGTCGATGAACGTGGCCGCTCGCTTCGCCAGCATGCACGAGCTCGCGGAGGCGTTCGAAGCGGCGGCGCCGCCGCGAGCCAACGCGCGCCGCATCGGCGAGTGGGTGCTCGATTTGGCGCGCGACGCGCTGGCAGAGCGCACGCGCATGGTCGCGCGCGCCGAAAATTGGGTCAGCGCCGAGCTACCGTTGCAGTCGACGCCGTTCGCGGCCGAGCTGCCGCTGCGCCCCCTCTCTCCGAGCAATCGCCCGCCTCCGGTCGAGATCGTGGCGGCCGACGTGCCGCCGCTCTCGATCCCGCGGCTGGGGCTCGAGCCGAGCTCGTCCTTTCCCCCCGCCTCGCCGTCGAGCGTGCCGCCGCTGTCGAGCTCGCAGAGCCACGCGATCGCCTCGCGCGCCTCCGATCCGCCGCGCGCGCCAGCGCCCAAGCCGCGAAGGTCGTCGCGGGCATGGCTCTGGCTCCTGCTCGTAGCCGTCGTCGTGCTCGCGGCCTACGTGGCGCTCCGCCGGTAGCCTCACATCTCGGGCGGGGCGGGGATGCGCACCAGGTCGTCGGGCATCACCGCGCTCGAAGGCGTCAGCGCCGAGCTCTTCGAGTAAGCGCGGTAGGCTTTGAGGGCCGGGCCGTTCTTGGCCGAGTAGGCCTTGAATTCCGTAGGATACGCCGCGCCGAGCAGCTGGTGGCAGTAGGCCTCGAGGTGCCCCGCTTTGGCGGTGGTGACGAGCCAGCCGTCGAGCTCGAGCTTCTCGTCGAGTGGGGTGCCGCGCGAGCTAACGATGCCCGCCCACGTGCTGATCGCGTCGTAGAACTGCTCGATCGTCCAGGGCGGGCGAAAGCCGACGACAGCGGGACCGAACAAGGCCTCGAACACGTGCGCGAGCGGCGCTTCCACGGAGCCGTCGCTGTATTGACGCGCCGGCATTCGCCCCGGCGCCAAGCGCAGGTTGAAGGTCAGGTCTTGGCCATTGTCTGCGGGGCCAGCTTGGATGCGCTCGACCAAGACCTTCGAGAACGCGCGCCCCAGCGCTGCATCCGACGCTCCGCCGCCCATGGCTTGGTAGATCATGCCCCAAATCAAGGTCATGCCCGCGGCGTCGGTCGTCGCGTAGGCGAGCGCAGCTTGCGCGTAGGGCTCGGCGCTGGTGGGAGCGGCCGAGAGCGCGGCCAGCTGCGCCTCGGTGCCGCTCGGCCGCAGCGCCGCCAGCGCTTCCGCGAAGCCGGGTGACTCTTGCGGCGGCGCGGGCGGCGGCGGCCCGGGTGGCGGCGCCGGCTCGACTGCGGGAGGC
>JAEYWK010000065.1 GCA_023431345.1 Pseudomonadota bacterium
GCCCAACGCGGCACTCCGAAATTCCTCCTCCGCCCACGCCTGTGCACCTGCCATGGCGAACCAACCGAGGCCACCAAAGCCAAATTCCCGAAAAAGATACGATCAGTGCTCAGCGCGAGCTGCCCCCACCAGGAAAGGTCTAGAACGCCGAGCGGTCAAACCGTTCGGCGTTCTAGGGGCTCAGGAGCAGGTACTTGAGGCGGCCGACGATCACGTCGAGGGCCTGAGCGTTCTCGCCGCCTTCGGGCACGACGAGGTGCGCGTGTCGCTTGCTCGGGGCGACGTGCAGCACGTGCATCGGCCTAACGCTGCCGTAATATTGACTCTCGATGGAAGCGATGTCGCGCTTGCGCTCGACGATGTCACGCGCGATCCGCCGCATGAGGCGAATGTCGTCGTCGGTGTCGACGAAGATGCGAAGGTCGAACATCGCGCACAGCTCCGGGACGGCGAACAGCAAGATGCCTTCGACGGCGACGATGCGCGCAGGCGCCACGCTGCGAGTCACCGCGCTACGTGTGTGCGTCGCAAAGTCGTACTGCGGGCACTCGACGGCGCGCCCCTGGCGTAGCTCCGCTAGGTGCTGTACGAGCAGCCCGCTGTCGAGCGCGCTCGGCTCGTCGTAGTTGATGGCTTCGCGCTCGAGCTCGGGCATGGCCGAGCGATCGCGGTAATACCAGTCGTGCGCGAGCATCGCGACTCCGGCGCCCAGCTCGCTCACCAGCCGCGCCGCCAACGTGGTCTTGCCGCTGCCGGTTCCGCCCGCGATACCGATCAACAGAGGCGCCGGCTGCATTGCCTCATTTTAGGCCGCGATCACCGCTCAGTTCAATGCGCGGTCGCGCTCCACGCTCGGCGGCGAGAGCGCGTCGACCAGCTCTTGCACGCGCACCGTGAGCAGCCGCAGCCGCTCGGCCGGATTGGCTTCGTTCAGGAGCGCTTGGCACGCCTCAGGGTCGGCCACCATCGCCGCCGCCAAACGGTCGGCGTAGGCACCGGCGTCGGCGGCGCCGCGAGTCAGCGCCCGCAAGTCGCGCACCTGCTCCGGCAGGTGCGGCGCCAGGCGCTCCCACAGCGATCCGAGCTTGATCTGCCAAGCCGCGACCAGCGCCGGGTCGGCGGGCGCGTCCTCGAGGCGCACGGCGCGCACGCGACGGAAGGCTCGCAGCGGCGGCAGCTCGAGCTCGATGCGCGCGCGACCGATGCCGCGTAGCGCGAGATCATACCGCCCGTCGGGCCGTTGACTGTGCTCCTCGATCACCCCCACGCCGCATACTTCATGCACGGGAGGGCGCCCTTCGTAGTTGGCCTCGAAGCCCGGCCTCAGGCGAGCAATGGCGAAGATGCCACGCGCGCCGAGCGCGTCGGCGACCAGCTCTCGGTAGCGCGGCTCGAACACGTGCAGCGGCAGCAGAGCGCCCGGGAACAGGGTGACGTTCGGCAGTGGAAAGATAGAAAGCTCAGCGAGATCCTGAGCTTCGAGCGCCGGCAGCGACATGGCGGCAGCATAGACTAGGCCAACAAGCCGGACAGCAACGCTGCGATGGCCGCCCCGGGGAGCGCCGATTTACCCAGCGGTGGTCACTGGCGCCCCCGTGGGTCAGCCCCCTCAACTTCGGCGACCCGCGACCGTTGGAGCGGACTGAGGCCCATGGCCACCTTTCGCACCGACTCCCTACACGTGCTTTCAATCCAGCTCGGCTCGGCTCCGAGCAGCCTGCGTGCCGTGCTCGCGCTCGGACGCGACGATGTCGCGCACTGGCTGGAGCGCGCGGCGGCGGCGGCGGTGCCGCTGGTGATCGTCTGCGGGCCCGACAGCGTGGACTTGTACTCCAGCGAAGAGGGACGCCGCACGGCGTTCAAGCCGCTGCTCGAGAGCTTGTGGTCGCTCGGCAGAAACCTCGACGGCTTCGAGCGCGTGCGCACGACGGAGGCCAGCGGGAGCGCCGCCGTGCGTCACTTGCTCCGCCAGGCGGCGGGCCTTCAGTCGACTGAGCACGGCGTTTCGTACGCCTCGAGCATCTCGCAGGCGTGCGCGCGCGCAGCCCGCCACGGCACGCTGAGTGAAGGCCTGAGCTGCGTCTTTCAGCTCGCCACCTCCACCGCCGAGCGCAGCGAAGCCGAAACGGAGCTCTCCGCGCCCCGCTCGACTCCCGCGTCGCGTCAAATCGAGGCGCTCAGCGCCGAACGCATCCTGGAGGAAGAGCTGACCGCGTTCAAGCTCGCGGCCGAGAACGACGCGCGGCGCTCCTCCGTCCCCGCGCCGCGCCCATCGCTGTCGCCCGCGTCGCGAGTCAGCGTGCTCCCCGCGTATTCGGCGACCGAGCCCGGCAGCTCCGTCCGCCTTCGCGTCGCTCCATTCAGTCTCTTGCCGGGGCGTCGCTCCGGCTGAAGCGCGCTCGCCTCGCTGCGCATCGAACGCTCACGGCGAGGGCTCGGCCGGCGCGGAGCCCTCCTGCCCTAGCAAGAAATCGCGCGGCGGGGCCGCCTTGGGTCGCCGCGAGCCGACAAGCGGCGTTTCTTTGATAAGCTGGGGAGAAGAGGGTTTGCCCATGCGCCTACGTCTGCTCGTCACCAGCCTGCTCACGGTGTTTGCCCTCGAGGGGGTCGCCCTCGCGGACGCGCCCGCAAAAGCCCCGCCCTGGGAGCTGTTCGACGAGGAGGATGGCGTACGCTGCTTCCGGCGCGACGTCCCCGGCAGCGACGTGGTTGCGCTGCGAGGAGAAGGCTTCATCGCGGCTCCCATCACGCGCGTCGCGAGCGTGCTGGCCGATCGCAAGCGGTCGACCGAGTGGATCGACCGACTGGTGAAGACGAAGGTGCTGCGCGAGCTGAGCGAGACCGAAGCCATCAACTGGAATCACATCAAGACGCCGTCTCCGCTCAAGGATCGCGATTTCGTCTTCAAAACGCTGATCAAGACCGACCCGGCCAAGAAGAAGGTAACGTTCAGCTACTATTCGGTGACCGACAAGGCTGCCCCGGAATACGACGCCTACGTGCGCGGCCACTTCCATTCCGGCAAGTTCGAGCTGACGATGGTGGAGCGGACGAACAAAGACGGCACCAAGACGCGGGGCACCCAGGTCGTCGCCGAGGTCGTCGTGGATCCGCGCGGCTCGGTCCCCACCTTCATCGTGAATATCGTGCAGAAGAGCTGGCCGCATAAGACCATCACCGCCCTGCGCAAACAGGTCGCCAAGCCGGACATCAAAGACGACCAGCGCGTGGTCGAGCGGCTGAAGCGCGAAGGCTTCCTGCAGTAGCCGTTTCGGCGCGGGCGCCGGCGTGTTACCAGGGTCTCCTCATGACTCTGGATGATCTGTCACACCCCGAACAGGTCGTGCTCTTGGCGTTGGTAGGCCTGATGGCGCGTATGGATGGCAGCGTCTCCCAGGAGGAGCTGGAGCTGCTGGAGCAAGTCGCCGACGAGATCGGCGCCGAGCGCTTCGAAGCCGCGCGTGACGCCGCGGCGGCGCTCGCTGACGGGAGCGCCATCTTGCGCGCCGCCAGTAGCGTCGACCGACCGGACGCGCGTGAGATCATCTTCGAGCTCGTTTATGGTGTCGCGGTGCGCGACACCATCGCCCAGAGCGAGGCGTCACTGCTCAACGAGCTGGCCAAGCTTTGGGAGCTTCCGCAGCGCGTCGGTGAATCGGGCTAGCCCTTGACCAAGATCGCGATCGCCGTCGAGGGTGTTACGGTGCGGTTCGGCGACAGCGCCGCGCTCCGCTCCGTCAGCTTCGCGGTCCAGCCGGGCGAGCTGCTGCTGCTGCTCGGCCCGAGCGGCTGTGGCAAGAGCACGCTGCTTCGCAGCATCGCCGGCTTCGTCAAGCCGGATCAGGGGCGAGTGCTGTTCGACGGTGAAGACGTCACGAAGATCCCGCCGCATCAGCGGCACATCGGCATGGTGTTCCAGAGCTTCGCGCTCTTCCCCCACCTCAGCGTCGGTGAAAACGTCGCCTTCGGCCTGCGCGAGCAGCGGCGGCCGTCCGCCGAGATCGCGGAGCGAATCGAACGCGCGCTCAGCGACGTGCGCATGGGCGGCTTCGCCTCGCGCCGCGTCGATCAGCTGTCGGGCGGCGAGCAACAACGGGTAGCCCTCGCCCGCGCGCTCGTGACGCGGCCGCGCTGTCTGCTGCTCGACGAACCGCTCTCCAACCTGGACGCGGGGCTCCGTCACAGCATGCGCGAGGAAATCCGCCGCGTCTGCAAGGAGCACGGGCTTACCACGCTCTACGTGACCCACGACCAGAAGGAAGCGCTCGCGATCGCCGACCGCATCGCGGTCATGCGTCGGGGTCAGCTGGAGCAGATAGGCTCACCGTGGTCGGTCTATCGCTCACCCCGCTCCGTCAGCGTGGCGACCTTTTTGGGGGAGACCAACCTGCTCGACGCGCGCATCGTCTCCAGCGATCACGAGCAGCTTCGCGTCGCCGCGGGCGGCGTCGAGATGGCTCTCCCCGCCCAGCCTGCCTTCAGCGCGACCCAGAGCGTGCTGCTGTCGATTCGCCCAGAGTGCGTGCGCCTCGAGGCCGAGCCCGGAGCCGGAATTTCGCTGCGCGTGCGGGTGGAGCAGAACAGCTACCTGGGCGAGCTGTGTGAGCACGAGCTGTCCTACGCGGGTGGTCGGCTGCGCTCCTACGAGCTCAACCCGCCGCGCGCAGATAGCTTCGCCCCCGGTCAGGAGCTGTGGGCCTGCGTGAGCCCGACGGACGTGGTGGTGCTCGAGCCGGACAGCGCCCCATGAAAGCGGCGCTGCCGGGCTTGCTCGCGCTCGCAGCGCTCCTCATCGTACCTTTCGCGCTTCGGCCTGCGTCGCTCGCGGAGCCCGACGGCGACGAGCGACTGGTCGTGCTGACTCCGCACAACGAAGCCATTCGCTTCGAGATGGCGCGCGGCTTCGCCCGCTATCGCGCGGCGCGGGGCGAGCCCGTCGTCCACATCGACTGGCGCAGCCCCGGCGGCACCACCGAGATCTCTCGCTTCTTGGTGTCCGAGTACCGCTCCGCCTTCGAGAACTACTTCGCGCTCCAGACCGGGCAAACTTTGAGCGAGCGCGGCGCGCAAGCCTTCGCGAACGCCAAGCAAAGCACGCACGGGGACGACGACGCCGCCCGGGCGCGGCGGGCGTTTCTCGGGTCGAACGTCGGCATCAAGCTCGACCTGCTCTTCGGCGGCGGCAGCTACGAATTCTCCCAGCACGCGGAGGCGGGCCGCCTGGTCGACTCCGGCCTGCGCCAGCGGCGGCCCGAGCTGTTCGGAGGTGGCGACCGCGCCATCCCCCAGCGAGTCGGCGGCGAGCCGTATTGGGACGAAGCGGGGCGCTGGGTCGGGACGTGCGTCTCGGGCTTTGGCATTTGCTATAACCCCGAGGCGCTAACGCGGCTCGGCATCACTCGCGCACCGAAGCGCTGGGACGACCTGGCTGATCCACGCCTCGCCGGCCACCTCGCGCTGGCCGATCCGAGCAAGAGCGGCTCCGCCAACAAGGCGTTCGAGATGCTGATTCAGCAGCAGATGGGCGAGATGCTCGCCCGCCGAGGGACGCCCGCGCGCGGCAGCGCCGCCGAGAGCGCCGCTTTGGCGGAGGGCTTCGACGCCGGGCTACGGCTCGTGAGGCGCATCGGCAGCGGCGCCCGCTACTTCACCGATCAAGCCGGTAAGGTGGTGCAAGACATCCAGAGCGGCAGCGCCGCGGCGGGCATGTGCATCGACTTTTACGGTCGCTTCGAGAGTGACACGCCCGGGCCCGGCCAGCGCCTGCGCTTCGTTCAGCCCGAGGGTGGTACTTCCATGGGCGCGGACCCCATCGGCCTGCTTCGAGGCGCGCCGAACGTCGCGCAAGCCCACTCCTTCCTGGACTTCGTGCTCAGCGAGCAAGGGCAGGCGCTCTTCGCGTACAAGCGCGGCGTGCCGGGCGGCCCCGAACGGTACGCGCTCCGGCGCTCCCCGATCTTGCCCATTCTGTTCGAGCCCAGTCGCGCTCATCTGCGCTCGGACCCGGACGACAATCCGTACGAAGCGGCGCGGGCGTTCACCTATCACGGCAGCTGGACGGGTCCGCTGTTTCGGGCGCTGTCGTTCGTCATCCGCGTCATGTGCGTCGACACGGAGGTCGAGCTCCACGAAGCAGCCGCCGCCCTCGCCGAAAACGGCAACCCGCCGGGCGCGCTCGCCGCCTTCGACGACATGTCGCTCGTGTCGTACGCAGTCGTGAAGGGTGAGATCGCGCCCGTGCTCGCCAGCGCCGACCCGCTGCGCGAGGTCGCGCTCCAGAACCGGCTCGTCAAAGCGATGAAACAGCACTACGAGCAGGTCACGCTGCTGGCGAGGCAACGGCAATGAAGCGACTGTCTCCGGGCCTCCTCGTCTTGGTCATCACGGCGTCGCTGTTCGGAGTGTTCTTCCTATGGCCGCTGCTCGAGAGCTTGCGCGGAGCATTCGTCGACCAAGAGGGCCGCTTCACGCTGGCCTACGTGAGCGCCGTCTTCGATAACCCCGTGTATTTGCTGGGTTTTCGCAACTCGCTCGGCATCGCCTTGGGCAGCACCGTGCTCTCGGCGCTGATCGGCGTGCCGCTAGCGCTCTTGTTTCAGCGCTACGAATTTCCCGGGCGCCGCCTGCTCGCGGTGCTCATCCCACTGCCGCTGTTCGTGCCGCCCTTCGTCGGCGCGCTCGGCATTCAGCGTCTGTTCGGACCGAGCGGCGCCTTCAACGCGGCGCTGGCCACGTTCGGCCTGTCGGACCCCTCCGATCCGATCGACTGGCTGCGGCAGGGCCGCTTCTGGGCCGTGATCTCGCTGACGGCGCTGCACCTCTATCCGGTCCTGTACTTCAACCTCTCGGCCGCGCTGGCCAACCAGAACCCGGAGCTCGAGCACGCCGCCGAGACGCTCGGCGCGCGGGGGCTGCGCAAGCTCTGGCGCGTCACGCTTCCATTGACCGCGCCCAGCTTGTTCGCGTCGCTCACCATCATCTTCATCTGGGCCCTCACGGAGCTCGGCGTGCCGCTGCTCTGCGACTACGACCGCGTCACCTCCGTTCAAATTTTCGTCGGGCTCAAAGACATCGGGCAAAACCCGTTCGTGTACGGCCTCGTCACGGTTGCGCTCGTGTCCACCGTGGGTTTGTACGGGCTCAGTCGGCTGTGTTTGCGGCGTTTGGACGTGTGGGCGGGGGTGAAAGGGGCGGCGCGGCGCGAGCGCAAGCCGGCTCCCGGCGCGTGGGGCTACGTCTACGCCGGCTTCGCGCTGGTCGTGTTGTCGGCGGCGGCGCTGCCGAACGTTGCCGTCGTGCTGCTCGCCTCCTCGAGTGATTGGTACGAGACGGTGCTGCCGCGCGGGCCGACGCTCGACCATTTCCGCTCCGCGCTGGCGCATCCGCTGGTGGTGCCGTCCATCGCGCGCAGCCTGCGCTACGTCGCGCTGTCGACGGCCATCGATTTGTTGCTCGGCTTCGCGATCGCGTGGGTGGTGGTGCGCAGCAACGCGCCGGGCCGCAAGCTGCTCGACGCGCTGGCCATGCTGCCGCTCTCGGTGCCGGGCCTCGTGCTCGCCTTCGGCTACCTCGCCATCTCGCGCGAAGGCAGGCCGCTCGCCATGTTCGATCCGGCGCACGATCCGACGGTGCTGCTCGTCGTGGCCTACGCCATGCGACGCTTGCCGTTCGTGCTGCGCTCGGCCGAGGCAGGCCTTCTGCAAATCAATCGCAGCGTCGAAGACGCCGCGCAGAGCCTGGGAGCGGCGCCGCCGCGCGTGATGTGGCGAGTCACGCTGCCCCTGGTTTTGCCGCATTTACTGGCGGGCGGGCTGTTCGCTTTTGCGCTGTCGATGCTGGAGGTATCCGACTCGCTGATTTTGGCTCAGCAGCAGTCGCATTTCCCCATCACCAAAGCCATCTACGAATTGTCGCAGCTGATCGGCGAAGGTCGGTTGCTCGCGGCGGCCCTCGGCGTCTGGGCCATGTTGATCTTGGCGACCACCGTGTGGGTTGCGCGCCGCTTGGTGAGCGATCGCGCTGGCGGTCTGTCGGAGGTGTGACCCATCAGCTGGGAGAAGCGGCGAGCAGCGCGCGCGCCACCGCCACGGCTCCCGCCAGGCGCTCTCCGGCCCGACCGATAGCCCACGGCGGGCTCACGCTAGCGCCGAGAGCCTCCGCGCACGCCCTGACCTCCCCCGTGCTCCGCCGCAGCTGCCGGCGGGCCAGGCTGCGCAGATCCACCAGCGCGGGCAGCATGACGCCCTCGGCGTTCAGGCGCTCAGCCGCGTAGAAGCCCCAGCCCAGCAGCAGATCCGTGTCGCGACAGAAGGCGCTCCAGCGCGCGCTGAACGACGCGAACGATTCGCCGTGGATGACGCGCTCTGGCGCCACTCTCGCGTGGGCCTCGAACGACGGCGAGAGCTCCCGGCGCGGGGCGAGCAGCGCCTCGAAGCGCTCACCGGTGCTGAGGCGCTCGGCGACCCAGTGCAGCACCTCCGCGTCGCCGCCGAGCGCGCTGCCCTTGGGCCAGGCGTTGGCCTCTCCGTAGTACGCGACCAAATCCGGCTCACGCTCACGCAGGAGCTTCGGCAAGCGCGGCTTGCGCGGACGATTCCGGTAGGCGAGGTGGCGGTGCGAGCCGCGCTGCTCGGCGTAGCGGAGCTGGTGGTCGACCATGGCCTCGAACGGCGCGAGCAGGGCGTGGCGGTCGAAGCCGCGCGGCTCCAGCACGGAGAGAGCCTCCCCGATGGCCTCGATCGTCGAGACGCAGTGCAGGGCCGGCTCGCGCCGGATCCGATAGCGGCTGGGCGCGCTCGGCGAGAGGGAGTAGCGAGGCAGCCGCGCGAGCTCGGGGTTGTTCTGCAGCAACTTCTTGGCCTGCCACCAAGTGCCGTCGAGCACGACCAGCGTGCACGGGCCGGGCGGGGGCTCGCGACTCAAATCGCGCGCGTCTTCGCCTGGATAGAGCAAGATGGCCGGCGCCTCGGGATCGCTCAAGCGCGCGCGCAGACGAGGAGCGTCGTCGAGCTTGATGCCGACGTGGAGCTCGGCCCGCTCGAGCTGTAGCTCTGCCAGCCGCGCGGTGTTGATGGCCACGTCGCTCTCGCGGGGGTGCTGCAAGATCACCACGCGCGTAGTCGTGCCCAGGCGCTGAATGGAAGCGCACAGGCACACGACCGTCGGCCGCGAACAGGCGGCGCAGACGGAGCGGGCATTGACTTCTTGCGGCATCGCTTGGCGCCGCCCTAGCACGACCGGAGCCGCGGGCGAGCGGGGCGCGCAAAAATCCTGACCGTCGCCGGTGCTTCAGTCGGCGCAGCGGGTCGAGATCGCCACCCGGGCGCCGTCGAGCTCGAGCTCCAGCGAGAGCCGGCTCTCGTGCGCGATGCGCACGATGCCGAGCATCGGCGCGGGCTGCCCGTCGCTGCCGAAGCGGCTCATCTCTCGGTTGAACGCGGCCTCGGCGTCCTCCCTCACTCGCGCCAGCTGTTCGCGCAGGCGCGCCACGTCGCTCGGCTCCGCGGAGCTCTCGACGCGCAGCCAGGCGCCGCCTTCGAGCCGGCCGAGCTGGAAGCGAACCTCGTCCCCGCGCCCGTAGCGAAGCGCGTTGGCGTAAAGCTCGTAGATCGCGACGTTCAAGCGCTCGGCCACGCGAGGCGCGAACACGCGCGTGCAGTAGGCCGAAAGGTAGGCGTAGGTGGGCTCGAGCAGCGACTCGTCCGCGGGCGCGCCGATCGAAATCGAAGGGGGAGCAGCGGCCCCGAGCGCGGCCGGGTCCAGCGGCTCGTGCCGTTGGGCGCGCGTCTGCACGCCCGACATGCGGCGCTGGGGATCGCTCGCTACGGCTGCGTCGAGAAGATCTTTGTTGTCGCGTGCCCTGTGGTTCAAGCTCATCCCCGGCTCTCGAAGGGCACCTTCCGTGGTGCCCTGAACGGCCTCGTCGCTTGCGAACGGACGGCTACGCCCCGTCTTGAGGGGCGTGCGTCCGGGCAGCGTAGAAAAGGCGTGTTCCGTTTCGAGACGCGCGAGAAATAACCCCGAGCGCCAGGGCCCGCGAACTGGCATTTCGCGTGCCCGTTCAGAGCCCGCGGCGTACCCCCGCTTCTCGGATCGTTTGCTCCAAATCGCGGAAACGTTGGGCGAGGGCGCGCACGAGCGCACCCGTCCAGCCATCTGCCCCCAGGCCTTGGGTCAGCGTGCGCTTGTCGAGCACGAGCACGGTCACGTTGTCTTCCGCCTCGATCGTGGCGGCGCGCGGCTCTTCCAGCAGCAGCGCCACCTCACCGAATACGTCCCCGGCCGTCATCGTGCCGATCAGCTCTTGCTGGCTGCCCACGCGACGCAGCACCTTACAGGTGCCGCTCACGATCATGTACGCGGCGTCGCCCACGTCACCCTCGCGGATGATGACGCTGCCGGGCGGGAACACGCGCCGCGGTAGGTGCAGACCACCGCGCAAGAAGTGGCGAACGTCGTTCTGCAGCTCGACGACGGACTGGTAGCGATCATTCGGGTTCGGGGCGACCGCCTTCTCGACGATGCTGCGGATACGCTTCGAGACGCCGATGCCCATGCACGCGACGTCGATCGGCACGACCTCCCCCGCTCGCGCACGCTCGAGCACGCTGTCGACGTCACGCGCGTCGCCGTAAGGCAGCTTGCCGCTGACGAGCTCGTACAGAATGGCGCCCAGGCCGAACACGTCGCTGCGCTCGTCCATCTCGAGCGGGTTACCGCGCGCCTGCTCGGGCGCCATGTGCGTGGGCGTGCCGACTGGGCCGGGCGCTTCCATCTGTGCTCGCGAGCCGGAAGCGGGGCGAGTGCGGGTGAGCCGCGCGAGCCCCCAATCCATCAAGTAGGTTTGCCCGAAGCCGGCCACCATCACGTTTTCGGGCTTGAGGTCCCGATGGATCACGCCGCGATGATGTGCGTACGCCACGGCGTCACACACCTTCAGGAAGATTTCGAGCCCGTCTTCGAGCCGCGAGGTGCTGCCGGGCGCCCGAAACGGATCGCGCAGCCAATCGTCGAAGTTCACGCCATGCACGAGCTTCATCGTGAAGTAGGGCACGCCTTCCGGCGAGAGCTGAAGCTCGTGCACCGGTACGATGTTCGGGTGCTCGAGCTGCCCCGTCATCTGCGCCTCGGCGATGAAGCCATCGCGGTACATCGGCACCTTGGCCAGCTCGCGATCGAGGCGCTTGAGCGCCACGTGGCGCAGCAAGTTGCGGTCGGTAGCGGGATGGATGCGGCCCATGCCGCCGCGGCCAATCTCCCTGAACAGGCGCAGGTGCTCAGGCGTGGGAACCGACTCGCGCTCGACCTCCCCGGGGCTGATCCCGTGCTCACCGCCGACGGGGATGCTCTCGATGACGTAGACCGGCTCAGCCGGGTCTCTGGTGTCCTTGTCGCTCAAGCGCTAACTCCCATGGCAGCTTCGGACGCTATCACAGCGCTCCGCCCAAGCGCGCCGGGTGGCGGCCCCGCGCTCACCCTGGCCAGCGGGGGAATATCCCATCATCTCGATAACTTAACTACAAGAGCCAACGACCACCCCAGGGCCCTGCCCGTGGCCTCGCCCTCACGCCGCTGCTCGGGTGCCAGGCGCGGATTGTACGATCGCGAGGCGCGCCGGTCGTGTAAGGCTCGGGGCCATGTCGGAAATGCTCGCCATCGTGCAGCAGTCGAGTGAGCTGATGATCGTGCAACGCCGCGAGCTGGCGGAGCTGTTCGGGTTCGAGACGCGTAACAAATACTCGCTCGAGGTGAACGGCGCCCCCTTCGCCTTCGCGGCCGAGCAAGGCAAAGGCGGGCTGGCCTTCCTGGCCCGCATGTTCATGGGCCATTGGCGCACCTTCGAGATTCACTTCTTCGATAACGCGCGGCAGCTCGTGCTGCGCGCAGTGCATCCGTTCCGGTTCTTCTTCCAGCGCCTCGAGGTGTTCACGGCCGACGGACGGCAGCTGGGCGCCATTCAACAGCGCTGGGCGTTCTTCTCGAAGAAGTTCGACGTCACTGACCCTTCGGGGCGGCTGCTGCTCAGCGTCTCGTCACCCTTTTGGAGGCTGTGGACCTTCGCGTTCGTGCGCGAGGGCCGAGAGCTGGCGCGCGTCGAGAAGAAGTGGGGCGGCATGCTGCGTGAGGCGTTCACCGACGCCGACCGCTTCCGCGTCGCCTTCGAATCACCCGAGCTCAGCCTGGAAGAGCGCTCACTGGTGCTAGCCGCTGGCATCTTCATCGACCTGCAGTATTTCGAGAAGAAGGCGAGCTAGCGCGACGACCGGTTTGCTGGGGCAACGAAGCTCACGAGCTAGCACCGAACAGACGGCAGGGCGCGCGCCAGCCGCTCGACGGCGGTCCGGATCTCTTCGGGGGTATGCGGGGCGAAGCCGAGCCTCAAGAACGGCGCTTCGCGTCCATCGAAGCGAAAACGCCGCGCAGGGTGCACCAGCACCATGCGGGCGAGCGCGCGCTCGGCCCAGGCGTCGCTCGACACGCCGGCCGCCTCGATGCGAGCCCACAGCGACATGCCGCCCCCCGGCACGCGAAACGACAGGGCGCCGCCGAGGAGTCGCCCGAGCTCGTCGACCAGCGCGTCACGACGCGCCTCGTACTCGCGCCGCACCCGCCGCACGTGCCGACCGAGCCAGTCATCTTCGATCAGCTCCGAGAGCGCGCGCTCGACGACGTGGTCGCCCGAGCGGTCGATGAACAGGCGCACCGCCGCCGCGCGCTCCAAGATCTCGGGTCGGGCCGCGACGTAGCCCAGGCGCACGCCGGGCGCGAACACCTTGGAGAGCGTGCCCACGTAGGCGACGACGTCGGCATCGACGCTGGCGAGCGGCAGCACCGCGCGGCCGTCGTAGTGGTGCTCGTGGTCGTAGTCGTCTTCGATGATCACGAAGCGGTGCCGGCGCGCCAGCGCGAGCAGCGCGAGCCGCCTCGGAGCGCTCAGCGTGACCGTGGTCGGGTACTGATGGTGCGGCGTCACGTAGACGGCGGCCACGCGCTCGCGCTCGAGCAGCTCGGACAGCCCGTCGAGGCACAAACCGCCTTCATCTACGGGCAGCGGCACCACGCGCGCCCCCGCGAGCTCGAGCGATTCCCAGCAGGGCCGGTAGCCGACGGCTTCTACCGCGATCACGCTGCCCGGCGTCCACAGCGCGCGCCCGAGCAAGAACAGCGCCATCTGACTGCCGCGCGTGATCAAGAGGCTGTCGGCGTCGACGGGCACGCTGCGCGTATCGCGCAGCATCGCCGCGAGCACCTGGCGCAGCCGTGGGTCGCCCCAGGCGGAGCCGTACTGCAAGAGCTCGGGCGCTCGAGCGAGCGCGCGCCGGTACGCGCGAGCGAGCTCGGTCGTCGGCACCAGGCGGTAGTCGGGCGTGCCGCCAACGAGCTGCAGCACGTCACCGCCGATCTCGGGGAAGGCGTCGAGCGGAGCCGGGGGCGGCAAGCTCAGCGCCAGCCGACGCTTCGGCGCAGGCCGATTCGAGACGCGCGGCTCGGGGAACGTGCTCGACACGAAGGTGCCGCGACGCGGATCCGTCGCCACCCAGCCTTGGGCCGTCAGCTCGGCGAGCGCGGCCAACGCCGTGTTGCGGTGCACACCGAGCGTGTGGGCGAGCGCGCGGCTGCCTGGCAAGCGCGCCCCCGGGCGCAGCACCCCGGCGCGAATATCGCCCGCCACATCCCTGGCGATTTGTAGGAAAAGCGGCACGTCGGCGGCCCTGTCGGGGGCGCGAGGGGCGTAAGCAGCGCGAGCCATCTGGTCTACCCAATTTAAGCGATCTGGATCTTTTTACCAGACCAGGCAAGCGCCATGCTTTCGGCACCATGCGACGACTCGAATTCGCCATGACCGAAGCGCACGCCCGAGCGTTCCTGCGCCAAGCGGAGGTGCTGCACTTGGCGCTGACCCGAGCCGACGGCTCCCCCGTTCTGCGTACTCTCAACGCGGCCGTGACGGACGACTGGCTGCTGTTCCACGGCGCGCCGGCAGGGGAAAAGGCCAGCTGCATCGGGCGCCTCGCGGTCGTGCAAGCGGAGGAGACGATCGCTTCCATACCCAGCTATTTCAGCGATCCCGAGCGCGCCTGCCCCGCGACGACGTTCTTCCGCAGCGTGCAGGTGCACGGCACGCTCGAGCGCATCACGGATCCGGCGCAGAAAGCGGACGCGCTCCAGCGCATCATGCAGCGCTACCAGCCCGAAGGGGGCCACGTGCCCCTACGCTTCGACGACCCGCTCTACGCCAACGCGGTGCGCGGCGTGCTGGTGCTCGGGGTGCGGATTCAGAGCATCACGGGCAAAGCCAAGCTCGGCCAGAACAAGGCACCGGAAGCGGCGGCGGAGCTGATGCAGAAGTTGTGGCAGCGCGGCGCCCCCGGCGACGCCCGCGCCATCGCCTTGATGTTCGAGCACCACCCCGAAGCGGCGCGTCCGCGCGCATTTCGCGGCCCTGCCGGCACCTGGCTCTACCCTTGGCTCGACGCGGCCGACGCCGACGCCGCGGCCAGCTTGCTCGCCGACCAGTATTGGACGCGCGGCGTGCCTCGGGCGGATTTGGCGCGAGCGCAGCTCGGCTCGAGCGTTTGGATCGGCGCGCGCGACTCCGCGGGAACGCTGGTGGCCACCGCCCGCGCGAACAGCGACGGCGTGCGCCATGGCTACGTCGCCGACGTCGTGGTGACGCCAGCGTATCGCGGCCGAGGCGTGGGCGAAGCGCTCGTCAAGCTGCTGCTGGACCACCCGCTGCTGCGCCACGTCGCGATGGTGCGCCTCGCGACCTCCGACGCGAGCGGCTTTTACCAGCGCTTCGGCTTCGAGCCCGAGGAAGAGGTGCGCTTCGATTTTCCGCTCGAGCGGCTCGTCCTACGACGCGGCCGCTACTTGCGAAAATGAGCCGCAAACGGGTTGTTTCGGAACGCTTCGGCCGGTTTGGCAGCACCAGCACCGGTCGCGGGCGAGCGCTTCCCCGCGCCAGCCTTACCGGGGCCTGCGCCTCGGGCGGGCTCGCGCGCCGGCGCCGGGGGTTTGGCGCCCGCTTCGGGGGCGGCTGACTTGCGGGTGAGCGCGATGCGGCGGCGCTGCAAATCGACCTCGAGGACGCGCACGCTCACTTTGTCGCCCACCTTCACCACCTCGCTCGGATCCTTCACGAAGCGATCGGCCAGCTGGGACACGTGAACGAGCCCATCCTGGTGCACGCCCACGTCCACGAAGGCGCCGAACGCGGTGACGTTCGTGACCACGCCTTCCAGCGTCATGCCTACCTTCAAGTCCTCGAGGGCCCGCACGTCATCGCGGAACTTCGGCGGTTGAAATTCTTCGCGAGGATCCCGCCCCGGCCGCATCAGCTCGGCGCAGATGTCGTCGAGCGTGAAGCTGCCGACCTCACCGCTCGCGTACTTGGCGCGCTCGATGCTGCGCACCAAAGTCAGGTTACCGATCAGCGACACGACGGGGACGCCCAGGTCACGCGCGATGCGCTCGACCAGCTCGTAGCGCTCCGGGTGCACGGCGCTGGCGTCGAGCGGGTGCTCACCGCTGCGCACGCGCACGAACCCCGCGGCTTGCTCGAAGGTCTTGGGGCCGAGCCCTGGCACTTCGAGCAGCCCGCGGCGCGTTTTGAACGCGCCCTTCTCGTTACGGTAAGCCACGATGCGCTTGGCCACGCTCGGACCGAGCCCTGCCACGCGCGAGAGCAGCGAGGCGCTGGCCGTGTTCAGCTCCACCCCGACCGCGTTCACGCAGCTCTCGACCACCTCGTCCAGCTTCTTGGCTAGAAATGCCTGGAAAACATCATGTTGGTATTGCCCGACGCCGATGCTCTTGGGGTCGAGCTTCACGAGCTCCGCCAGCGGATCCTGCAGGCGCCGCGCGATGCTGACCGCGCCGCGAATGGTCAGATCGAGATCCGGAAACTCCTCGCGCGCGACGTCGCTCGCCGAGTAGATGCTGGCGCCGGCCTCGCTGACGCTGACCACGAACGGTAGCCCGCCCTCGACGCCCACCTCGCGCAGCACGTCGCGCGCGAAGGCCTCGGTTTCACGACCGTGAGTGCCGTTGCCCACCGCGACGGCTACGATCGGGTGTCGCGCGAGCATGGCTTTCAGGCTCTGCTTCGCCTTCGCGAGGGCCCCTTCGCCTTGAACCAAGTAGATCGTCTCGTGCTCGAGCAGCTTGCCCGTCTCGTCGACGACCACGCACTTGCAGCCCGTGCGCTGTCCCGGGTCGATGCCGAGCACGTGGCGAGTGCCGAGCGGCGCTGCCAGCAAGAGCTCGCGCAGGTTCTTGGCGAAGACGTCGATGGCGGCCTTGTCGGCGGCGAGCTTCAGCTCGACCCGCACGTCCACCTCGACCGAGTGCAGCAGCAGGCGCGAGACCGCGTCCTTGACGGCCAGCTCCATCTGCGCCTGCCAGGGGCTGCCGCGACGCACGCGTCCCTGACCGACGCGCTCGGTCAGGGCCTCCTTGTCGATGGCGAGCCCGGCGCGGAGCACCCCCTCCGTCTCGCCCCGCCGAATGGCCAAGTAGCGATGGGACGGGATCTGGGAGATCGGCTCCACAAAGCTCGCATAGGCGTCGAACTTGGTGACCTGATCGCGGTGCTCGCTGGTCTTCTGCACCTCGATCTGGCCTTCCTTGAAGTAGGTCTCTCGGGCGTGACGCCGGACCTCGGCGTCTTCGGCGATGCGCTCCGCGATGATGTCGCGAGCACCGGCCAGCGCCGCGGCCACGTCGGGCACCTCTTTCTCGACGCTGACGAAGCCGCGCGCGGCCGCCTCTGGGTCCTCGCCCCCTTGCGCCCCAAGCAGCTCGGCTAGGGGCTCGAGCCCTCGCTCTTTGGCGATCACGGCCCGTGTACGGCGCTTCGGCTTGTAGGGCAGGTAGAGGTCCTCGAGCTCGGCCTTGGTCGCGGCGGCCCGCAGCTTGGCTTCGAGAGCGGCCGTCAGCTTCCCTTGGCTCCTGATCTCGGCGATCACGCTGACACGCCGAGCGTCCAGCTCCACGAGGTACGCTCGCCGCTCTTCGATGTTGCGAATTGCCACTTCATCGAGCCCGCCCGTGGCTTCTTTCCGGTAGCGCGCGATAAACGGCACCGTGGCGCCCTCCGCGAGCAGCGCCACCACGGCTTTCACCCCCGACGGTGGTAGCCCCAGCTCCTGACAGATCAGGGGGACCGGGTCGAAAGCTGAGTCAGAGGCGCTCGCGGCGTTATCGCTCACACGGGACATGGCGTCTCTACCCCATAGCCGCGCGACGAAACGAAATCTACACGCCGCTCGACCTGAGTTAGGGTGCAATCCCAAGTGACGACCGCCTCCGAACCCGCCTGGCTCTCTCGCGCGCTCCGCCCCATCACCGAGGTTCGCCCCGGGGAAGCGATCACGGCGCTGCTGCTCACGCTGAACGTGTTCTTGCTGCTGACCGCGTACTACGTGCTCAAGCCCGTGCGCGAGGCGCTGATCTTGAAGCTGCCCTCCGGGCCCGAGTACAAAGCATACACGAGCGGAGTGATCGCGATCCTGCTGTTCGCGCTCGTGCCCCTCTACGGCATGCTCGTCGATCGGCTGCCGCGCATCAAGCTCGTCGTCGGCGTGTCGCTGGCGTTCGCGCTGCAGGTGCTGCTCTTCTACGCGGCCATGGCCGTGCCGAGCCTGAAGCCCAAGCTCGGCTTCGTGTACTTCGCGTGGGTCGGCGTGTTCAACGTGATGCTGGTGGCGCAGTTCTGGGCCTTCGCCAACGACCTCTACGACAAGGAGCAAGGGGACCGGCTGTTCCCCATGATCGCGATCGGCGCCAGCGTAGGCGGCGCGGCCGGCAGCGAGCTCGCCAAGTGGCTCGTGAACCAGCTCGGCATACCGCCGATGTTGCTGGTCGCAGCCGGCCTGCTCGCCGTATGCGCGCTGTTGTTCTGGCTCGTCGAGCGGCGCGAAAGTCATCGCGACAAGAGCGCAGACATGCCCGCCACTGCCCCTGCGGCCGCTGGCGAGACCAAAAAGCAGGGCGGATTCGGGCTCGTGATGCGGTACCGCTACCTGTTGCTCTTGGCGGCGTTCTCGCTGCTCTACAACTGGGTGAACAGCAACAGCGAGTACATGCTGAGCAAGATCATCAAGGATGACGTCGTCGCGAGCCATCCCAACCTGAACGACGACCAAATCGGCGAGCAGATCGGGGCGGCGTACGCCGACTTCTTTCGCTACGTGAACTGGCTGGGGCTGGTGCTGCAGATGTTCGTGGTTTCGCGCGTCGTGAAGTGGCTCGGGCTGTCCAAGGCCTTCCTGTTCTTGCCGGTGATTGCGCTCATGAACGCGAGCTTCGTCGCGTTCTTGCCGATAATCGCGCTGATCAAGGGCGCGAAGACGGCCGAGAACGCTACCGACTACTCACTCAACAACACGCTCCGGCAGATGCTGTGGCTCGTGACCTCGCCGCAGATGAAATACAAGGCCAAGCAGGTGGTCGACACCTTCTGCGTACGCATCGGTGACGTGTGCTCCGCGCTCACCGTCTACTTCGCCGTCAGCTTGGGCAACCTGTCGGTGCACCGATTTGCGTGGATCAGCTTGGCGCTGGGCGGGGTGTGGCTGCTGCTGGCGCTCACGATCGGTCGCATGTATCGCAAGCTCGAAGCGAGTGGGGAGAAGCTCGGCGCATGACGCCTCGCGCAAGGTGGCGCCGCGCCGGGCTCGCGCTCGCTGGGCTGCTCACGCTGGCCGCGCCCGCGCCCGCGGCCGCCGACGACGCCGAGAAACGCCCCGACGACGCCGAGAAACGCTCCGACGACGCCGAGAAACGTCCGCTGCCCGATTACGACGGACGCGGCGGGCCGCCCCAGACGCCGGGCGACAAGGCGCTGTGGGTGCCGCGCGTGCTGCTGTCCCCCGCCTACTTCGTGAGCGAGTTTCTGGTGCGGAGGCCCCTCGGCTACGCGATCACGGCCGCCGAGAAGGCGGAGCTCCCCGCCGCTCTCTACGACTTCTTCGCGTTCGGCCCCGACCACAGCGCCGGCATCGTGCCCATCGCGCTGGTCGATTTCGGGTTCGAGCCCAGCGTCGGCTTGTACGCCTTTTGGGACAACGCGGGCTTCGACGGGCACGATCTCAGGCTGCGCGGCTCGACGTGGGGCGCCGATTGGTTATCGGGGACGCTCACCGAACGCTTTCGCTTCAGCGAGCGCTTCGAGCTGACCCTCACCGCGACGGCGACGCGCCGCCCCGACTACGCCTTCTACGGCATCGGTCCGGACGTGCGCGAGAGCGCCCTCGTGCGCTACTCCGCCGACAGCGTCGACGCCCACGTCGAGACCTGGCTGGGGCTGCCGCGCAGCAGCTTGCTCGAGACGTTCGTTGGCTACCGCGGCTATTCTTTCGGGCCGAGCGACTACGACGCCGCGTCGCGCGGCGAGAGCGGCTACGAGCCATCGCTCGACGAAGCGGTGCGCCTCGGCGAGCTCGCGGAGCCGCCCGGGTTTCGCGAGGGCTACCGAGCCCCGTTCGCGAGGGCACGGCTGGTGCTCGATCCGCGGCCGGTCGAGGGCTCGGCCAGCGGCGTTCGCTTGGAGCTCGGCGCCGAGCAAGGCGTCGATACCCAGGGCGACACCAGCGGCGGCTGGCTGCGCTACGGAGCGACGCTCGGAGGGTTCCTCGACCTTTGGGAGCGCGGCCGGGTCGTCAGCCTCTCGGTGTCGGCGGCCGTCGCCGAGCAGGTCGGCGAGCGACCCGTGCCGTTCACGGAGCTGGTCCAACTGGGAGGCCCGGGCATGATGCCGGGGTTTCGTGCCGGCCGTCTCTTCGGGCCGAGCGCGCTCGTGGCCACGCTGCGCTACTCCTGGCCGGTGTGGATTTGGCTGAACGGCTCGATACAAGTCGCGACCGGCAACGTCTTCGGCGAGCATTTCGCGGGCGCCTCGCTCGAGCGCTCACGCCTCTCGACCGCCATCGGTATCGAGAGCAGCGGCTCGCGCGACAGCATCTTTCAGGCCCTAGTCGGCTTCGGCACCGAAACCTTCGAGAGCGGCGCGGAGCTCGACTCGATCCGCGTCGTATTGGGAGCACGCAGTGGCTTTTAAGAGCTTCGCCTACCTCGGACTCCTGGCGCTCGTCGGCTGCGCCACGACTGCCCGCTTCCCTCTCGCGACGCCGCTGACACGCGACGACGACCAGCAGCCGTTCGCACGAGCGCCGGAAGAGTACTACTCACCGTTCGCGTGGGACGGTGCCAATTACATGGTGTTTCACCCGATCGCGCGCTTCTTCGCCGTCGATCCGGCGGGGCCGGCCACCAACGTGAACGCCCTCGACGAAGTGCCAGATTCGAGCTGGTTCGAGAACCGCCTCGGCTCGCGGCGCGTCACGCCCGACGAGGTAACCCGCGGCTCGTGCACCGAAAAGATGCTCGACCCGAACGCGCCCGACGGCTCGTGGACCATCGACAAGGGGAAGGACAACGGCGCCAACCCCGGCTTTCGCGTCAACATCGAGGGCCTCGGCAAGTTCATGCTCAAGTCCGACCCGGAGGGCGAGCCCGATCGGGCCACCGGCGCGACCGCGGTCTCGTCGCGGATCTACCACGCGGTCGGCTACTACGCGCCTTGCGACACGGTCGTCTACTTCAGACCTTCGCTGCTGAAGCTGAAGCCCGGGCTCACCGTTACCAACAACGAGGGCGTTACGGCCCCGTTCGATCGAGCCCGGCTCGACCGCATGCTGGAGCACGCATCCCGCCGCGACGGCCTCGTGCGCATGGTCGCTTCCTCGTGGTTGCCGGGTAAGCCGCTCGGCCCTTACCGCTACGAGGGCACGCGCGACGACGATCCGAACGACGTGATCCCCCACGAAGATCGGCGAGAGGTACGCGCCGGACGCCTCGTCGCGGCTTGGGTCAACCACTTCGACACTCGCGAGCAAAACACGATGGACGTGTTCATGCCCGCCGACCCCAAGCGCAAAGACGGCCCTGGCTACGTGCGCCACTACATCATCGATATCGGCGACGCCTTCGGCAGCCGCTGGACGGTCGACGGCATCTCGCGGCGCCTCGGCAGCTCGTATGTGTTCGACGGTCAGCACATCGCGGCCGACTTCTTGAGCCTCGGCACCATCTCGCGGCCGTGGGAGCGCGCACAGCTGACCGGGGGCGTGTTCAACTACTTCAGCGCGCGCGATTTCGATCCCGAAGAGTGGCGGGGCGAGTATCCCAACCCCGCTTTCATGCGCATGACCGAGCAAGACGGCGCGTGGATGGCGCGCATCTTGGCGCGGTTCTCCGACGACCTGGTGGAGGCGGCGGTGAAGGTCGGCTTGTACGACCCGGTGAGCGAGCGCTACTTGCTCGAGACGCTGATCGCTCGACGTGACACCATCTTGCGTCGCTACCTCACCCGCCTCTCGCCTCTGACCGAGGTGACGGTGAGTGAGCGCGGCGTGTGCGCCGTGGATCTCGCGCGGGAGTCGCGCGTCGTCCCCAACGAGGGCGTCAGTTTTCGCGCATACCTCTATCGAGGCGCGCGGCTGAAGCCGGCGGGCAAGGCCAAATTCCAAACTCAAGCGCCGCCTCGCGTGTGCGTCGACATCCCGCACGCGAGCGTGTCCGAGTCGCTGCCGGACAACGCGCCGGAGCGCTACGTGGTGCTCGACGTGACCAACGGCTACGCCAAAGGCCCGCTCCGCTTGCATCTCTACGATCTGGGCGCGCGGGGCTACCGGCTCGCCGGCATCGAGCGCCCCGACGACCTGACGCCGCCGCGGCTCTAGCGCTAGAGATCGCTCGGACGCAGCGCGCCGTCGATTTCCAGCAGCGGCTCGAGCTCGGACACGAGGTAAACGAGCGTACCGCGCGTGAGCCGGGCGTGCTCTTCGGCTTGATCGTAGAAATCCTGCTCGCTGATCCGCAGCACCACCGTCTCGCCCACCGCGCGCGCGGCGTAGGCCGGCAGCGCGTGACACAGCGCCGCCGCCGCGCCGACCAAGTCACCCGGGCCGTGACGCAGCAGAAACCCGCCCTCCGCGCGCAGCTCGATCGAGCCGCGCGTCACGATGTAGAGGTAGTCCCCCGGCGCTCGCTCCTCGAACAAGATCTGACCGGGTCGCAGCGTGAGCGCTTCTGCGACGCTCGCCAAGCTGGCGATCGCCTGCATGCCCGCGGAGCGTAAGAACGTGGCCCGGCGCAGGGCCAAGATCTTGTCGTAGGTGTCGAGCTGGGCAGACGGCGAGCCCGGGGGAGGCTCGCTGACCCGGCGCAGCCGCGGAGCGAGCTCGCGCCAGCGCCCGTGCAGCTGCGTCGCGAAGTTACGAATGGCGGCGCGCGCGATCTGCCCGTTGTCTTCGAGCATGTCGAACCAGTCGGACATGCGCAGCGAGAGGAAGCGACTCGGCTCGAGGGCGCGGCAGTTGCGCGTGCGCGACCGCTGCAAAATCGCGTCGATGACCCCTACCACCGCTAGCGGCACGAACTCCCACGGCCGCTCCCCTTCGCGCTCCATCACCACCCGCCCCTCCACGAGGAACAGGAAACGCTCGGGAGCGTCGCCGAAATCGAAGATGGTGTCCCCGGGGCGAGCCACCACCTCTTCGAGCAGCTCGATGAAGCGCGCGTGGGCCGCCAGCGGCATGCTCGGAAACATCGAGCGCAGGAGGATTTCTCGATTGAGGCGGGTAGCGTCGGTCAGGGTCATGCGGGACGCTCCGTGAGCACGCCGAGCGGCGGCGGCGGCGCCGGCGGGAGCGCGCCGAGGGTCGACAGCGCGCGGCTCGACAGCGAGCTGACGATCTCGTCTTGATCGCGCGACAGCTGGGTTAGGGCCGCGCGCGCGTCCGGAAACGCGCCCACCTGCTCCGCCGCGCGCTCGGCGCGTTGTTCGTCGGGCATGTCGTCGACCACGAGCCGCAGGAGCAGCGCGGCCTCGTCGGACGAGCGATCGAAGCCGCGGATCAGCGCGTCCAAGAACTCGACCGCCCGCCCGCGCCGGCGGCGATCGCTCGAGGTGAGCGCGGCGAAGATGGCGGGCACGTCGTCGCCGCGGTGCAGCACTTGCAGGAGCCGCGCGATGCGATCGCGTGATTGGGCGATCTTGTCGTCGAGGAGCTCGACCACCAGCTGGCCTTCGAGCTTGGCCGCGGCGACGCGATCACGCTGTATCGCGAGCTGGGCCGCGAACAACCGCAAGTACTCGCGGGCGTTGCGAATCAGCTCGTGAAAAATCGGCCCTGGATCGACGCGCAAGGAGGTCTCGAGGGCGATCTCCTCCAGCCCGCGCAGCGCCTTGTAGCGCACCAAACCGTCCTCATGCGCGACCACGGCCTCGAGCAGTATCGCGAGCGCCTCTTTGGAGTGAAACGCGGCGATGCTGCGCGGGACGTGGATGCGCACCCGCCGGTCGACGCTGCCGTCGCGGAGCGCGCGCTCCAGCGCCGCGAGCGCGGGCGCCCCCAGCCGCAGCAAGCCGCGCCGCGCGCTCAAGCGCTCATCGGACCACTTCAAGCGCGTGATGAGGTAGGGGATCGCGACTTCGTCACCGGCGGCCTCGAGCGCCGCCGTAACGGCGCCGCCCAGCGCTGGCTGGCGAGCAAAGCTCAGCAAGATACGGGGCGCGTCGGGCGTCGGGTGCGCGGCCAGCGCCTCGATGAACGCGTGCTTGAGCGTGTGCTCCTGGTCGTCGTCCTTGAACAGCTCCCACTGCAGCGGGTCGCCGTCCATCCCCTCCCCGCCTAGCTGGGCCAAGTAGAGCGCGGCGAAGGTGCGCAAGCCGACGTTCTCGTGCGACGCCACGCGCTCCAGCACCTCCGTGGCGCCACCTAGCGCGAAGGCGCGCACCACCGCCTGCTGCACGCGCGGCGTGCCCTGCTCGAGCAGCCGCTCGCCGAGGGGGTGCCAATCTTTGCGCTTACTGGGGCCGAGCAGCTCCAAGGCGCGGATGAGCACGCTCTCGTCGCTGTGCAGCAAGATGAGCGCTGGGATCAGCCGTTCGCGCTTGCGCTCCGCCAGCACGTTCATGGCCGCTACCACCTCGCTCGGCTGCGGGCGCGCCAGCGCTTCGACCAACGTCTCTACCGAGGTGAGGTCGAGCTCGGCCAGCATGAACTCACGCTCGACGCCGCCGCGCGTGAGCGCCTTGCGAAACAGCGCGATGTAGGGGCTGCGAATGCCGACGCCCACGAGCAGCCAAACGATGGCCAGCGTCGCGGCCGCGGACGCCAGGTGTCCGGGTCGGAACTCACGCTGCAGGGTCGCGGCGAGCAGCACGCCGCCAGCGACCGCCTGGGCCACGCGGGTGACGATCAAGTCGACGAAGCCGCGCGGCTTGGCCTGTTGCTCGACGGGCGCCCAGAGCAGCTCCGAGGCGACGCGTCCGAGGGAGTTACGGAGCGAGACGTCGGTGCCCTTGAGCACGACCACGAGCCAGAACGGGGCCGCGAGCAGCGCCGTCAACGTACTCCCGAAGGTGAGCAGCAGCGGCCCCGTGAGCGCGAGCCCGACCACGCCGATGCGCTGAACCACCGGGCCCGTGATCGCGACCTGCAGCACGAGCGAGCCGAGGCTCAAGACCAGCTGATAGCGCGCGAAGAAGGCGCCCAAGTCCTCGGGGGCGATGGTTCGCGACACCTTGGCCTTGTAGAGGTAGTCGATCACGACCGAGACGCCGATCGACAGCGCCGCCATCAGCGCCAGCCGCACCAGGAAGGGGTCGTGACGCACGGTGCGGAGCGGGGGACCGAGCGGCGCCCGGCTCGTGACAGGGCTCGAGGTGAGCGCGCGCGAAGGCTGTGCTGCCTCCTCTGCTACCAACCGCGTCGCCAGTAGCGCAGCTCCGAAGTAGAGCAGCGACGCTGCGCCGAGCAGGCCACGCACCGGGACGACGTGCAGCAGCAAGGCCGCGAGCGCTGCCCCGCCGACTCCGCCCAGCACCCCACCCGAAGCCAGCGGACCGAATAGTCGACGGCTCTGCGAGGCGTTGAAGAGCCCGCCGGCGAGCAGCCAAAATTGGCCGACGAGCAGCGTGGCCGAGAGCGCGCCAAAGACGTAGAGGCTGAAGACGCTGACCGCGCCTGGTTGGCGAATGCGGAACCATGCCGCCACGAACGCCGTCGCCAGCAGCGACACGACGAGCGCGTTCTTGGCTCCGGCGGCGCGCGTGAGCCGGACGCTGAGCGGAGTGAGCACGATCATCGACAGCGCCGTGGCCACGTAGACGAAGGCGAGATTGCGCGGAGGGAGCTTGGCCAAGAACAGCGCGTCACGCGCCGTTTCGAGCACCGTGTGGGCGGAGATGGTCAGCAGGAGGACCAGGAACGCGCGCGTGAAAATGCGACCTTCGCCGGACCGAAGGTCCACCAGCCGGCTCAGGCCGGCGCTCTTCACGGGGCTTTCCTCGACAAAATAGCTAGCGGGCGGAGGTTGAGCCCTGACGCGGCTTGCGAGCCGCGAGAGCTGGGCTTACTTTTAGGGCAGATGCTCGGTTGCCACCAGCAGAGGAACCTCGGTGAACGCGCCCGCGGCCGGGCCGTCCGGCTGGGGGTGCTGTCGGGAGGTCTCGCGCTGGGCTGGGCGCTGCTCTCGACAGAGCTCGGGGTGGCAAAGCAGCTCGGCTGGCTGATCTTCATCCCGGCCGCTGTCTCTGCCTACCTCATCATCTCCGGCACGTTCGGCATCTGCGTCTACTACGGCTTGAAAGGCGCTCGCGGCGCCGACCACGGCAGTGAAGCGGTGCTCGACTCCGAGAGCCGCCAGCACCTCCGCCTGCGCGCCCTGCTCGCGGTCTCCGCGAGCCTCGTCATCGCCATCGGCTTCGCCGCCGCCCTCGTCATCGGCAGCAGCTGACGGCTGCGGCGAGCCTTCAAATGGTGTCGCGGGCGGCGTCGGCGGCGGGCTCGGCGTCGGGTTGTGAGTCGCGCGGGTGAAGGCCGCTGCGCGCGGCGGCGCGGCGAGCGCGGGCTTCGAGCGCGTCGAGCGACGCGGCGCCGAGGTGCGCGGCCGCGGCTTCGGCGTCGACGTCCACGTCTTCGCTGCGCACGTTCACCTCTTCGACGTCGACCGGGCCCTCGTTCGGCGTGTCTTCGAAGGTGAGCACGTGATCGAACAGCGCATCCGGATTCGCGAACTCGGCGATCAGCGGCTCCAGCTCGCCGCCCTTCAGGCTGCGAACTCCCACTCGCATGGCTTCGTTCAAGGTGCTGCGCACGCCATCGCCCTTGGCGGCGTTGGCCGCGATGATGGGCACCGAGCCGTCGAGCTTGAGCTTGCGACGCAGCGCCGCCGGCGTCAGCGCGCCTTCGACGTCTTGCTTATTGGCTTGCACGATCAGGCTCACGGGCTCCGTGCGCCGCTTGATGGATGCGCGGAGGCGCGCGAACGTGCGCTGCGTATCCGGAATAGCGGCGGGGCTCGAGTCACAAACGAACACGATCACGTCCGCCATCGCCACCAGCGGCCGGCGCCGGTAGTTGCGCTCGATCTGACCTGGCACCGTGATGAGCTGAAAGCGCAAACCGACACCCGCCGAACGCGGCCCCTCGATCTCGAGCCAATCGAAGAACATCGTTCGACCCTTGAGCTCGGCCGGAGTCACGATGTCACTGCGCCGGCTCGGCGGAATGATCTCGTGCACGCGCTTGAGGTTGGTCGTCTTTCCGGCGAAGCCCGGGCCGTCGTAAACGACGCGCACGACGTGGCACTTCCGCTCTGTATCGAAGGACGCCATATCCTTTGCTAGCGCGGCCGCACCTCGCGCCGCAAGCGCGGCGCGGCGGCGCCCACGTCCGAACGCGGGTTCGGAGCCAGCGAATGCAGTGATTGCGCCAATTTGCAGCCGTAACTTCGTCTATGCTGCGAGGCGATGAGCTACGGATCGTCTGGAGGCCCGGGGGGATATGGACCGCCGCCGGGGGGCTACGGCGGGCCGCCCGGCGGCTACGGGCCGCCCGGCTACGGGCCGCCCGGCTACGGGCCGCCGCCCGGCGCCTTCGGCTACCCGCCCGCGGGCTCGTACGGAGGCGGGCCGCCGGTGGTGTACTCGGAGAAGAAGCGCAGCACCGCCTTTCTCCTCTCCTACCTGCTCGGCTATCTGGGTGCCGATCGCTTCTACCTCGGACAGACGGGGCTCGGCGTGCTCAAGCTGCTCAGCTGCGGAGGCTTGGGCATCTGGTACCTGATCGATCTCGTCTTGCAAGCGCTCGGCGAAGTCAAAGACGCCGATGGCAAGCTGCTCGCGCCGCCGGACTTGGTGAGCGGCGCTCCGCGCGTGAACGGCAATCATGTGCTGCTGGCAGGCGTGCTCGCCGGCAACCTCGGTGTCGACCGCTTCATGCTCGGACAGACGGCGCTCGGCATCCTCAAGCTCGTCACCTGCGGCGGTCTGGGTATCTGGCAGCTGGTCGACCTCGTCTTGGCTGCGACTGGAAACTTACGCGACGCCCAGGGCAACTCGCTGCGCTGGCGTTGAGGCCCTCAGCGGCGCTGAAACTCCGCCCTTTTGCCCTTGAGGGAACGGTTCCAGATGGCATAGTGCCGCGCACATGCGACGCCTCTTCCCGGCCCTTGGCCTGGCGCTGCTGCTCGGCAGCGTCGCCATCACCGGCTGCGATGACAACGACTACTGTGATGGGGGCGGCCCCTGTGAGTGCAGCGGCGGCAGCGAGTGCTACTTCGGCTGCAACGACGACGGCTGCAGGCCGTTTTGCCACGACGTGGATCGCTGCGGCGCCGTCTGCGAAGACGACTGCCGCTCCGAGTGCTCGCACACGCAAGAGTGCAGCACGAGCTGCGGTGACGACTGCAGCTTTCGTTGCCACGACATGACCGCGTGCGGGGTGTCGTGCGGCAAGAACTGCAGCTTCGACTGCTCTCACGCCAGCCGCTGCGGAGCCATCGTCGGCGCGGGCAGCACCGTGCGCTGCGCCCAGCATACGACGTGCGAGGTCGTGTGCGAGGGCGCCTGCGACGTCGAATGCGTCGGGCACTGCAAGGTAAAATGCGCTGAGCCAGGCCGCTGCAACGTGACCTGCGCCGGCGACAAGCCGCTGAAGACCTGCGGGGACGGCGCGCTCGGCTGCGGAGATTGTTGACGATGACGAGAGGATTCTGGCGTCTCGCTTCCGCTTGCGCGCTGCTGCTCGCGCTCGTTTGTTCGTCGCAGCCTGCCTTCGCGCAAAGCACCATCAAGCGGCCCGGCGCGCGCGCGGCGTACAGCTTCGAAGCCGAGCCTCACCTGCTCGCTGGCTTGTTCGACCCGCCGGGCTTCGGCGGCGGCAATGGCTGGGGCCTCGGCTTTCGCGGCAGCGTGGAGCTGCTCGAGATCGGCTTCATCCCCAAGCTCAACAACTCCATCGCCCTCGGCTTCGGCGTCGATTGGCTGCGCTATGACGGCTGGAGCGGCCCCCGCGGCTATTGCCAAGAGTCGTTCACCGGGCCAGCAGGCGTGCCGATTTGCACGCGCGTGCCCGGAGCAGGCGGAGACATCGATTACTTCTTCGTGCCGGTGGTGATGCAATGGAACTTCTGGCTGCACCGGCAATGGTCGGTGTTCGGCGAGCCGGGCGTCGCGATGTACGTCGAGGAAGGCGACGTCGACTTCACGCCCTTCGTGCTGTACGCCGGTGGTCGCTTCCATTTCACCGATCGCATCACGCTCACGATGCGCCTCGGCTACCCGACGTTCTCGCTCGGCGTGTCGTTCCTGCTGTAGCGGTCGACGCGCCGGCCGCCGGCCGGCAGGGCCGACTTTTTCGACGCCTGGCAGTCGCGCTCCCGACCCGGCTCGCGCCGAAACAGACCGGCAACAGACGGTGGTTTCGAACGGTGCTAGCACTGGGCCGCGATGCTCACCCAGCGCGACCCCAACAAGCCCGAAAAGCTCGACACGCATCAGAAAGCGCTCGCCGTCAACCTGGACGCCAAGCGCTACGGCACCTTCGCCGAGATTGGCGCCGGGCAAGAGGTGGTGCGCTGGTTCTTTCGCGTGGGCGGCGCCGCCGGCACCATCGCCAAGAGCATCTCCGCGTACGACATGGCCGTCAGCGACGCCATCTACGGACAAACGCAGCGCTACGTGGCCCGCCAGCGCCTCGAGAGCATGCTCAACTACGAGCACGAGCTGAACCTCAAGCGCCTGCGCGACGCGCGCGGCGACACCACGTCGTTCTTCGCTTTCGCCGACACGGTGTCGGCCCGCAACTTCAAGGGCACCAACGAGTGTCACGGCTGGATGGGCGTCAAATTTCAGGCTCACCCCCGCGATCAAGACAGCCAAATCATCATTCACGTGCGCATGCTCGACTCCGAGAACGCGCTGCAGCAGGAGGCGCTCGGCATCGTGGGCGTGAACCTGCTCTACGGCGCGTTCTTCATGCACCACGATCCCGATCGGCTGGTCGAGTCGCTGCTCGACAACTTGACCACCCAGCGCATCGAGATCGACATGATCGAGTTCTCCGGCATCGAGTTCCGGCACGTGGACAACCGCGTGATGAGCTTGAAGCTCGTGCAGCTCGGGCTCTCGGGCGCGGCCATGTTCGGCCCCAAGGGCCAAGTGCTACAGCCGGCGGAGGTGCTCTATAAGAAGCCCGTCCTCGTCGAGCGCGGCAGCTTCCGCCCCGTCTGCCACGTCAACATCGACATGCTGCGGAGCGCCCACGAAGCGTTCTCGAAGACGCTCGGTGCTGGCGAGCAGATCGTGGAGCTGGCCGAGATCACGATGCGCAACCTGATTGTCGGCGGGCAGATCGATTACCGTGATTTCCTGGCCCGCGCCGACGTGCTCGCCGCCGCCGGCAAGACGGTGCTGATTTCAGACTACGCCCAGTATTACCGACTGGCCGGCTATCTGCGCAAGCAGACGTCGCGGCCGATCGCGATCACGCTGGGGGCCGGCAGCTTGCTCACGCTGTTCGACGAGAAGTATTACGCGGACCTCGACGGCGGCATCCTCGAGTCGTTCGGCAGGTTGTTCAAGAACGAGCTCAAGCTCTACGTCTACCCCTACATCGAACCGGGCACGGACCAGATGATGACGGTCGACAACCTGCCCATCGCGCCCGACCTGAGCAAGCTCTACGGCCACCTCGTCGACCGCGGCTGCATCCTGCCGCTCGACACGTACAACCCCGAGTACCTGAAGATCTTCTCGCGTGACGTGCTCGAGCACATCAAGGCGGGCGACGCGAGCTGGGAACAAATGGTGCCGAGCGAGATCGCCGACATCATCAAGCGCCGCGGCTTCTTCGGCTACAAGAAGAGCGCGGAGGCGCCGGCGGGCACGCCCGAGCGCCGCTACGACAACTGAGCCGCACCACCCTGCGCCGGCGCGGCTTGCGACTCGCGCAGGGCGCGCTCGGCCAGCGCGAGCGCGCCCGCGATCCCCGCGAGCGGCCCGAGCCGCGGAGGCACCACGTACTGCTCGATGCCGGCCTCCAGGGCGTCGGCGCGGACGTAGCCCGCGAGTGAGCGCTGCAGGTGCCGCCGTATCAGCGGGAACAGCGGCTCGGCCTGCATGACGCCGCCGCCCAAGATCACCCGCTCGGGTGAGAGGACGAGCACGAGCGACGTGAGCCCCGACGCGATGTAACGCGCCTCCAGGTCCCAAGCGGGGTGCTCGGCGGGGAGATCCTCAGCGCGCTTGCCCCAGCGCGCGAGGAGGGCGGGGCCCGCGGCCACCCCTTCCCAGCAGCGGGCGCCGTGGAATGGACAGCAGCCAGCGAACTCGAGATCATCGAGCTCTCGCGGTACGAGCAGGTGACCCATCTCGGGATGCACCAGGCCGCGGGCGAGCTCGCCTCCGACGAGGGCCCCGCCGCCGATGCCAGTGCCGATGGTCACGTAAACGGCGGTGTCGAGGCCGTGCGCGGCGCCCCAGCGCGCCTCGCCGAGCACGGCGCCGTTGACGTCGGTGTCGAAGGCGACCGGTACGCCCAGCGCTCGCTCGAGCGGTCCGACGACGTCGGCGTTCGCCCAGCCCGGCTTGGGGGTGGTGGTGACGTGACCGTAGCTCGGAGCCCCGCGGTGCAGCTCGATCGGCCCGAAGCAGCCGACTCCCAAAGCTTCGATCGCGGGCTGGCCGCGGAAGAACTCGACGCAGCGGCTGAGCGTCTCGCTCGGCGTGGTCGTCGGCAAGCGGATCTTCGCCTGCAAATCCGCGGGGCTCGTCCCCACCGCGCACACGAACTTCGTGCCGCCCGCTTCAATCGCTCCAAACAAAGCCATCGCCCTCATCATGCCAGACGGCGCAACGAGAGAGGCAGGTCGACTCCCAACTCCCCTGCCGAGCCCGAGCTCGTTCACAAACCCCAGAGACCTCGTGGCATTGCGCGCTCACCCCTCAATCCCCCTCTCGCCCTTCCACTCTTCCACCCTTCCTGTTCCCCCGGCTCTCTTCGCGAAGAGCGGCCGAGCGCCTGGCAGCGTGGTAGACTCCGAGGTGGAATCTGCCTCGAGCTTCCTCAAGACCTGGCTGATCGCGACGCTGCTGATCGTCGCCTACGCCTGGGTCGACTTGAGGGTGAATCCGCATTTGGCACTCGAGACGAGCTTCACGCTGACCCCGGACATCCATCGCATCTCGGATCTCCTGGACTGGGGCGGGCGGCTGCTCCACCACCGCGCGCTCGGTCTGCTCGTGCTCAACGCCGTCGCGCTCGGCGGCATCTCGGCGTTGCTCTGGCGCGGAGCCGCAACCATCGTGCACCGCCTGCGCGCTCCGCTCGACGGCAACCGGGTGAGTATCGTGCCCGCTTCGGTGCCGACGAGCGTGCCCCCGCCGCGCTCTGAGCCTCACCGCGACTCGATCGTCAGCCCTTGAGCCAACGACCGATACGCTCGCACGCTTCCGCGATGCGCGGCGGATCCTCGATGAGCGCGAAGCGCAAGTAACCTTCACCGCCCGCGCCGAAGCCGACGCCGGGTGAAGCGGCCACGTGAGCGCGCTCGATCAGGTCGATCACCGCCGCCATCGAGCCCCGCTCACGGAGGCCAGGCGGCAGCTCCGCCCAAACGAACATCGTACCGCTCGGCTCCGCCACGTTCGTCCAACCCGCGCGATGAAGCCCATCGACCAGCGCCGTGGCGCGGGCCCGATAGAGCTCGCGGAGGCCGGTCGCGATGTGATCGCCGTTCGTCAGCGCCCAGGCCGCTGCGTACTGGAGCGGGGCGAAGGTCCCGTAGTCCAGGTACGTCTTCATGTGCGAAAGCGCGCCGATCATGCGTTGATTGCCGACCATGAAGGCGACCCGCCAGCCCGGCATGTTGTAGCTCTTCGACATCGAGAACACCTCGACCGCGAAGCGCTTCACCTCTTCACGATCGACCCCGCAATCGAAGATGCTGGGCGAGAAGCGCGAACGGAAGTCGAGATCGGCGTAAGCCATGTCGTGCAGGAACAGCGCCCCCGAGCGCTGCACGACGCGCACCAGCTCCGTCATTTCGTCGCGCGAGATCACGCGACCGGTCGGGTTCTGGGGATAGTTGGCGATCACCAGCTTGGGCTTCTGCCCCCGCGCCTCGACGCGCGCGATCGCCTCCGCGACGGCCACGCCCGGGGCGAGCCCCGCGCGCGCCGAGTAGAACTCCACCTCGGAGCCCGCGATGAGCGGCGCCCCCGCGTGGATCGGGTAGCAAGGGTCGGGCGCGATCGTCACGTCGCCCGGGCCGAGTATGGCAAAGCACAGGTGACTCATGCCCTCCTTCGCGCCCATGGTGATGATCACCTCGCTCGCGGGATCGAACGTGACGCCGTAGCGTCGCGCGTACCAGGCCGCGCACGCCTGGCGCAGCTCGGGCACGCCGCGCCCGGGGTGATAGCGGTGATTCTTGGCGATGTCGGCCGAGGCGTGAAGAACGTCGACGATCTCTTGGGGTGTCCCGCGATCGGGGTTGCCTAGCCCGAGATCGATCAAGTCAGCGCCCGCCGCGACGACCTTGGCCTTGGCTGCATCCGTGGTCACGAACGCGTAGGGAGGGAGCGCGTCAGCGCGCAAGAAAGGCCAAGCCGGTTCGGGAAAAGTCATCCTGAGCGGGGCCTTCCTTAACACGACTTGGCAACTTCGACAGGCCGAAAACACCTGGGCGTGCTAGCTCTGGCGCCGCTTTCATGGTTACGGCGCGTTACGAAATCCGCGGGGCGGTGCCGACCGATCTGGACGAGCTCTTGCGGCTGGCTCGTCACCTGAACTCGGTGAATTTGCCCAACGAGCCCGGTCATATCGCGCGGCTGCTGGAGGCATCCGAGAAGAGCTTTACGGCCCAGATCGAGAACCCGCGCCGGCGCAAGTACGTCTTTTTGATTCGGGACCTGGAGCGCGGGGAGGCCGTCGGAACCTCGATGATCGTCGCTCAGCTCGGGCGGCGCGACGCGCCTTACATCTACCTCGACGTGAGCACGGAGGAGAAATACTCGAGCTCCACCGACCGCCACTTCCACCATACCGTGCTGCGCATCGGCTTCTCTTACGATGGTCCGACCGAGCTGGGCGGGCTCGTGGTGCACCCCGAGCACCGGCGCGTCGACGCGAAGCTCGGCCTGCTGATCTCGTACGTGCGCTTCTTGTTCATCGCGACGCACCGCGAGCTCTTCAAGGATCAGCTGCTCGCGGAGCTGATGCCACCGCTCGAGCCCGACGGCACCAGCCACTTGTGGGAAGCCTTCGGGCGCCGCTTCACCGGCATGAGCTACGCCGACGCCGACCTGCGCTCGAGCGAAGACAAGACGTTCATTCGCGATCTGTTCCCGCGCGGCGAAGTCTACGCGAGCCTGCTGTCACACGAAGCGCAAGGCGTGATCGGCAAGGTTGGCGCGCAGACGCGCGGCGTCGAGCGCATGCTGCGGCGGGTGGGCTTTCGCTACGCGGAGCGCATCGATCCGTTCGACGGAGGGCCCCATTTCGTCGCGAACGCCGACGAAGTGACGCTGATTCAGCAAACCCGCAAGGCGACCTTGGCCGGCCTCCTCGACGACGCCGTCGAGCTGCCGGGGCCGCGCCACTTGGTCGCGCTGCCGCTCCGGCAAGCGCCCTTCTTTCGCGCCGCGGCGTGCCGGCTGCGAGAGACGGAGTCGGGCGTGCTGCTGCCCGCGAGCTTCGCGCAAGTGCTCGGCGCAGTCCGCGGCGACAGCGTGAGCCTGCTTCCCCTGCCCTGACGCGCGCTCGATGCGCTACAGCGTGCCCGCGAGGCCCAGCACCGCCCCCCGCGAGGTCACGGACACGAGCGGAAGGAGCGAGGTGCGCGCGGTGGGCGGAGGCGACTGCTCGTCGTAAGCGAACACGGCCGCGTCGATCGCCATCGCGCCGCCGATGCCGAGCAGAAAGCCGACGGCGGCGCCGCCCGCTTCACAGCCGTAGTCGTCGCAGCCACTGGCGGCGGTCGCGCCGACGAACGCCGCGGCCAGCGGCACGCCGAGCCGCACCCCCATGCTGGCGAAGGCGCGCCCGGGGTTCCCGTGCGCAAAATGAATGACGCCCGGCGCGAATTCGTAGCCGAGCAGGGCCGGCACCGAGAGCGCGGTCGTGTCGGCGCTACTGCCTTGCGACAGACCGACGGCGCTCAGCGCAAGCAGCAGGGCCGCGCCGTCCGCGCTGAGGGTCTGCCAGCCGTACCAGCGCCGACGTGGGCGCACCGGCTCGTCGGCGTCGAGGTCGGCCTCCAGCTCGGGCGCGGTGCTGCGAGGCGCGAGCCGCTGCTGCTCGAGGGAAACGCGGGCGGGCCGCACCCCGGCGACCAGGCCGGGCGCGGCGGGGCCCTCGAGGAGCGGCTTCGTCGCCGCGCCGGGCGGCGCGGGCGGCGGCGCCGGCAAGGCTTCTTCTACCACCGGCGGCGTCGGCGCTAGCGGTGCCTCGCTCGGGGGCTCGCTGTCGTGCGGAGCTTCAGCGGAGAAGAGCGGCAGCTGAGCCGCCGCGCTCGTCGAGCGAAAGGAGCCGAGGAGCAGCAGGATCGCGGAGAGTCCTCGCGGCGACAACCAAGCCATGACGCTCGGCGCGCCGCTGGAAGTCAAGCGGGCGAGGGCAATCCAGGCGTTTCAGTAGGGGTTGCTGGAAGCCAGCGGATCTTTCGCGGCGGCGCGTTGATTGCGGCCCACGTCGTCGGTCTCGACGCGGCCGTCCCGCATCCGTACGACGCGCGGCATGCTCTCGGCGAAGGCCGAGTTGTGCGTCACCACGACGATGGTCGTGCCGTGGCGCCGATTGATGTCGAAGAACAAGTCGTGAATCGCGTCGCTGGTGCTGCTGTCGAGGTTGCCGGTGGGCTCGTCCGCCAGCAGCAGCTTGGGGTCGAGCACGAGCGCGCGCGCCACGGCGACGCGCTGCTGCTCACCGCCCGACAGCTCACCGGGGCGATGCGTCACGCGGTGAGACAACCCGACCTCCTCGAGCAGCGCCGCCGCGCGCTTCTCCATCTCCTTGCGGCTGCGGCCCTGGATCAACCCCGGCAGCATCACGTTCTCGAGCGCGTTGAACTCGGGCAGCAGGTGATGAAACTGGAACACGAAGCCGATGCTCTTGTTGCGCACGGCCGCCAAGCGCGCCGAGCTCATCGTGGTCAGCTCCTCACCACCCAAGCGGATGCGGCCCTTGCTCGGCAGGTCGAGCGTGCCGATGCAGTGCAAGAGCGTGCTCTTACCGGCGCCGGAAGCGCCGACGATGGCCAAGATTTGGCCGGCGTAGATGTTCAGGTCGATGCCGCGCAGCACGTCGAGCGTTCGGCCCATGTGCTGGAAGCTCTTTTCGAGACCTTCGACGATGACGAGCGCTTCGGACATTCAGGTGCTCATTCGTAGCGGATGCCTTCGACGGGCCGCAAGCGGCTCGCCGCGACCGCCGGATAAACCGTAGCCAGGGTGGTGATGACGAGCGCAGCCAGCGCTACCAGCACGAAATCGGTCAAGTCGGCGGAGATGGGCAGGCGATCGACGTAGTACACGTCGGGGTCGAGCCGCAGACCGAACCAGGTCAGGCCCTTGATGGCGGCGAAACCAGTCGCGACGCCGAAGTACGTGCCGATGGCGCCGATCATCACGCCCTCGGTCATGAAGATCTGCAAGATCGCGTTGTCGCTCGCGCCGAGCGATTTCAAGATCGCGATCTCTTTGCTCTTCTCGGTGACCATCAACAAGAGCGTGCAAATGATGCAGAAGCTCGCCACCAAGATAGCGAGCGACAGGATCACGAAGGTCGCGATTTTTTCGAGCTTCAGGGCGCTGAACAAGTTTTTGTTCAGCTCCTTCCAGTCGCGCACGCGCACGTCGTCGCGCCTGACCTGCTGCTCGACGAGCGGCCTGACGGCGTCGACGCGCTCGGCGTCCTCCATCTTGACTTCGAGGGCGGTGATGTTCTGCTTCAAGTCCAAGAAATCTTGGGCCTCGTCGAGCCGCACGTACGCCTGGCTCGCATCGTACTCGTACATGCCGCTGTAGAAGATGGCCGCCACGCGGAAGCGGCGACTCTTCGGCATCAAGCCCATCGGGCCCAGATCGCCGATCGGCGACACCAGCGTGATCTCGTCGCCCACGTAGGCGTGCAGCGACTTGGCCAGCTCACGGCCGATCACGATGCCGGGGTAGGCGTCGGGCTCGTTCACGGCGTCCTTCACCGACGGGTCGAGCTCGCTGTCGAGCTTCTTGGTGAACGACTTCAGATCCGGTCCCTTGAGGTACACCTCGCCCCCGGGACCGAGCCCGATCGGCTCGTTGGGCGGCAAATTGGCCAGGCGCTTGGTGTCGTCGAGGTACTTGAACTGGCCGACCTCGATGTTGCTCATCAACTCGATGACGGTGCCGATCGTCTGCGTGTCGACGCCGCGCAGCAGCACGCCCGCGGTGTTCGACGCGCTCGAGGCCATCGCCTCCCCACCTGCCACCGGCGTCACCGCCTTCACCCCCGGCACGCCGCGCACGTCGTCGGCCAGGTCACGCCAATCGGTGAAGCCGCCCACCTTCTTCGCCTCGAGCCGGACGTGGGCGTTGTTGCCCAAGATCTTGCGCTTCAGGTCCGCGCCGAAGCCGCCCATGATCGACACCACGACGCACAGGGCGAGCGCCGAGAGCGCGACGCCGCAGATCGACAGCACGGAAATTACGGTCAGAAAGCCGCTCTTGGTGGCGCGCACGTGGCGAGCGCCCACGAACGACACGAAGCCGCCGCGCTCGAGCAGATCCAAGAATAGCGGCACTGCCAGCGCAGACAGACCCACCATCAGGTTCATGCCGCCGAGCACCGTGCCGACGCGAACGAGCTGATGCCACAGCACGAAGGCGGTGCCCTTCGCCTCCGGCAAGAACCGCGTCCACGTACCGAGCCCGATGAACGCCGCCAAGTTCACGCCCGTGAACACCATCAGCAGCACGCGCCAGAGACGCGACCCCAGGCGGCGCGACAGCGCGCGCAGGCCGACGAACAGCAGCCAGCCCAGCAGCCCGACGCCGAGCAGGACGACCCCGATGCGGCCGTAGATGCCGATGGCGCCCCAAGCGCGCTCGATGAGCGTCTGGGGGATCTCCACCCGCGGAGGTTTGGCGATTTTGGCGATGGAGAGCAGGAGCATCATTCGGGCCGGAGCAGCGGGAAGGCGATCACGTCACGGATGGAAGCCTGACCCGCGATCGCCATCACCAGCCGATCGACCCCGAGTCCGAAGCCGGCCGCGGGCGGCATGCCGTGCTCGAGCGCCATCACGTAGTCCTGGTCGTAGTCCATCGTCTCTTCGGCGCCGCGCTGCTTCGCGTCCTGCTGCGCTTGGAAGCGCGCCGCTTGATCTTCCGGATCGTTCAGCTCGCTGAAGGCGTTGCACAGCTCTCGCCCGTGAACGAACAGCTCGAAGCGATCGACCAGCGACCCGTCGGAGTCTTTCTTGCGCGCGAGCGGCGACACCTCGAACGGGTAGTCGATGATGAAGACGGGGATGCTCTTTTGCCCGTCTTGGCTGCGGTAGTCGTCGATCAAGAACGGCTCGGCCAGGTACTCGTAGGCGACGAACAAGCGCTCACCCTGCAGCGCGCAGTGACTGAGCGCGCGGCGCAGGTTACCCCAATCGATCTTGCCGGCGCGCTCGCTCGTCTTCTTGTAGGCGTCGACCTTGGCGTCGAGCTCCGGGGTCGGCAGACGTTTGCCGTCTTCGCCGAGCACGAACGCCAGCGACTCGAGCTCGCCTTCGAGGCCCGCGGGCAGCCCTGCGCGCGCGAGCGACTGCGCGACCGCCTGGCGCATCGGTACCCGCGCGAACGGCTCATCGAGCGTGAACGGCCGCTCGCGGCGCACCTGCTCCGCCGCTTCGCCCAAGCCGAGCTCCTGCAAGCGCGCGAGCACGAAGGCGTCGACGTGCCGGAACAGCGCCTCCGCCATCGGCATCAAGGTCTCGTACGTGGCGTAGGCCATGTAGAACTCGAGCATCGTGAACTCGGGGTTATGGCGAGTGCTGATGCCTTCGTTGCGGTAGCAACGGCCGATCTCGTAGACGCGCTCGAAGCCGCCGACGAGTAAGCGCTTGAGGTACAGCTCGGGCGCGATGCGCAGGAACAGGTTCAAATCGAGCGCGTTGTGGTGGGTGCGGAAGGGGCGCGCGGTGGCGCCACCCACGAGCGTGTGGAGCGTCGGCGTCTCGACCTCGAGGAAGTCACGGCGATCCAGGAAATCACGCAGGCCCTGCACGACGAGCGAGCGAGAGCGCAACGCGACCGCGACCTCTGGGTTCGAGACGAGGTCGACGTAGCGGCGCCGGTAGCGGATGTCGGTGTCGGTCAGCCCGTGCCACTTGTCGGGCAGGGGCCGCATGGCCTTGGTGATGAGGCGAACCGACGAAAGCTCGATACTGAGCTCGCCCGTCTTCGTCACCATCGCGCGACCACGCGCCTCGACGTGATCGGCGATGTCGATGCTGTCGAGGGCCGCGAAGCCAGCGCCCAAGATGTCTTGCTTGGCGAAGAGCTGAATCTCGCCGCTGCCGTCGCGCAAGCGGATGAAGCTGGCCTTGCCGAAGCCGCGGCGCAGCACGACCCGGCCGAAGACGGTGAAGGCCTCTTGCTCGCCGAGCGCTTCCACCTTCGCCGGGTCGTAGCGCAGCTCCTTGGCGTCGATCAGCGCCTCCGCGAACTTGACGCGCAGCTGCTGGACGGTGCTTCGCTTGTCCAGCGCGACGTCGTTGGCGAACGGGTTCTGTCCTTGCTCGCGCGCGCGCGCCGCTTTCTCGCGCCGCTGCTGAATCAACGCCTCTTCTGAGCTTTCCGCCGACATTCTTTATTTCCGTCTTCGCGCGACTCTTCCGAGCCGCGCCCGGCGTTTACCGCGAGAAAGAAGCCCCGTCTAGCAGCGCCCATTTGCGCCGCAGAAGCGCTATTTGGCCGCGCAATCCCGGCATCTTCCCCACGCCAATCCTTAAGCCCGAGGCGCAGCCATCCCCGAGCCGAGAACCGAAGCCTCACGCCAAGGACGGAGGTGTCATGAGCGGTTGCGAGGCGCCGAGCTCGGCCGCGCTGACGTCAGTAGCCGTGCGGGCTGACGTCAGCAGTCGTGCGCTGCTCGAGCGACGCGCGCTGAAGCTCCACTCCGTCGGGTGACGCCGACGTGACACATTGCCGCCATTTTCGCCGGTGCGCGGAAAACTTCGAAGTGAAGGCAAACAAAATTCAGGCCATTATGCCTTAAGGGTTGAGAAGCATCGTTACCAATCGCAAATCAGTTCAGTGCAAAGACTTGTGAAGCAGAGCTCGCGCCACACCGCGCTCATCCTCGCTGGCGGGGCCCTCGTCGCGGCGAGCGCAGGGCTACTTGGTTGTGAGGCCAAGATCGAAGGCGAGTTGCCCGCAGCGCTGCCTGGAACGGGCCCCGGTGCTGGGCCATCGGGTGGGCCCGGCGGTCCTGGTCCAGGCAATGGCGCAGCCGGCGGCGGCGGCGGCGGCACCGTTCCCATGACCACGCCGCCCGTGACGCGCCTGCCCGAGGCTTCGCCGTGCGTAACGGGCAACCCTGGCCCCCGCGCGCTACGGCGCCTGACCGCGGCCGAGTACAGCGCGACGATTCAGGACCTCTTCGGCGATCCGAACGTGCCGCTCACGTCCGTGTTCAGCGATCCGTCCGTGCTGGGCTTCAGCGTCGACAATCAAGCGCTGGTCATTCAGGGCCTTGGCGCGCAGCAGCTGATGGATCAAGCGGAGTCGGTGGCGCACTGGGCGGTGACGACGCAGCTTCACAGGCTGACGAACTGCACGACGAACGACGCCGGGTGCCGGCAGAGCTTCATCCGTGACTTCGGCAAGCGCGCTCATCGCGCGCCGCTGACGGACGCCGAGGTCAGCGCGTACGAGCAGCTGTTCACGGCGGAGGCCTCGTTCAACGACGGCGTCGAGGCCGTCACGAGCGCGATGCTGCAGTCCCCCTACTTCCTCTATCGCCGCGAGCTCGGCGCTGCCGCCGGCGACGGTTACGAGCTCTCGGGCCACGAGCTTGCCAGCGCCCTGTCGTATCTGTTCACGCGCAGCATGCCGGACGCAGAGCTGCTGGCGGCGGCCGACTCGGGCCGCTTGAGCGACGCCACGGAGCTGGAGCGCCAGGCCGAGCGGCTGCTGAACTCACCGCGCGGCCACCAAGCGGTGATCGGCTTCCTCCGCGATTGGCTGGGGCTTTCGAAGCTCGACACCATCGCCAAGGACGACACGGTCTTCAAGCTGGAGCCCGCGCTGCGCAAAGCGATGGGAGACGAGACGCGGCGGCTCTTCGACGACGCCGTCTTCAACCAGAACGCCTCGTTCTCTTCACTGCTGACCACGCGCAATACGTTCGTGAACCGCACCCTCGCGACGCACTACGGCTTCGACAACGCGGGCAGCCTCGGTGACGAGCTCGTCCCGGTGATGATCGATCCCGCCAAGCGAGACGCCGGCATCTTGGCGCAAGGCGGCCTGCTCACGGCGCTCGCCACGGCGTCCGAGTCATCCCCCGTGCAGCGCGGAAAGATGGTCCGCGTCCGGCTCCTGTGCCAAGACCTGCCCCCGCCGCCGCCCGACGTGGACACGGCGCTCAAGCCCTCCCCGGGCGCGACCACGACGCGCGAGCACTTCGCGGCCCACGCGGATAACCCGGTGTGCGCGTCGTGTCATCGCTTGATGGATCCGATCGGCTACGGCTTCGAGCACTACGACGCCTTCGGCCGACGCCGCGAGCAAGAGAACGGCCACCCCATCGACGCCAGCGGCAGCGTGGTCGGCCTCGACGGCAGCGACGCGCCCTTCACCGGGCTGTCGGGGCTGACGAGCTTCCTGACCACTCAAGCCAACGACGAAGTCAACGCTTGCCTGGTTCGCTACTGGTCGTACTTCGCGTTCGGCGCCGCCGGATGGGAGGAAGACCAGTGCACCTACGACGCCATCTCCCAGCAAGCCAAGACCGACGGCTTTGCCATCAAGTCGGTCGTGAAAGCCATCTTGAAGACGGCGCGCTTCTCGCGCCGAGCCGCTGATCAATGAGCAAGACCATGCAAGCCCTCTCTCGCCGCACCTGGCTCAAGACTCTCGCCGCCGGCACGGCGCTGATGCCGTTCCTCGATCTCGAGACGCCCGCCGCGCAGGCCGCCATCGCCGGTCCGGCCAAGCGCGTGCTGCTCTTCTGCACGATGGCGACCGTGCCGGAGATCTGGAAGCCGACCAGCGTCAGCTCCGAGAACACGTTCACGCTGGCAGAGAGCACGGCGCCGCTCGACGCCATTCGCCCGCACTTGGTGATGGTGGAGGGCATGCCGAGCGGCAATCCGGGCGACAATCACGGCAGCCCCGACGCGCTGACGGGCCTGGGTTTCGGCGCGTCCGGCCAAGCTCAGCTGATCTCGGTCGATCAGTTCATCGCGGATCGTCTCGCAGCGGGCGGCGTCAGGTCCTCCATTCCGTCGCTGCTACTCGGCGCTGACACGACCGTCAGCGGCGGCAAGACGATGTTCAACCGCGCCAACAACCTCTCGACCATCAGCTCGCCGCTGTCGGCGTTCAAGGCGGTCTTCGGCGGTGGCGCCCCCGCGGGCGGTTCAGGCGGCGGCGACTCGATGGCGACCGAGCAGCTGCTGAAGCGCCGCAAGAGCACGCTCGATCTGATCTCGGGCCAGCTCCAGACCTTGCGCCAGAACGTGGGCAGTGAAGCGCGCGATCGCCTCGACCTTCACCTGCAATCAGTGCGACAAATCGAAGGCCGGCTGACGCCGGGCGCCGACGGCGGCGGGCAGATCGAGCAGATCGCGGGCTGCGGAAAAGAGTTGGTCGCTACCGACAACACGACGGACGTGCTCAAGGCCAATCTCATGCACCTCGACATCGCCGTGACCGCGCTCGCGTGCAACGCGACGCGCGTCGCCGCGGTTCAGTTCGGCTCCGATCAGGCGCTGCAGGTGGACCTGCCGGAGATCGGTCTGCAAGGCGACGAGCACGGCTTGATGATTCACTCGGGCGCCGGTGACGGCTTCAAGAAGCTGATCGCGCTGGAGAAATGGCTATCGCAGCGCTTCGTCGACGTGGTCAAGCGGCTGGAAATGACGCCGGACCCGGACGGCGGCGGCAGCATGCTCGACAGCACCCTGGTCGTCTGGGCGCGCGACATGGGCGACGGCGCCGCGCACAACCAACAATCGATGCGCTTCGTGCTCGCGGGCAGCAAGTACTTGAAGAAGGATCCGAAGGGTCGCTACATCGATTTCAAGGGCGGCGCTCGCCACGAGCGAGTGCTGCTCAGCATGTGCGAAGCGATGGGCATCACCGACTTCAAGGGCTTCGGCGATCCGAACATGCCCAACAAGGCGCCGCTGACCGAGCTGCGCGCGTAGGGCCCCTTAGGTCGCGCTCCTAGCTGGCGGTGGGGGGGGCGTTTTCCGGTAGCTGGTCGGCGTGCTTGAGCAAGAACGCTTCGATGAACTGATCGAGGTCGCCGTCGAGCACGTCTTGCACGGCGGCGGTCTCGTGCTCGGTGCGCAGGTCTTTCACGAGCTGGTAAGGCTGCAGCACGTAGCTGCGGATCTGGCTGCCGAACGCGATCTGACCTTTCGCTGATTCGTAGGCGGCTTGCGCCTGCTCGCGCTTCTGCTGCTCCAGCTCGTAGAGCTTGGCCTTCAGCATCTTCATGGCCATGGCGCGGTTCTGGTGTTGGCTGCGCTCGGCGCGACAGACGATGTTGAGGCCTGTCGGCAAGTGACGTAGCCGCACCGCCGTCTCCACCTTGTTCACGTTTTGGCCGCCCTTGCCACCGGCGCGCATCGTGGTGATCTCGATGTCTTTGTCTTCGACGACGATGTCGATCTCGTCTTCGATGTCGGGCGTGACCTCGATGGCGGCGAAGCTGGTTTGGCGGCGCGCGTTGGCGTCGAACGGGCTGATACGGACGAGGCGGTGCACGCCCATCTCTGCGCGCAGGTAGCCGTAAGCGTTGGGACCCGCGACCGTGAAGGCGGCGCCGGTGATGCCGGCTTCTTCGGCAGGCTCGTAGTCGATGACCTCGGTCTTGAAGCCTTTGCGCTCGCACCAACGCAGGTACATGCGCAGCAGCATGTCCGCCCAATCTTTGGCTTCGACGCCGCCGGCGCCCGGGCTCACGCTGACGATGGCGTTGGCGTGGTCGACCGGACCGCTCAGCATGCGCTTCAGCTCGGCCGCGCGCACCTTGGCGTCGATGGGCTTGAGGCTGGCCTCGACCTCGTCGATCAGCTTGTCGTCGTTCTCCATCACCGCCAGCTCGAGCAGCTCGCCCGCGTCGGTGAGCTCTTTGACGAGCGCCTGAGCCTGTTCGAGCTTTTCAGCCGCAGTGGCGCGCTTACGCATCAGCGCCTGGGCCTTGTCTTGGTTGTTCCAAAAATCCGGCGCGCTCGACAGCTCGTCGAGCTCGTCGATTTCTCGCTTCAATGCCGGGACGTCAAAGAGACCCCCTTAGCGCATCGACGCGCCTTTGGAGGTCCTCGAGGAGATTGCGAGCATCGGCAAGCATGGCTCGCGGTATCTACTCCGAGTCTTCGAGGCTCGCCACAGCCTTTGTGGAGCCGGGCGCCGGCTCGGGGCTCGGTGGGGCGCAGCTGCCGGATATGGCTTCGGGAAAGCCCCAAACGGCCTGCGAGAAGCTCTCGGCGTGCGCCGAGAACCAGCCCGCTGTCAGGTCGTCGACCACGCCGAAGTGCTCCGCGAGCCGCGCCAGCTGCTCGGCTCTCTCCTCCTCGTCGACGCCTGGAGCGCAGGCGAGCAGCTGGGCCCGCAACACCCCCCACAGCGCGCTCTGCACGCGCGCTTCGAGCTTGAGGCGCTCTGCCGCCGAGTCGGAGCGCAGCCGCTCGATGGCCAGCTCTTCGCGGCTGAACAGCAACCGATCGAGCTGAAACGTGAGGCTGGCTTCTAGCGTCGTGCCCGCTCCATCAGCCTGGGTGACGCGGTAGGGATCGTCTGCGGTGGGGGCCCAGCGCAAGGCCTGATCCGTGCTGCGCTGCGCGCGGAGCCGAACCTCCGGAAGCGCCGCGGACGCGCGAGCGCGCGTCGACAGGGAGTCGAGCCGTTGACGCTCACGCGCGGCGCCCACGACGCTCATCGCCACCGCCTTGGCTCTGCGCGCAAACGTCGACAGCGCGCGAAGCTGGTGGAGCAGCAGAGGCGGGTTCGGCGAGGCGGATGGCTCCACGGGCGGCTCGACGGGCGACACGGGAGCGACGGCCGCTTGCGCCGCGCGGGGCGCCGCGAGTGAGTCGAGCGGCAGCGTCAGCGTCAGCCATGCGGCGCGCTCGCTGCGTGCGCTGGCGTTCGTGGAGCGCGCATGAAGAGCGAGCCGGAACGGAGCCGCCGCGGTGAGCGCAGGCGGTGGATGCCGCGCTTCCGCCTGTGTTTCATCGGGCTGCTCAGCGCGGGCGCCCGACGAGAGCGCGCAGCAACACAGCCCGACGAGCACCCTCGGCCAGATCCTGCCCATGCCACCTCATCGGCCGGCGCGGCTGGGCGGTTGCCTGATCTTTGGGCGGGCGAACGCGATTGGGCCTACGAAGGACGAACAGGCTCACCGCGCGGCTGAGGCGGCTCAGAGCCCCGCAGCCACCCGCGCCGCGGCTTCGAGCTCGGCGTCGACGCGACAGCCGGGCGGCTCGTAGCTGGGAGAGTCGTCACCGTCGATGACCCGCGCGACCGCGAGCGGGCTGAAACCGTGGGGCGAAACCTCGCCGACGGCGGCGCGGATTTCGGCGCCGAGCGCGTGACGCGATAGCCAGAAGCCGCCGCTCACCAGCGCAAGCGGGAAATCTTCCTGCTCGACCGTGGGGCCTTGCTCGGAAGGGCCGACGGTGACGCTCCGTAGACGCAACGAGCTCGTGAGCCGCGGCAGGCGCCAGTAGACGAAGGCGCGGTCGAGCGTCTGCAGCACGAGCAGGGCGGGCTCGCTTTCCGAGGCAGCTTCGCCCGCGGCGTCGTGTGGCTCCGCTGCCGCGACCGGCTCCGCTGCCGCGACCGGCTCCGCTGCTGCGACTGGCTCCGCTGCCGCGACCGGCTCCGCTGCCGCGACCGGCTCCGCTGCCGCGA
>JAEYWK010000081.1 GCA_023431345.1 Pseudomonadota bacterium
CAGCCCTGGATGGGCATCGTCAAGAACCGCTGCAAGAACGGCGATTTCTATTGGGTCTGCGCCTATGTGACGCCGATCCACCAGGAGGGTGTGCTGGTCGGCTACGAGTCGGTGCGTATCCGCCCGGAGCCCGATCAGGTGCGCCGCGCCAGTGCCCTGTACGCAGAAGTGACCGAGCAGGGTTTCAAGCGCCGTTCCCAGGGGTTGGCAGCGCAGTGGGCGACGCCGTTCCTGGCCGGCGTGCCCGCGCTGCTGGCGGCGCTCTGGTCGCCGACGTTCGGCCTCGGGCTGGCGCTGGTCACCCTGCCCATTCTGTATTTCGCACAGCATTCCGCGCAGCAACGGCTGCTGGATCGGTTGCAACGCAACATGCAGGGCGCCTTCGACAGCGAGCTGGTGGCGCGCAGCTTCAGTGACCTGCGCGGCCGGCCGGCACGCATGCACATGGCGCTGATCAGCGAGCAGGCGCGCCTGCGCACCTTGCTCAGCCGTCTGGATGACTACGCCGACCAGGCCGCCGCGCTGGCCACACGCAGTGGTCTGCTGACCCGGGATACCGAAGCGTCGCTGCAGGGCCAGCGGCATGAGGCGCACCAGGCGGCGGTCGCCATGCAGCAGATGGCCGCTTCGATCGGCGAGGTGTCGGGCATGGTGCAGCGCTCTGCCGACGAGGCCTGCCGGGTCGACAGTCTGGCCGGGCAGGGTGCCGGCGAGGCGGAGAAGGCACGGGCGCAGATCGATGGACTGGCCCGCCGTGTCGCGGCCATCAGCGACACGGTGGAGGGGCTGGCGCGGGAAACCCGCAGCATCAACCAGGCCGCCGGCATGATCCGGGCGATCTCCGAGCAGACCAACCTGCTGGCGCTCAACGCCGCCATCGAAGCGGCGCGGGCCGGCGAGCAGGGGCGAGGCTTCGCTGTGGTCGCGGGTGAGGTGCGCGAGCTGTCGCAGCGCACCCGTGAGGCGACCGAGGCGATCCAAGCCGTCCTGCAGACGCTGCACGAGGGCAGTGACGGCGCTGTGCGCATTGCCCGCGTTGGCCGCGAGGAGGCCACCGCCGGTCTGGCCCAGGTGATTGCCAGCCAGCAGGCGCTGCTGGGCATCCGTCAGGCCGTGGGCGAGATCCGCGACATGGGGCTGCAGATGGCCGCCGCCACCGAGCAGCAGGCCCAGGTGGCCGACGAGGTGGCCCGGCAGATTACCGCCATCGCCCAGGTCGCCGAGCACAACGCCGGGCTGGCCGAACAATCGGCCGAGGTTGGCCGCGAGCTCAGCGAAACCTCAAGCGCCATGCACGCCCTGGTGGAGCGCTTCCAGCGCTGAGTGGCGCTATCCGAGCTTTCTGTGGTGCGGACTTGTCCGCGAGCTCTTTGGTCGGCCCGGCCAGGTTGCAGGCCGACGCCGGAAGCTCGCGAACACGTTCGCTCGAACAGACTCGGGTTACACTGCGCGCCCCGTTGTGCTCGCAGGTTTCCCGGCATGTCGCGTCCCCGTCCTCCCGTTTCCCGCCGTCCCACGCCGCGCCGGGTGGCCAAGACGCCGCCGGCCGAGCCGCGACTGATCCTGCTCAACAAGCCCTTCGACGTGCTCACCCAGTTCAACGACGATCAGGGCCGTGCCACCTTGAAGGACTTCGTGCCGGTGCCGGGCGTCTACCCGGCCGGGCGACTGGATCCTGACAGCGAGGGCCTGCTGCTGCTGACCAACGACGGGCGCCTGCAGGCGCGTATCGCCGACCCGAAGCACAAGCTGGCCAAGACTTACTGGGTTCAGGTGGAAGGCGAACCGAGCGAGGAGCAGTTGCAGCGGCTGCGCGAAGGCGTGGCGCTGAACGATGGGCCGACCCTGCCGGCCGAGGCGCGCCTGCTCGCTGAGCCAACGCTCTGGGAGCGCCATCCGCCGGTGCGTTTTCGCAAGAGCGTGCCGACCGCCTGGCTGGAGCTGGTGATTCGCGAGGGTCGCAACCGCCAGGTGCGGCGCATGACCGCCGCCGCGGGCCTGCCGACCCTGCGCCTGGTGCGGGAGCGCATCGGCCCCTGGAGCCTGGACGGCCTGCAACCCGGCGAATGGCGCGAACTGCCGGCGCGACTGGATTGAGCGCATCGGCGCTTGCGCTGATCCGCACCGTAGGGTGGGCAACGCACAGCGTTGGCCACCACCAGCGATTACACCGTGGCCGGGCGCCCCGGCAGCAGTCGCATCAGCGCGTTGAGCAGCATGCCGTAGAGCGGCACGAACAGCGCCAGGCTGATGGCCAGCTTGATCACATAGTCCACTGCGGCGATCTCCACCCAGTTGGCCGCCATGAATGCATTGCTGCTGTTCCAGAAGGCCACCGAAAAGAACACGAAGGTGTCCACCAGCGTGCCCAGCGTGGTCGAGGCGGCGGGCGCCACCCACCACTGGCGCAGACGACGCAGGCGGTCGAACACCTGGATGTCCAGCCACTGGCCGACCACATAGGCGGCGAAGCTGGCCAACGAGATGCGCAGCACGAAGTCGTTGAACTCCAGCAAGGCCGCGACGCCGCGGTAGGTGCCTTCCTGGAACAGCACCGAGACCCCATAGGAGACCAGCAGCGCCGGCAGCATGACCCGGGCAATCACCCGCCGCGCAACCTGCTTGCCGAGCAGACGCACGGTGAGGTCGGTGGCCAGGAA
>JAEYWK010000150.1 GCA_023431345.1 Pseudomonadota bacterium
CTATAAATACCGGTCAAGGCACAATTTCTATTACAGCAACTACAGACCAGCCCGGGACAGGAACGGTAAGTGTTGTTGCAAATAGTCAATACTGCGGTCCAAGTTCTGCAAGTAATCTTAATGTAACCGTAAATCAAGGAACTCCTAATTTACCAGGTCCGATAACAGGACCAACTGAAGTATGTGCTTCTTCAACAGCAACCTATAGCGTGGTTGCTGTTCAATATGCCACAACCTATAACTGGACTTTTCCAACCGGATGGACTATCACATCCGGAGCCGGAACAACTACGGTCACTGTGTCCTTTATACCTACTGCGGCAAGTGGCAATGTTAGTGTAACTGCGGGCAACTCCTGCGGAACGAGTTCAGCAAGTACATTAGCTGTTATTGTTCGTCCAGCGGTTCCAGCCGCTCCGGCAACACCAACGGGACCTAATTCATTTTGTCCACCTGAAATAGCAGTGTATACAGTTCCTGCTGTCCCCAATGCAACCAGTTATACCTGGAATCTTCCGGCAGGTTGGACAATAATTGGTGGTGCAGGAACAAATACCATTACTGTAAGTGTGGATAATTTGGCTGTAAATGGGACCTTTCCTGTTACTGTTAAAGCAAATAATGCTTGTGGTTCAAGTGGTACTAGTCCTGCTTTAAACGTGACGGTTGATAAGTATGCCACTGCAAATGCCGGCCCTGACCAGACAATTTGCTTCAATACACCTTCTATAACCCTCAATGGGTCAGTAGGTGGGGGAGCCGCAAACAAAGGCACATGGTCAAGCAGTGGTTCAGGAACCTTTACTCCAAATAACACAACGCTAGTTGTTACATACACTCCCAGCAATGCTGATAGAATAGCCGGTACCGTAACTTTAACTTTAACTCCTACTCCTCAAGGGAATTCATGTAGTATTGTACCCGACTTTATGGTCCTGACGATCAGAAAAACTGCCATAGCTTCAATATCAGGTAACCCAACAACAATTTGTAATGGCGAATCAGCAATAATAACTTTCACCGGGTTACCTAATACAATAATCACTTATAAGATAAATGGAGGTCCTGATCAGACAATTAGTCTTGGCAATTCAAACAGTGCAACTCTCAATACCGGTCCTTTAACAAGCACCACTACATATACTCTTGTTAGTGTTGCATATAGTACTCCACCAGATTGTCCCGTAACAGTTTCAGGTTTTGTAACAATCACTGTAAATCAGGCTGCTACAGCTAATGCAGGCCCTGATCAAACAATATGTGCAGGTAGTACTGTTCAACTCGCAGGTGCTATTGGTGGCAGTGCAACAATCGGTACATGGAGCGGTGGTTCTGGAACATTTAGTCCAAATGCAACCACCCTGAATGCAGTATATACTCCAACCCCTGCAGAAATAACTGCAGGTTCAGTAACACTTTCACTTGTAACTGACGATCCTCCGGGACCATGTCCCTCAGCTTTTGATAAAATGGTTATAACCATTGAAACACAACCTACAGTCAATGCAGGTATTGATCAAACTATTTGTGCCGGAAGTACAGTAACCCTGGCAGGATCAATTGGAGGAAGTGCCAATAGCGCAACCTGGACTGGCGGCTCAGGCACTTATAATCCTAATAACACAACTCTTAATGCAATTTATACTCCTTCTGCAGCTGAAGTAACAGCAGGAACTGTAACGCTCACACTGACCACAAATGATCCTCCCGGCGTTTGTTCAGCTGTTTCCGACCAGATTGTAATAACTATCAATCCTACTGCTATTGTTGAAGCTGGTGGTCCTAATGTTCTTTGCGAGTCAGGTGAACCCGTGCCATTGCAGCTTATAGGAGCAACTATAGGAGGATCAGCAATAACGGGCACATGGTCGATAATATCAGGATCAGGTACTCTGAGCAGTACTAATCCGGAACCTGTTCCATCAGTTGTAACTTTTAAGCCTGATGCAGGTTTTTATGGAACAGTTGTTCTTCGATTAACTACCAATGATCCCGCCGGCCCCTGCCAGGCAGTTTATGATGAAAGAATAATTACCATTAATCAAGAGGCAACTGTTGAAGCCGGCGGCCCTGATGAAGCCTGTCAGTCTGCCAGCCCTTTGACAATAACGCTTTCAGGAGCTTCATTTACCGGTGCTGCAACGGCTGCATGGTCAATTACTTCAGGCAGCGGCACGCTGAGCTCTACTGCACAAACTACAACTCCCTGGACGGTAACATTTACCCCTGCTGCCAATTTTTTCGGATCAGTAACCCTCACTCTGACAACAAACGATCCGGATGGAAATTATCCTTGTCCTTCAGCAACCGATACAAGAACTATTAAAATTGACGAGGCAGCAACAGTTTCCGTAGGCCCGGACCAGTCTATCTGTTCCAATGAAACTGCACCTGTCATTGCATCACTTGGCGGCTCTGCCTCCTCAGGGATTTGGACAACCAGTGGAACAGGAACATTTAACAATGCTACATCATTAACTACGTTTTACACACCAAGCTATCAGGACATTACTGCCGGATCAGTAATTCTTACATTTACTACAGACGACCCTGCAGGAATTTGCACTGGTGCAACTGATAACCTGATCCTCACAATTACAGAGCAAATTATAATTACAACCCAACCCGCAAACACTGCAGTCTGTATCACTTATCCAATAGATTTAAGTGTTGTTGCAATGGGCGACATAGCAGGATATCAATGGTTTAAAGATGGAAATCCTGTAGTAAATACAGGTAACATCAGTGGTGCCAACTCAAACATCCTTCATTTCAATGCCGCAACTTTAGCTGATGGCGGCAATTATTACGTGGTTATCACCAGTGCAGGAGATTGTGGATCAGTAACATCCAATACTGTAGTACTTCATATAGATCAATCTATAGTGGTAACGGACCAACCAGATGACGCTACACGATGTGTTGGTACAAGTGTTACCTTTTCTGTTACTGCTACTGTTGAAAGAGAAACATTTATTTACACTTGGTATCATAATGGTACTTTGGTTGTTAATGCTCCTCCCCATATTACAGGACAAGGAACAGCAGATCTTACAATAACAAACATTATAGTAGCAGATGCAGGAGCTTACAAGGTAGAAATTAAGGGCGACGACCAATATACCTGTCCTAAAGTATGGTCAGATGAAGCAATTCTCACTGTAAATGAACATGCAAACATTATAGCCCCTGCCAATAAAGATCAACAGGTTTGTATTAATGTAGCAATTCAGGATATTATTTTCACTTTTTCCGGGAGTGTTACTTCTGTTACAGTCACAGGCCTTCCTGCAGGTATTACAGGAACTTATTTTAATAACATATTAACTATCAGTGGAACACCAACTGTAAGTGGCACTTTTATTTATACCGTTAACGCAACCGGCTTATGTAATCCTGACATTGAAACCGGGACTATAACAGTCAATCCTGATAACACAATAACCCTTACTTCAGCTGCCGGTACTGATAATCAAACCGTGTGTATTAACAGTCCTATTATTAACATAACATATGCTACTACAGGTGCAACCGGAGTAACTTTGTCAGGCTTACCTGCCGGAGTTACCGGCAACTTGTCAGCGGATGTTGTTACAATAAGTGGCACTCCAACAGTTAGTGGAACATTCAATTACACGGTTACTTTAACCGGTGGCTGTGGTGTAATCACTACAACAGGGACAATCAATGTTAATCCAGTTAATTCATTTACACTTACTTCAGGTTTGGTAAATCAAACCAAATGTATTAACACTCCTATTACCACCACCACCTGGACAACCACCGGTGCAACCGGAATTACTTATACAGGCTTCCCCGCAGGAGTCCAAGCAAGCTGGGCAAGTAATGTTATAACAATGAGTGGAACTCCAACTGTAGCTGGTACATTTAATTATACCATCACACTTACAGCGGGATGCGGATTATCTGAGATTAAAGGAACTATCATTGTTACCCCGGATAACACTATCTCTCTTTCCTCTGCCGTTGGTACCGATGCCCAAACAGTCTGCATCAATGCCCCGATTACCAATATAACTTACGCTACTACCGGTGCCACAGGTGCAAATGTTACAGGTTTACCAACAGGTGTTACCGGCAGTTGGGCTGCGAATGTTGTTACAATCAGTGGTACACCAACTACTATAGTTGGTAGTCCTTTTACCTACACAGTCACCCTTACCGGTGGCTGCGGAACTGTAACTACAACCGGAACAATAACTGTTACTCCAAATAACACTATCACACTTACATCAGCAGCCGGAACCAATGCACAGACAGTGTGTATTAACACGGCCATCATACCAATTACTTATACCACTACAGGTGCAACTGGCGCAACAGTAACAGGATTACCAACAGGTGTTACCGGCAACTGGGCTGCCAATGTGGTTACTATCAGTGGAACTCCAACCACAACAAGTGGCAGTCCATTTATTTATACAATTACTTTAACTGGCGGTTGTGGAATAGTGACTTCTACAGGTACAATTACTGTGACACCGAATCATACTATAACACTGACTTCACCACTTGCAACTACCAATCAGTCAGTTTGTATAAATTCTCCGATCACTAACATTACATATTCTACCACAGCTGCAACAGGTGCAACTGTTACCGGCTTGCCTACAGGAGTCAATGGTGTGTGGGCTGGTAATATTGTCACTATAAGTGGCGCGCCATCAGTAACAGGCACTTTTACATACCTGATAACAACTACAGGCCCTTGTGTTACAGCAACAGCAACCGGTACTATTACTGTTAGCCCTGCCTCTCTGGGAGGTTTCTTAGATCCAGCTGTTGTTGTCGTATGCTCTGGTACTAACAGCGGTACTCTCACATTAAGTGGTCATACCGGTTCTATTGTACAATGGGAAATGTCAACCAATGGGGGTGCTACCTGGACGATCATTGCAAATACCACAACCACATATACTTACAATAACCTTACTCAACCTGCCGTCTTTAGAGTTTTAATTAAGAGTGGTAATTGTCCTGACGTTTATTCAAGCTTAGGAATTGTAAGCGTTGTAATTCCGTTTAATCCTACAATCACTACAAACCCTAACCCGCCTATTATTTGCGCCGGACAATCAGCAACTCTTACAGCAGCCAGCGGCACACTCGATGGACCATTTGTTGGAACTTTTGATAATGCCAATCCGACTGGTTGGAGGGTTGACGGACAAAATAATAACTTCCCCTCTGCACCCTCAAATGAACAACCTGGTCCTTGGGGCAGAGCAACAAATAACAGAACTTATTTTGGAATTGAATACTGGTCAACCGGTGGTTTCTTCTCAGTAGTAAACGGTGCTATTACCTCTACACTTGAAACCCCCGTATTTAGTCTGGTGGGTATGTCATCTGCTTATCTAAATATTATTCAAGCTCTTAAATTAGCTGGAGGTGCAATTGCAAGAATAGAAATTTCGACTAATGGCGGTGCTACTTATCCTGGTTTGCTCCAGCAATATACGGGACCAACTACAGTAGGCAATCCCGCCGGTTTATCACCATATGCTTTTAATCTAGCCCCTTATTTGGGACAGACAAATCTGAGAATACGTTTCAATTTTGTAGGTGTTGGTGCCAGCACATGGGCTATTGATGATGTCTTTATTTCCACAACGGCTGGCGGACTTCCAATTATCAATGCTATAAATTATCAATGGTCTCCACTGACCAATATAGTACCAGCTAACGGAGTAGGTCCTGTTGTAGTCGTAACGCCCCCTGCGACTACAACCTACACTGTTACCACTACTGTCTCCTCCGGAAGTGTGACTTGCCCATTAGGCAGTGCCTCTGTGCAGGTGATAGTTATTCCTTTGCCGGTTGTTAATCAGATCAATACATGTATGGGAACTCCCATCACTTTCACACAAACCGGCGCTCCTGCCGGTGGTACATGGTCAGTGAATGGTGGTGGAACCGTTATTGCAACCACCGGAGTATTTACTCCAAATGCAACAGGTTGCTTTACTGTTACATACCGCACTCCACAGCCAAGCAGTGGATGTACAGATACCGAAAGCTTCGTTGTTTTCCCATCAGTTGCCAACGTAACAATAAATAATGCCTGTTCATTACCCATCACGTTCAGCAACTTCCCTGTTGTTAATGGCTTTACACGTCAATTCAGCTATGATGACGGGTTAACCTGGGGTCCTGAACAACTTAATCTTGCTGACAATTGTGCCGGCTATAAAATTAAGGTAAGATATATTCTAACATCTGCTTGCGGTAGTGTTCCGGCACTGACTCCTTCACCTTGTGCATCACCGACACTTATAAGAGTAGTTGACACTCAGGCACCGGTTATTGCAGGCACTTTAACTCAACTTGATCTCAATGATTGCAGTATCAGTGCATTGCCACCTGC
>JAEYWK010000219.1 GCA_023431345.1 Pseudomonadota bacterium
GCGGCCTCGGCGGGCGCGGCATCGGCGGGCGCGGCATCGGCGGGCGCGACCTCGGCGGGCGCGGGCGGCTCGACCTCGACCGCTGCGGCAGGGATTTGGGCGACAGCCCTCCCCCCGTACAGTAGCCCTCCGAGCAGCGCGAAGAGCCGCGCGCGCCGCAGGCGCTCACGCATCGCGCCGGAGGCTGTGAGGAAACCGCTCATACGTCTCGGTCAGCCTAGCCAGCTTAGCTGCTACAGTGGAAGTGAGCAGCTCGGCTTTGAGGCGATAGCCCCAATTTCCGTTGGCGGTTCCGGGGACGTTCATGCGGGCCTCGGTATTCAAGCCGAGCACGTCTTGAATGGGAAAAATCGCGATATCGGCGACGGAAGCCATGGCGCTGCGGATCAAATCCCAATGCGGCTCGCGCCCGTCACTGCCCGCGTAGCGGAGCGCCCGCTCGCGCTGCCGCACGAGCTGCGCGCGCTCGGTCGGATCTTCAGCGCGGGTGTGGGCATCCAGAAAGCCCACCATCGTGTCGTTGTCGTGCGTGCCCGTGTAAACCACGCAGCGCTGGTGGAAGCGATGCGGCAAGTAAGCTTCGGCGCCCTCGGCGAACGCGAACGCGAGCACGCGCATGCCCGGCAGCCCGAAGTCGTCGCGCAGGCGCTCGACCTCTGGCGTAACGATGCCCAGATCCTCGGCGATGAAGGGCAGCTCGCCCAGCGCCGCCCGCGCCTTCTCGAAGAAGTCGTGCCCCGGTACCTGCACGAAGCGCCCTTCGCGCGCGCTCGGCGAATGCGAGGGGATCTCCCAATAGCGCTGAAAGCCGATGAAGTGATCGAGCCGGATCGCGTCGAAGCGACGCAAGTTGCCGCGCAGTCGCTCGATCCACCAGGCGTAGCCGGTCTCCCGCAGCCGCGCCCAGTCGTAGAGGGGATTACCCCAGCGCTGGCCGTCGGCACTGAAGTAGTCGGGCGGCACGCCGGCGACACCGCGGCGTTGGCCCAGGTCATCGAGCAAGAACAGCTCTTGATGCTGCCAGACGTCCGCGCCGTCGTGCGCCACGAACATCGGGATGTCGCCGAGCAGCATGACCCCGAGGTGCCGCGCGTGGGCGCGCAAGCGTTGCCACTGCCGATCGAACATGAGCTGGACGAACTCGTGATAGGCGACCTCGTCGGATAGCTCGCGGCCCGCCGCCGCGAGGGCGAGCGGCTCGCGGCGGCGCAGCTCCGGCGCCCACGAGAACCACGGCGCGCCCTGGTGCTTGCCCTTCAAAGCCGCGTAAAGCGCGTAGTCGGCCAGCCAGAACCGCTCGCGCTCGCGAAACTCCTGGAGGCCGTGCCGCGCCACTCCGGACTGAAAGCGCTGAAACGCCTTGCGCAGCCGGCGCGCGCGGAAGCGCTTGGCCGCGCCGTAGCTCACCCGCGCGCTATCGCGCAGCCGCGCAGGCGCCGCGAGATCGCCGCGATCGAGCAAGCCGTCTTCGCACAAGTAGAACAAGCTGACGAGCTCGGGGCTGCCCGCGAACGACGAGGGGCTGTCATACGGCGAATCCCCTCCCCCCGGCGGCACCACCGGCAGCATCTGCCACAAGCTTTGGCCAGCGCGCGCCAAGAAGCGCAAGAACTCGTGAGCCTCGAGGCCCAAATCGCCATGGCCGTGAGCGCCGGGGAGCGACGTGGGGTGGAGGAGGATTCCGCTGCGGCGTTCGTGGAGGGGGTTCATGAGAGCCTAAAGCGTTGCAGGGGGACCGCCGCTCGGCTGCGGCTTCAAGAGCGACAGCCCGACCGAGCCCGATAGCACGCCGACGATGACGCCCAGCGACGCCCACGTTGGCAGGTGAAAGAAGCGCGAAACCACCATCTTGCTGCCGATGAACAGCAAGATGAGCGCCAGCCCCGTGCCCAGGTAGTGAAAGCGCCCCATCATCCCCGCGAGCACGAAGTACAGCGCGCGCAGGCCCAGAATGGCCATGACGTTCGAGGTGTACACCACGAAGGTATGGTCGGAGATCGCCAGCACCGCAGGTACCGAGTCGACCGCGAAGATCAAGTCCGTCAGCTCAATCACGATCAGCACGAGGAAGAGCGGCGTCGCGTAGCGCTTGCCATCCTGGATCACCCAGAAGTGATCGTCGTGATAGTCCTTGGTGGTGCGGATGTACTTGCGCGCCAGCTTGAGCGCGGGGTTGTTTTCCGGGTCGTTCTCTTCTTCTTTGCGGAAAAGGAGCTTGGCGCCGGTGTAAATCAGGAACGCACCGAACAGGTACATCATCCAGCTGAAGCGGTGCAGCAGCGCCGCGCCCGCGCCGATGAACACGCCGCGCATCACCACCGCGCCCGCGATGCCCCAAAACAGCACGCGTTGCTGGCGACTCTCGGTGAGCCCGAAGTAGCTGAACAGCACCAGGAACACGAACAGGTTGTCGACCGACAGCGACTCTTCCACCAAGTACGCGGTGAGGTACTGGAGCGACGAGGTTGCGCCCATGCGCGCGTAAACGAAACCCGCGAAGCCCACGCCCACCGCCACGCACATCAAGCTGCGCAGTGCCGCCTCACGGAACGACATGTGGTGCTTGCGCCCGAAGACCAGCGCGTCCACCAGCATCAGGCCCAACACCGCTGCGCCGAAGACGCCCCAGTCGAGTAGCGTGGCAGCCGGATGAGGCATGTTTGCCGGCTCCTATCATGCTCCCCGCAGGCATGCTAGAAGGCTGTTTTCCAGCTCATGTCTGCGCTCCCTGCCTTCGGCTTTCGTTCGGTTTCACTGCTCGCGCTGGCGAGCGTCACGGCGCTCGTGGCGTGTGAAAAAAAGACACCCGAGCTCACGGCGTCGCAGGCGCCGCCGTCACCGTTCTTGTCGTCTTCGCCCAAGCCGCAGTCAGCGCCCGCGCCCGTTGGCTCCGCAGGGCAAGAGCCCCTGCGCATCACCTGGGAGGATCCGCCGTCGTTCAAGCGCGTGCCCCCGCCGAACCCGATGCGCAAAGCCAGCTTCGTGGTGCCGCGCGCCGAAGGCGACCCGGCGGACGGTGATATCAGCGTGTCGTATTTCGGTCCCGACCAGGGCGGCAGCATCGACGCCAACGTCGATCGCTGGGTCAAGCAGTTCAGCGACGTGAAGCCGGGCGACGTGAAGCGCGCCGATCGCGAGGCCAACGGCCTGCGTCAGCACACGGTGGAGCTCGAATCGGCCCCGTACGCCGGCATGGGCAGCGCCGACAAAGCCAAGGCCGACTACGGGCTGATCGGCGCGATCATCGAGACGCCGTCGGGCACCTACTTCTTCAAGCTCACCGGTCCGAGCAAAACGGTGAAGCAGGCCAAGCCCGACTTCTACAAGCTGCTCGACAGCATCAAGCCCAGCTGAGCGCTGGCTACTCGAAGTTAGGTAAGGTCGAGCCGGGCGGACCGGCGCTCGGGGCTGTCAGCGGCTCGCTGCCGGGTGGCCCCGCGTAAGTTGCCAAGATCGCCAGCGCGTAGAAGCGATATTGGTGCGGCACGTTCCAGTCGCTGACCTTCAGAGCGCTCTCGACGCACTTGGTGGCGCGGCGCGCTTGCCGGCCGCGCCAATCCCCGCTCGCCCCCGGATAGACGTGCAGCTTCTTGCGCGGGAAGTCGATCGTCAGCACGTAGTTGATGGTGCCCTTGATCTTGGCCTTCGGAGCGCAATCTTCGCTGGCCAAGATGGCCTTCCTCAGCGCCTCCTCGAACGGCGCGAGCGAATCGCACATGCTGCCCTCGTTGGGCGACGCCGAAGACGACGCTCCGCAGCGCACCTTCTGAACTGGGCCGAGGGTCAGGCGGGGCGCGGATGTGGGGATGGCTGCGGCCGACGCCTTCGGTACCGCCTGCGGCCCGAGCCCCGCAGAGGCGCTCGCGGAGGCCAGCGCCGAAGCGGACTTGGTCGAGGGCTTGCGCACCAGGTACAGCGGCACCGCGATCAGCATCGCAGCGCAGACCAGCCCGACTACCACCTGCGCGCGGAGCGGGCGATCGCCGCTGCCGCTCGAGCCCACCCCGAGCCGGCGCACGCGCGGCTCGCCCGGCACGGAGGGGAACGAAGAGCGAGACGGCGGTCCGGCCATCGCCGCGGGCCCAGCCTCAGTCATCGAGCAGCGCGTGGACATTCTGCCCAGGCTCTGCCCGCACGAGCGTTGCGGCCAAGTCGAGAGCTTCTGGCATCAGGCCTTGAACCTGGCTCACCACCTGCTCCACCACGTTTCGAGCTTCTTCGAGGCTTGGGCCGGTCATGGCGACGGCGAACTTCAGCGGCCCCGTGCGACCGGCGGTCGCCGGCACCAGGCTGAGCAAGAGCATCTCCGTGAGCTCCAGCACGCGCTGCGCCGCGCGACGCAAGGCCAGCATCTCCAAGATGGTCGGGCGCTCGCTGACGTGACGGTTGGGCCCGCGCACGTGATAGCGAGCGATCGCGAGCGGCGCGTTGGCCCACTCTGCGTACGCCCGCTCGTCTTCGATCGCGCGCACCATCTCTTCGCGCTGAAACAGGCCCGTCAAGCCGTCGCGTCGCAGCAGGTAGGCGCGAGCGCGCTCGTGCTGTGGCGAACGATCTTGAAAGCTCACGAGCTTGACCCGCGACTCGCCGAGCTGAAGCTCAGCGCCGTGGAGCACGGCGACGGTCTTCTTCCGCTCGTAGCTGTGATCGGCGTAGGTGCCGTTGGTGCTGCCGACGTCTTCGATCGTCCACGAGCCGTTCTGGCAACGGAGCACCGCGTGAGCGCCGGACACCGTGGCCTCGGGCATCACGATGTCTTGCCCCGCGCGACGGCCGATGGTCATCACCGGCTTCTCGAGCGAGAACATCATGCCCGCCGCGTCGGGCGCGTTCGTGCAGTAGGTCACCAGCAACGACTGACCGCCGGGCACGAAGGCTTCGCTCGCGGAGCGCCCGGGTGGCGCGCCGGGGTTGATGCGCTCACGCGCGATCTGCACCTGGCTCGTGGTGAGCGAGCTCGGGTTGAAAAATCGCAGGTGGCGCGCGCTCGGGCGAGCGCTCGGGTCGTCGCTCAGACAGCGGAAGATCTGCTTCACCTCGTCGACGGACAGCCCCGACGGCACGTCGAACATGATCTGCGAGCGCATGGGCTTCGCGCGCGGCCGGTAGCCCGGCTCGGGGACGCGGCACGTCCACATCTCCCAGAGGGTGAGCCCGAGCGCGTACATGTCGTCTTCGGGGCTCGCCCCGCCGGAGCGCAGGCGCTCGGGGGCCATGTAGTTCGGGGTCCCCCCATCGGGCGGAGCGCCAGGCCGGCGCGCGCTCAGGCGGGCGCGCTCTTGCGCGAAGCCGAAGTCCAAGATGATGGCGCGATCATTGGTGACCATCACGTTGCCGGGCTTCAAGTCACCGTGCACCAAGCCCTGGGCATGAATGGCTGCCAAGCCGGCCGACGCCTCGCTCGCGATCTTGCGAAACTCGTCGGCCGTGTAACCGCCCTGCGCTTTGCGGCGCCGAATGTGCGTGTGCAGCGTTTGGCCGGCGATGTGCTCCATCACCAGGATCGGCCCCCACGAGCTGGGCGCGAGGTCGTGAACACGGCAGACGTTGGGATGGCTCACCGACCGCGCGAGCAGCAGCTCTTGTCGGAGAGCTTCGTCGTCGCCGGGCATGCGCGACTCTTCGCGCACCACCTTCAGCGCCACCGGCTGCTGGGTGCTGCGGTCGTAGGCCAAGAAGACCTCGCCCATGCCTCCCTTGCCGAGGCTCTGGCGGATCTCGTAGCGGTCGTTGACGACGGTGCCGTGGCCTAACGGCGGGATATTCTTGGAGCCCTGAACCATCTTGCCCGGGTGGGATCTTCGGTAAGTCCGCCCTAGCGTCTCCGATCTCTTGCGATACTGCAATCCATATCGGCCGCGCGCGGTCGCCGCGGGCGGCCCGCGGGCGGGAAAAAAACGACGCTCGGCCGAGAGGGACACGGCGCGCCGCCGGATGGAGGTAGGGTTTCGCCCTCTCGCCCCACTCAAGGAGCCCCGCGATGCCGCTGCCACCCGCCGCTCACCCCCGCGCGCTTGCGCTGTCCTTCGGGCTCGCCCTGCTGCTTGGCAGCGCCGGCTGTAAAGATGAGGAGAAATGCGTCAAGGCGCGCAACGCCGCCAATGACGCCTGGAAGGTCGTGACCGAGGCGGCGGCGAAGAATAAGGTGGCCCCCAACATCGGCATCGACGAGCTACCCGCCGACAAGAAGGGGCCGCACGTCGACGCCTGGGGCACGATCGAAAAGCAGGCCGAGATGGTCTCGAGCTCCTTCGCCTACGCCAAGATCACTTGGAAGACCACGGATCCTGCCGTGCAGAAGGCGAACGCGGCGTTCGACGGCTACTTCGCCAAGGACCAGTTCAAGTCGTTCGACCTGCAGCTGCGTGACGCAAACGACAAGTACAAGTCCGCTAGCGACGCTTGTCGCGACTGAGCGAGGCTCGAGGCGTGGACGGCGCCGCGCCCAGCAAAGCGCCGACACCTTCGCGCGACGGCGGGTCAGCTTCTCGCGGGGACGGAATCACCTTCAGAAGGTGGCGGGCGAGGTCGAAGTACCCTTCGCCATGACAATCTTGTTGCCGTAGGCGGGGGGCGGCGCGACGAGCGGCGGCGGCAAGTCGCGACGGCGCGGGCTCGGAGCGGCCCGGGTTTCGACGTCGATGGATCGCGGAGGAGCTTGGACGGGTGCCGGAGTCGCTGCGCCACACGCGGTGGTGAGCAGCGTCGCCGTTGCGGCGGCTATCAAATAATACAGGTGCCGCATACTACCAATGTAGCAGCGAGCAATTTTAACGCCAGGCCGGATCGCGTCGCGATGCGTTACTTCACGCCGAGCGTCACGCGAGCGAACTCCTGCCCGCCGCGGTTGTCATGCGCGACCGCCCAAACCATGAGCGGGCCCTTGCCTTTCGGGGCACGGAGCTCGGCGCGGTACTTGGCGTTCCAGCCGCTGTTCGCGTCGTTCAGCAGCCTGACCTCGGAGATGCCGCCGTTGTCGACGTAGTAGTTCACCCACATCTGCTCCGTCACGTCCGACCCGAACAGCTCGCTCGAGACGTCGTCGCGCTCGACCAGCTGCTCGATCTGGGGCGCAATGTCGATGCTCGGGCACTCGGCGTCGCCGTCGTCTGCGCAAGCATCGATGCAGCGCTCGGGCTCGGCGTCGCAGTCGACCTCGACCATGGGCGCGCCCTGGCACGCGCCGCCCACGCAATCGGCGATGATTTCGTTACCCTCGAGCAAGAACCGACCTCGGCCCTGCTCGTCGAGCACGAACGTCGGGTTCTGGTTGCTGACCCCGTCGAACGAGTAAATCGAGCTGTAGCCGACCACGAAGTCATCGGAGCCGAGCGGCTCGTCGCCGTCGAGGCAGAGCAGCGGCAGCCCGCCCGAGCCCTCTCCGGCTGCGGCGTTCATGTCGAAGCTCAGCTCGCCGGCGCAGGCCGCGAAGAAGACGATGGACAGGCCGTAAGGCGGCTGCCCCGGCTCGAAGTCGCGCCGCGACGAGATGATGTCGGCGGGGAGGGTGAGGTCGAACGTGTCGCTCAGAGCGACGTCGGGCAGCTTGCCCTCCGCCAGCAGCTGCCCGTATTGAGCGAAGCAGCCGTAGTAGAGGTCTCCCGGCGGGTTCACGCAGCCGCCGATGAACGCGTACTGGATGTCGTCCCTGCCCTTGGCGTCGTGGCTCAACAGCTCGAGGTGGACGGTGTCACCCGGCTGCGCGTAAGGCTTGTCTTTCTTCACGCCCAAGACACGCAGGGTCTTGATCTCGCTCGGCGAGTCGAACTCGGGCCCGCACGCGACGCTCGACAGCGACAGCGCGCCGAGCAGCAACAAAGGAACGCGCTTCGACGTCACGGCTAGCCCGCTCATAGCTCACCTCGCAGACCGATGCTGGGCACGATCGGAATACCGGTCTGGTAGCCCCGCTTGCTGTAGTCGTAGTTGTAAATGAAGCTCTCCGCGGCCGGGTGGTTGTAGACGTTCTGCACGTCGAGGTAGGCGGAGAGCGACCAGGCCTGGAACTGCCAGCGCTTGTCGACGCGCAAGTCGAGCTGGTGAAACAGCGGCATGCGCGAGGTGAACGGCTTGCCTTGGAGCGGCGCGTACGAGCCCGCGTCGGCGGAGTAGATGGCGGGCAGCGAGGGACGACCGACGGTCGGCGTGTCGAGCGAGCCCGACACGATGCGAAAGCGAGCGCCGAACTCCCAGCCGCGCCCCAGGCGGTAGCTGCCGAGCATGATGAGGTTGTGGGTCTGATCGTACTGGAACAGGTACTCGGGCTCGTTCGGGCCGTCCTTTCGCACGCTGCGCGAGAGCGTGTACGCGATCCAACCGAAGAAGCGGTCGTCGGGCTTGAACTTGACGAGAGTTTCGAGACCTTCGACGTGCCCTGAGCCCTCGTTGTTGTAATCGTAGCCGCCGGCGTCGTTCGGACCGCGCGAAACTTGGTTCGTGAGGTCCTTGTAGAAGCCTTCGACGCTGAGCTCGACGTTGCGGGTCAGCTCTTGCTCGACACCGAGCACGTAGTGCACGGACCGGTTCGACTCCAGGTTCGGCGTCCCGAACACGTCGTCGGTCTCTTGGAACTCGGGTGGTTGATCGAACACGCCCGCGCCGCCTTTCAAGGTGGTGCGGCGCTGGAACGCAATGCCCGAGCCCGGGTCGGCGCCCGCGCCCTTGAACAGGTCGTAGCGCGCGTTGATGCGGGGGCTGACGTCGGCGTGCCCGGCGTCGCGCGCGAAATCCAGCCGCAGGCCCGGCACGACGCGCAGTCGCTCGAGGGGAGACAGCTCGGCCTCGACGTACCACGCCGGCCGGAAGATCACGCCGTCGTCCTTCGATTCGCGCAGAGGGCGGGCGGCGAAGGGGCCCGAGTCGGGCTCACCCGGGCGCGGCGGGCGCGGCGCACGCACGAGCACGTCGTACGGCGAGATCAGGAAATCGAAGCCGGCGTTGAGCTTGACGCCCTTGGTGACGTTGAAGCCCAGCTCCTCACGCCAATAAAACGGCGCCACGTCGAGGTCGAACTTCAAGATACCGAGCGAGAAATTGATGCGATCACGCCCGCCGCTGATCATGCTCGTCAGGTCGACGGAGCGCGCGAGCTTCGACTCGTTCAGCGCTTGGACGCGAAAGAACGACTGCCCGAACGCCAGGCTGCCGCCGAAAGCGGGATCTTGCGCGGCCGGATCGGTGATGATGATTTCGAAGCGGTCGTCGGAGCCGAAGGCGCGAATGCTGGTGCGCGAGTCGCGCACGTTGTGCTCGGCGATCAGCTGGTAGTCGTAATACACCGGCGCCGCGGTCACGCTCGAGCCGCCCGCTTCCAGGGCGGGCTTCAGCCACCTGTCGAACCAGCTATAGCGGCCACCCGCCGCGAAGCTCCACTCTTTGCTGCCCGCGATGGGGCCCTGCACCAGCGCGCGCAGATCGATCAGGTCGACCTGGGCCATGCCGTGGTAGCAGCCCACCTTGTCGCTCGGCTTGCCGTAGTCGCCCGTGCACGTGGTGTCGGGCTTGCGCAGCTTCACGTCGACGACGCCGCCGCCCTTGCGGCCGTAGCGCGCGCTGAAGTTGCCGGGGTAAAAATCGATTTGGTCCAGCAGCTCCGTCGGCACCACGCTCGACAAGCCGCCGAAGTGGTAGATGAGCGGGACGTCGGAGCCGTCGACGAAGTACGCGGTGCCCGCGGGCGCCGAGCCGCGCACGATCAGCAAGCCCGCGAGGCCCGGCGGGCGCGCCACGCCGGGCAGGCTCTGGATCGAGCGCAGGGCGTCACCGCTGGTGCCAGGGATGCGGCTGATTTCGCGGCGCTCGAGGGTGCGGCGCGTGACCTCGCGCGGCGGCCGCTCGCCCTTGACCGTGATCTCGAGCCCCTCCGACACCGGCGCCACGCGGTACTTCACTTCGACGGCTTCACCGGCGACGACGTCCTCTTCGCTCTCGAACGGATCGAAGCCCGCCGCTTCGATCTTGACCTTGTACTTACCGGGCGGCAGCTCCGGCAATTTGAACGCGCCCGAGCCATCCGTAGCGACGCGCAGCTCACGTCCATCAGCGGAGGTGATCACCAGCGCGGCCCCTGCGAGCGGCGTCTCCGTGCCGGCAATGAACAGCACGCCTTCGAGCTCGCCCGTGGTGGGGGGCGGAGGCGGAGGCGCCTCGACGACCTTCAGAGTGAAGGCGTAGTTGTACTTGATCTTGACCGCGAACGGGACGCCGTCCCGCGTCGCGGGCTTGAACTTGAATTGGAGCGCAGCCGCTTGGGCCGCTTCGTCGAAGCCATTACCGGCGGGCTCCATCACCTCGGCGGCGGTGACGTTGCCTTCCTTGTCGATCGTCAACTTCAGGACGACGTTGGCTTGAAGCCCCGCCTTCTCCGCTTCTGGCGGGTAGGGCGCGCTCTCGAAGTGGAGGATCTCGGGCATCACCACGACCGGCTGCGCCGCTTCGGGCTGGGGCTCGGCGGGCTTGATGATGGCGCCCGGCCCGCCGCTCGGGACGGCGCCCGAGCTATTTGGTTGTGCGGCGGCGAGGCCCGGCGTCAGGAGCAAGACGAAAGGCAGAAACTGCCCGAGCGTCCAGACGCTAGCCGCACCCCGCGTCCCACGACCGATTCGAGGCAAGACGCTGCTCACGGGCCCCGATGTAGTGCGAACGCGCAAGGCTGACAAGGCCTTGGCGCCGCGGATCCGTTGGGCGAAAAGGCGCGCCGAGGAGTCGTCCCCTGAAGCTTGCCACCTGGAACGTGAACTCGATCCGAGCCCGCCTCGATGCCGTGCTCGGTTGGTTGGAGTCCGAGCAGCCTGACGTGCTTTGCATGCAGGAAACCAAGGTCGAAGACGACGAGTTTCCGAGCGACGAGCTGCAAATGCTCGGCTACGCGGTGGCGATGGCGGGTCAGCCTACGTACAACGGCGTCGCCATCGTCTCGCGGCTGCCCATGAAAGAGATCCAAATCGGGCTGCTCGGGGCCGCCGAGGACGCAGAGAAACGGCTGATCGCGGCGACGGTCGGAGGCGTCCGGGTGCTGTCTGCCTACATTCCGAACGGTCGCACCGTCAGCTCACCGGCCTTCGCCGAGAAGCTCGCCTGGCTGCAGACCTTGCGCCGCACGCTCACCGAACGTGAGCAGGGGCGAGACGTGTTCTTGGGCGGGGACTTCAACGTCGCGAGCGACGAGCGAGACGTTTTTGACCCGGAGGCATTCCGCGGCAAGGTGCATTTTCACCCAGACGAACGGCGCGAGCTCGACCAGCTCCGGCAGCTCGGCTTCGTGGACGCCTTTCGAAAGTTCGACGATCGCGCCGGCCAATACAGCTGGTGGGACTACCGCGGGGGCGGCTTGCGCAAGAATCAGGGCCTGCGCATCGACTACGCCTTCTTGTCTCCGGCGCTCGCTGCGCGCTGCCGGAGCTGTCGCATGGACGTGCAGCCGCGTCACGCGGACAAGCCCTCAGACCACATCCCCGTGATCGTCGAGCTCGAGTGAGTCGCGCAAGAGCGCGCACGCCTGCAGCGAGACCCGCCCGCTCTGCTGGATCGCGTCCAGCTCCGGTCGGGCCGTGAGCTCACGCGCCGCGCGCACGTACCCGGTGAGGTAGATGAGCTCGCGCGCCAGCCCGCCGCCGCGGTGCACTCGGCAGGCGAGCTCGATGCTCACCGCCGCTGTCGCGTCCGTCGCGGCGAGCAGCTCGACGGTGTCCCACAGCTCGGCCCCATGCCGCACGCTGGCAGCAGCGAGGTAGCGACGCGCCAGCGTCCGCATGCGCTCGGGATCGAGCAGACCCGCGCGCGCTTCGAGCCAAATCGCGCGCCCCTCTTCGTCTTCCGCGCAGCGCGCCGTACCCGCCACGAACACGCCGCCGAGGGCCCGCCCGAGCACGCGCGGCCGCACGTGCCCCTCGACCTCGTGCAGAGCGACGCGGCGCGCGACGCGCGACGTCAACCGCGCGCCCGCCCGCACCCGCACCACGCCGTCCGCGACCGCCGCGAGCGAGACGAGCCCGGGCACCACCTCGATCCGCACCGGCCAGCGCTCGCGCGACAGCCGGCGCGAGATCTCGGACCAGAGACTCTGCCCGTCGCTCGGGTCGTCGCTCAGGTGCAGGTCTTCCTCGGCGTCGTCCGGCGACGCTGCCGCCTGCAGCAGCTCGTGCGCCAGCGCCTCGGCGCGGTCGGCGGCGTCCGGAAGCGGGAAACGCCGCGCGGCGAGCCCGCGAAACGCGGGCAGCCCGACGCTCTCCGCGAGCGCGGCGTCGAGGGAGAGCTCCCGCGCCCGCCCGGCCAGTAGCTGCTCCTCGACGTCTCCCACTTCGTGGGTTCGCGCGAGGTCGTCGAGCTCGCGGCGCGCCTCCGTCAGCGACGCGCGCGGCGCGTACTCGAGCCGCGGCGGCAGGCGCTCCCCGCGCGCGAAGCCAGCCGCCAGCCGCGCGACCTCGTCGGCGAAGCGGAGCGGCCGCACGCGATCCAAGAGCGCCGTGGCGGCCTCGATGCGACACAGCGCGAGCGCGGCGCGCGCCACCGGCTCGGAGAGCGGGCGGCGGCGCCGAACTTTCACAGCTTGTTGGCGGCGATGTTGGCCAGCTCGCTGCGCTCGCCCTTCGAGAGCAGCATGTGACCGACCAAAGGCTCGCCGCGCAGCCGATCGGCCGCGTAGGAAAGGCCGTTGGTCGAGCTGTCGACGTAGGGGTTGTCGATCTGGAAGGGGTCACCCGTGAGCACGATCTTCGTGCCTTCGCCGCAGCGGGTGATGACCGTCTTCACCTCGTGGGGCGTGAGGTTCTGGGCCTCGTCGACGATGACGTACTGCGAGGGCAAGCTGCGCCCTCGGATGTAAGTCAGCGGCTCGACTTGCAGCTGGCCGGATTGGAACAGCTCGTCGTAGCCGCGCACGCCGCGCCGCTTGCCACCGCCCGCCACCAGCAAAAACTCGAGGTTGTCGTAGATGGGCTGCATCCACGGGTTGAGCTTTTGGTCGACGTCGCCGGGCAAGAAGCCCAAATCACGGCCGAGCGGCATGACCGGGCGGCTCACCAGCAGCCGGGCGTAGACGCCCTCTTCGACGGTGCGCTTCAGCCCTGCGGCGAGCGCGAGCAGGGTCTTCCCGGTGCCGGCCTTCCCGACCAGCGTCAGCAGGCGCACGTTCTCGTCGAGCAAGAGGTCGAGCGCGAACGCCTGCTCACGATTGCGCGGCCGCACCCCCGATAGCCCCTCGCGCGGCACCCTCAGGGCGCGGATGTCGCCGGTGTCGGCGTGGAAGCGACCGAGCGCGGTGCGCGGGCGCTCGGCGTCGTCGCGCAGCACGATGCACACGTTGGGCGGCAGCAGCCTCTCGCTCTCGGGCGGCTTGACGGCGCCGGCGCTCAGGAAGCGGTCGAGCTCGGCCGCGGGCAAAGTCAGCTCGATCGTGCCCGACTCGAGGTGCTCGAAATCGACGGCTTGATTCTCGTAGGCCTCGGTGGTGAGCCCGAGCGCATCGCCACGGATGCGCAGGTTCACGTCCATCGTCACGAAGATGGTCGGCCGATCCGGGTGCGAATCACGCAGGGCGATCGCGGTCTGCAAGATGGCGTGGTCACCCGAGCCCGGGTTGAGCGCGATCGGCAGCTCGGCGCGGATCTGCGGCACGAACACCCTGAGCGAGCCGCCGTCGACCAAGGACACTCCGCCGGATAACGGGCCCTTGGCACGCAGGCCATCGAGCAAGCGCGATACGGTGCGCGCGTTACGCCCGCGCTCGTTCGAGTCGCGCTTGAACTGATCGATCTCTTCGATCACGTAGATCGGCAAGAACAGATCGTTGTCCTCGAACTTGAAGATGGCGTGGGGGTCGTGCAGGAGGACGTTGGTGTCGAGGACGTAGTTTTTCTTCATCGCGGATGGGGTGCCTTCGCGCATTTTCGCCCGCGCGCGGGTCGGCCGGATAGCCTTATCGCTCGCCCCCGGCAAGGTCGGACCCCGAGCCGCTCGCCGCTCCTGCGCGCGCTTTCGGGCAATTGGCCGAAATCTTGGCTATATAGCGGCCATGACTCGCGAGCTCGCCCTGTGCCTGCTGGCGCTCGCTTACGTCGCTTTCGCGGCGGCGCGGAGCGGGGCGGGCGGCTTCGCGCTCGTGGTCATGGGCGTCACGAGCGCGCTGTTCGTGGCGGTTTATCGGCGCAGCCAGGTACCGGCGGGTACCGATCGCGTGAGCCCGACCGCGCGCAAGGCGGGCTGGCTGACCGCGCTCGGTATCGCCCTGTTCGTGATCGCGCGCTCGGGCGGCGCCGGACACCCCGGGCTCGACGCCGCCGCCAACCTCGGCGTGGGGATCGCTTCGGTCAGCTCGCTGATCGCGCTCGGCCGCATCAAGCCGCTCGGCGGGATGCTCGCACCGCCGAAGGCGAGCGAGTCCGTCGACGCTGCCGCGTTCAGCGGGCTGCTGTGGGCGATCGCCACCACCATCCCCGCGGCCTTCGCGCTCTTCCCCGGCCGCTTCGTGCGTGATCCGCTGCTCATCGACTACGCCACCACCAGCGCCGCCGCCGGCTCGCTGCTGGTGCAGTGCGCGGCTAGCCTGCGGCTCCGCAACCTTCGCCGCGTCGAGCTCGGGGTCGGCGACCGCGCGAGCAGCGCCTTCGCGCTGTCGTTGACGGCGCTGATCGTCGCCGTGCTCGGCGCGTCGCTCGCGCTTTCGCCGCCGGATCGCTTCCTGCCGAGCGCAATGTGCGGAGCGGCTGCGCTCGCGGCTTGGGCCGCCACCGCGGCAGAGCCTACCAGCGTCACGCGCGCGCTGCGGGGCATCCTCGCCGTCGCGATCGCGGGCGTGCCGGTCGTGGTCGCGGCGGGCACGCTGGCGCACGCGCGGCCGGGCGCGAGCGGGACGATCTTGATCGGCGCGTCGGCGGCATGCGTCGTGGTGGGGCTGCTCGCGCATCGCATCGCCAGACCGCTCGGGCCGGAACAATCGCGCTGGCTGTCGTCGATCGAAGCGGCGAGCCGAGGCGCGCTCTCGCCGGATCCGAACACCGCGCTCACGGCCGCGCTCGTAGCGCTACAGAAGACGGCTGCCACCGGCAACGCGCGCGCGGAGATCTGGCGGCAAGCACCGAGCGAGGTGCTCACGGTCGACGTCGCCGGCTACCTCCACGTCGAGCGGGCGGAAGCGCCCGAGCGCTTGTACGAGCTCGCGCTGGGCGAGCCGGAACGGACGCTGCGCGTCGACGCCTTGCAGGCGGTCGAGGTGAGGCGGCCCGAAGTGCGCGGCTTGCTGGCCTGGTTCCTGGCGCGGGGCGCGTACTCGGCCACGATCGTCTGCGACGAGGACGGCCCGCTCGGCTTCGTGCTCCTGCCGACCGAGAGCCGCGCCAGCGCCCTGACCCTCGAAGAAGCGCGCGCGCTGCGCTCGCTGTCGGACCGCATCAGCTCGCTGATCTCGGTGTCGGCCGCGCTGTCGCGTGCCCGCGAGCGCGAGCTCGCCTCGCAGGCGCGCGCCGACGCGCTCGAGCGCGAATGCCAGCGCCTCACGCACACCATTCGCGCGGAGACGACACGGCACCGGCTGCCCGCCGAGCGGCTGGCCCAGCGCACGCGCACGACCGCGTTCAGCCCCAGCGCGCGCATGGCGCTCGACGCGATCGAGCGGCTCGCGCGGACGGACGCGCCGCTCGGGCTGGTGACGCCACCGGGCATCGACGCGCAGGGCTTCGCGGCCCACGCTCACTTGACGAGTCCCCGCGCCGACGGCCCGTTCGTCACCATCGACGGCACCGAACGGGAGGCTCGCGACGTCGAGCTTTGGCGCGACGACGCGCGCTCGCCGCTGGTCGCGGCGGATGGCGGGAGCGTGCTGGTGCTCGGCGCGGCGGCCCTGCCCGCGCCGGTGCAGGAGCTACTCGCCATCCACGTCATGCAGCGTGGCCGAACCGAATCACCCTCGAGAGTGAGAGCCGCCAACCTGATCTTGAGCCTGCCCGCGCCTGCGCACCAGCTGGCCGAGGCGGGACGGCTTCACGACGGCCTCGCCCGCGCGCTGACGGGGCGCGAGCAGGCGCTGCCCGCGCTGGCGGAGCGAGCCGAAGATCTGCGCGCGCTGGTGCTGGAGGGCTTGAGCCGGTTCGGCGTCGGCACCAGCGGTGAGCCTTTCGGGATCGAGCCCGCCGCGCTGTCCGCGCTCACAGAGCATGATTTTCCAGGCAACGAGCTGGAGCTGTTCGGCCTGCTCGCCCGCGCCGCCGCCGGCGCCCAAGGCCCACGCATCACCCTCGCCGACTTGCAGCGCGGCGGAGTCGGCGGCGCCCCGCCCGCCGCGACGCTGGCAGCCGACGAGGCTCCGAGCCACGACGCCCCCCCTGCCCTAGCCGTACGAAGGCGCTCGCTGCGACGTGCCCCCGGACGCTGAGCCCCCCGCGGCCGCGCGCGTGGTCGTTCAGGCCGAGGCCCTGGCTTGGCTCGACCAGAACGCGGCGGAGCCGACCGACGCCGTGATCACGTCGCTACCCGACGTGTCCGAGCTGCCCCAGCTCGGGCCAGGGCTCGAGGGCTGGAGAGCGTGGTTCATCGACGCGGCGGCGCGCGTCATGAGCTGGACTCCGCTCGACATGCCATCGCTCTTCTTTCAGAGCGATGTCCGCCACCAGGGAGTGTGGCTCGACAAGTCGTACCTCGTCCAGCGAGCAGCGGAGCGGGTAGGCGCTCAGCTGATCTTTCACAAGATCGTGTGCCGACACGCCCCCGGCACGCTCACGCAAGGACGAGCGAGCTACTCGCACCTGCTCGGCTTCACGCGCGGCGCCGTGCTCGTGCCTCGTAAGCCGAGCGCCGACGTGCTGCCCGACGCCGGCGACATGCCGTGGAGCCGCGCCATGGGCACACGCGCGTGTGAGGCCGCCTGCCGCTTCTTGCGCGACGAAAGCCGAGCGACGCGCGTCGTCGATCCGTTTTGCGGCAAGGGCACCGTGCTGGCGGTGGCCAACGCGCTGGGGCTCGACGCGCTCGGGGTCGAGCTCTCCGCCAAGCGCTGCCGCGCGGCGCGAACGCTGCGCGTGGCCGCGCTCGGCTAGAGCTGACCGCGAAGCGCCCAAGCGCCGGTCGGCTGGGCCGCCCGGCGCTTCAGCGCTGAGTCACTCGCGACAAACGGCCTTGGGCACGAAGGGTCGCGCCTCGGTCGTCATCTGGTTGGTGATGCCGAGGTAGGCGCGACATTCCTCGTCGTTCTCGCAGCCCACGAACTTGCAGAAGCCCGCGTCGCAGACCTGGAACTGCCCGCACGAGCCGTCGTTCTCGCAGGGGATTTTGCAGACCTTCACGCCCGTTTCGACGTCACTTGCGAGGCACTTGTAGAGGCGCGGGTCATCGCTGCCCAAGCCGGGCTGCTCCCCTTCGCCGCCTCGATTTGCAGCCAAGATGCACTCGCGGTCGCTGTTGCAGCCGACGTATTCACACTCACCGCCTGAGCCGCACTCGTAAAACAGCGGGCACTCTTCGTTGACCTCGCAGGGCTTCTTGCACACGCCGGAGACGCAGGATTCGTCCCGGTCCTCGTCGCAGTCTTCGTCCTCCATGCATTGGACGCAGCGTCCATCATCGCACCAGCGCTGGGCACCGCCGACACAGTCGCTGTCGATTTCGCACGAGGTGTCCTGGCGGCAAAGCTGCGTGTCTTCGTCGCAGCGCAGCAAGCAAATGTCCTCGCAGTCCGCGTCGGAGCAGATCGGATCGGTCGGATCGTACTCGGGGTTCTGACAACGACAGTTCTTCGACGAGCAGGTGGCGGTCAGCGCCACGCAGGGCAAATCGTCGTTGCATTGGGCGTTCGTCGCGCTGCAAAAGCCGACCGAGTCGACGCCCTGGACGCTGCAGGTGTTCTCCACCTTCGGGCAGTCGGCCGCGGTTTCACAGAGCGAGTTCGTTTGGCCCGTCCCGAGACAGGTGCCCAGGCACGGCGCGCCGCCGCAGGTGTCGGCGGAAGTGCAGGTCGAAGCCACGCAACCGGGCAGGTTGGGCTGACTGCAAATGACGTCTCGACCCTTACACGCCGCGGGCGCCTCGAGCAGCTTGTCGCCGCAGCAGTCTCGGGTCGTCTCGCACTCGATGCGATCGCACTGCTTGGGCACGACGTCGATCGCGAACTCGTTCTTCGAGCAGGTGTTGTTCAGGCAAGCCAGACCCGATTCGCAGTCGTTGCGAGCCTGACAGCGCTCGCCCCGCTTGCCGCGCGAGTCGGGCACGATCTTCTGTGGATCTTTGCTGCAGCCGACGAACGCAAACCCAAAAGCGAGCGCGGCAATACCAATTAGAGCGCGTAGTCCCATCATAAGCTCCTCATAAGCTCCTCTCGAGGCCAACCGTTGAGCACATTCCCGTGTGCTCGCAGCACGCTACTCCGATTCCCTGCTCCTTGGGAGAAACTTGCGGCGCGCAGCGACACTGCGGGCCTGCGCTGGCCGCGACGCCGCGCGCCTGCGAACGGCGTCGCGCGATTTCGCCGGCCTTGGAAAAGCGGCTTCCGTCCGCGGAGCGCCGCGACTAGCTTGGCGGGGATCGTGGAAGAGCCCACCAACTCCGAGCGCCGCCGACTGGGCCGCAGGTTCATCGTCGAGCGCGAGGTCGGGAGAGGCGGGGTCGGTATCGTGTACCGGGCCTTCGACTTGAACACCGAGCGCACGGTAGCCTTGAAGGTGATCGCGGCGGACGCGGGCGTGGCTCCCGAAGAAGAGCAGCGACTGATGCGCGAGGGCCAGCTGCTGGCCAACCTGGACCATCCCGGCATCGTGAAGACGGTTGCCTTCGGGGTGCTGGAAGACAGCGGCCTGCCGTACGTAGCGATGGAGTGGCTCGACGGCGAAGACCTGGCCCAGCGACAAAGACGCGATCCGCTGACCATTCAGCAGGCCACCGATCTGGGCATCAAGGTGGGCGAAGCGCTAGCGGCCGCCCACGACGCGGGCGTGTTCCATCGCGACATCAAGCCGGGCAACCTGTTCCTCTGCCGCTCGCAGGAGTCGTTCGGCGCCCTCGAGAACGTCTCGCCCAAGATCGTGGACTTCGGCGTCGCCGCCAAGAGCGACATCCGCATCACGCGCTCCGGAGACGTCGTCGGCACACCCGCCTACATGGCGCCCGAGCAGGCGCGCGGAGACGCCCCCATCGACGCGCGCAGCGACATCTATTCGCTCGGAGCGACGCTGTTCGAGCTGATCGCAGGTCGACCGCCGCACGTCGGCCCGACCGTGATCGCGACGCTCGCCCGCCTCGTGACCACCAGCGCCCCGCGCCTGGCAGAGCTGCGTCGCGACACGCCGCCGATGCTCGACGCGCTGGTTTCGCGCATGCTCGAAACCGACCCGAGCGCGCGGCCGAGCAGCATGGCGGAGGTGCTGGAGCTCTTGAACGAGGCTTCGCGCGACGGCATGCGCTCGAGCTGGCTCGAGCCGGTGGAGTCGGTGCGTTCGTCCCGGCTCGGCTGGAGCGGCTCCCGCCTCGTGACCTCCATCGTCGCGATTCGTTTCGGCACCGGATCGGCGCGCGAACGCTCGCTCGAGCAGCTCCGGCAACGCGGCGCCGACGCCGTGCCGCTCGGCCAAGACTCGATCGTCGCCCACCTCGGCGCCCGGCGCGCCGTCGGCAACGAAGCGGCGGTGGCGCTCGAGCTCGGTCGGCGCTTGGCCCGCGCGGGGGCCCGCGTCGGGATCGCGAGCGGCCGCGCCCGGCTCGACTACGCCTCCGCCACCGGCGAGGTCCAGCCAGTGGGCGAGGTCGTCGACCGTGCCTCCGCGCTCTCGCGCGACGCGGAGCCGAGCGTGGTGCTCGCCGACGCGACCACCAGCGAGCTGGGACGCGGCCGCTACGAATTTCGCACGCGCGACGACGGCTCGGCCGTGGTTGGCGAGCCCATCCAAGCGCACCGCGGCGATCGCAGCGGCGGCGCCCCGTTCGTCGGTCGTGATCCGGAGCTGGCTCAAGTCATGTCGGCGTTCGAGCGCTCGCGGCTCGACTCGACGCCGGTCTTGGTGTCCATAACGGGGCCGCCCGGCATCGGCAAGAGCCGCCTCCGCCGCGAGGTGATGGCCCGCATCTCCTCGCAAGCGGGCGCGCCTCACATCGTTCTCCAGCGCTCCGACGCTTACGGCCAGGGCCACGCGCTCGGCGCGGCCGCGGACGTGCTGCGCGCCATCATCAGCCTGCCCAAGGGCGCGACCAGCGCCGAGGCGGAGCGCGCCATCGTGTCTCGCCTCGGGCCCTCGACGCGCGACGAGCTGAGCTCGCAAAATCGCGTGCTGCTCGCGCGCTTGCTCGCCAACGAGCCCCTACCCGAGGGGCTCGACCCGCGCGGCTCGCGCGACGCTTTGTGGCTGGCGATGACGGACCTCGTGCTCCAGGTCACCCAAGACGAGCAGGTCGCGATCTTGATAGAGGATCTGCAGTGGGCGGATCCCGAATCCATCGGTTGGATCGACCACATGCTCGGCCGCGCGACGGGGCGGCCGCTGGTGGCGATGGCCCTCGTGCGCCCGGAGTTTTGGCAGGGCCACACCTCGCGCTTCGCCGGTCGTGACCACGTGCGGCTCGAGCTCAGACCCGTCTCCAAGCGAGCCACGCGCGCCATCGCCCGCGCCGTGCTCGGTGACACGATCCCGGAAGAGGTCGTCGACCGCATCGCCGATCAGGCAGCGGGGCTGCCCCTGTTCGCCGAGGAGCTGGCGCGGCTCACGGCTTCGGGGCGCGACTCGCGGCACGCTCCCACCATCGAGGCCGCGATTCAGGTCAGCCTCGACGCGCTCGAGGGTGAGTGCCGCGACGCGGTCGGGCGCCTCTCGGTTTTCGGCCTCACCTGCTGGGACGCCGCGCTCGATACGCTGGGCATGCACGGCGCAGAGGGCGTGATGAAGGCGGTGGTGGCGGCGGAGGTGCTGACCGAGCAGAACGTCTCGCGCTTCACTGGCACCCGCGAGTGGCTGTTCAAGCACGCGCTGGTGCGTGACGTAGCCTACGCGTCCCTCGGCGAGCGCGAGCGCAAAGAGCTCCACGCCCTCGCCGCGAGCTGGCTCGCCTCGATGGGCGAAGACTCGGCGACGGTGGCCGGCCACTACGACCTGGGCGGCGAGCACACACGCGCCGCCGACTACTGGGCGAAAGCGGCGCAGCGCGCGCTCGCGACCAACGCGCTCACCGACGCGCTCAGCATGGCGGAGCGGGCCCTCGCCTTCGCCGAAGACAAGCCGACCGGCTTTCAGCGCGCGCTGTGCCTCGACGAGGCGTGGAGCCGCCTCGACCCCCGCGCCAGCGAGCGCGAGACCGCGATCTGCGCGCTCGAAGAGAACATCTACGACGAAGGCAGCGCGGTGCGGGCTCGCGGCGCCCGCGCGCGCTTCGACGACGCGCGCGGCTCGGGTGAGTCGATATCGCAGCGCCTGGCCGAAGCGCGCGACCAGGCGGCGGGGCTCGGCTTGTTCGACGAGGAGGCGCGTTCTTCGGCCGCGCTCGCGATGCGGCTGGCGTTCGCCGGCAAATTCGCCGACGCCGAGCGCGAGGCCAAGCGGCTGCTCGCGCTCGGCAGCACCCAGAAGCTGAGCTCGGCTGCCGTCGACGCCTACCAAACGCAGGCTATCGTCCGCCAAACCACGGGCGCGCTCGGCGCGGCCCTCGAAGCCCGCCGCAACGCCGCCGGAGCCGCGCGCGCGGCGGGGCTGCGCGAGCGCGAAGCCATGTTGATGAGCAACCTGGGCTTCGCGCTCACGACCATCGGCGCCCGACAGGAGGCGCGGGCTGCGATCGAGACGGGGCTGGCCCTGGCCGACGCCATCGGCAGCCAAGGCGCAGTTCGCCACGCCCAGATGAACCTGCTCGGTTGGGCCGCGACCTTCGGCAACGACGTCAAGCTCGAAGCTCATCTCGCCGCCGTACGAGAAGACGCGGACGCGGCGGCGGCGGGGGTTTGGGCGGCGCCCGATCGCTCCAACCTCGGCATGCTCTTCTATCGCGGGTCGGAGCTGCTGCGCAGCAAAGGCGAGGCGCAGTCCCGCCGCGCCTTGGGGCTCCTGCGTATGTCGGCGCAGGCCTACCGCTCCACCGCGAACCGGGACGTCTTGTCGGTGGCGCTGGGCATGTGGGCCGAGGCCGAGCGCCGCTGCGGCAACGCGCACGCCGCGCTCGACCTCGCGCGCGAGGCAGCCCAGCTGCTCGAAGCCGGCGCCCCCAGCTTGCTCAACGAGGCCCCCGTCTTCCTCGCGTATCACGACGCCGCGATGGACCTCGGCGACAGCGAGCTGGCCAAGAGCGCCATCGCGCAGGCCGTCCCGCTCGTGCAGCGCCGACTGCAGGGCCTAGCCGGCACGCCCTACGCGAAGCTCTACCTGACAGAGCTGCCCCACAACACGCGGCTGCTGGCGCTGGCCGAAGAGCTGGGCGTCGTCCCCGACGCGATCCACCGCGTGCTCGACAGCGGAAACTAGCGCGGCGAGCGCTAGGGCGTGTCCCTGAATTGGGATTGCTCGCGCGTGCCCGTAAACGTGCCCGTGCCCGTGCCCGACGGTCCGTGAGGGGTCGTTGGGCCCGTTTGTTGGTAGGCC
>JAEYWK010000270.1 GCA_023431345.1 Pseudomonadota bacterium
TGTCTATAATATTGATTTGATGATCATTCCAATTACAACTTATTGCAGCCGACGCAATTGTAATACCACGTTCCTGTTCCTGCTTCATAAAGTCCATTGTTGCCTGGCCATCATGTACCTCTCCAACTTTTCTATTGACCCCGGTAAAGAAAAGTAATCGTTCAGTGGTAGTAGTTTTACCGGCATCGATATGCGCAGCAATCCCTATATTTCTTAATTTAGCAATTGACATCGTTTAATAATTAGCGTAATTTATTAATCAGACTTTTGGTAATTGATGATAATATCAATGATAATCAGGAGATTAAATTAATAATTGAGAACACTGAAGAATTAACCAAGTACCTCCTGAAATGGCCGGCAAAAGTACTATTTATTTCGTTACAAATTACATTTTGCTTTTAATATATTGTCTTTTAAAGTTGCCTTATAAACTGATGGAGTAAAATAAAGTTTACGACTAATTATCAATTATTCAGTAACCAAATTATGAAGTGTGCGTCTAAGATTTAACAGTAATTAGTAATTGATTAACTTTATACTTTCCTAATGATTGCTAAGGTGACATCATTTTTATCCCCTGTACTACAAAAGTATTATGAACTGACAGTTTGGATAACTGCTTTGACCCTGTTAGCACTAATGTCACCTGAAAACTCACATTATAGTTTGTGCCCCCTTAATTTTACCGGGATTACCTTTTGTCCCGGGTGTGGGTTAGGCCATTCAATAAGCTGGTTGTTTCATGGTAATCTTACAGCTTCATTTAATTCACATCCATTAGGTATTTTTGCAGTTTTAATATTAATATCCCGAATCGTTACACTAATGAAGAATTTGGGAAAGTAACCATATACAGATATCCAAAACCTAATCAACAAAAAATTCAACCCAACAAAATAAAACAAAAGATCATGGCAAACGCATTATTACACTTACCCGAAGTTCAAGGTATGGAATTGAATTATATTCAGACAATAATTAAGGATTACAGCGATAAACAGGCAATGCAATTCGCTACAATCTACAGGGCCAGAAGAAAAGATCCTCAGATGATACTTCTTACCTGTCTTGTTGGATTATTAGGCATAGCAGGCGTACACCGTTTCCTGATTAATCAGATAGGAATGGGTATACTTTATTTCTTTACAGCAGGATTATGTTTTATCGGAACTATTGTAGATGCTGTCAATTATCAAACTCTTGCATTTGAATTTAATCGTAAAATTGCTTCCGAAGTTGCCTTATATACTGATAAACTAACTGAATAATCTGGGAAAGAATCTAATAGAGACTTGGTGTTAAGTTAAGAAATCAGAGATTTGTACATATTGAGTAAATTAAGCTTATAGTTCTCAATATTGTATTCATTAAGCACAGCTTTTTTCCCATTAATTCCCATTGATCTGGATTCTTCGGGATTGTTGATAAGATATTGAATCTTTTCTGCAAGGTCTGCTGCATCCCCACTCTTAAATACAACTCCACAGGAATATTTGTCTATAATAGATTCCTGTGGTTTACAATCAGAAACAATTACCGGCCTTTCAAATAGCATATACTGAAATACCTTATTTGCCACGCCTGATTCGTGTTGTTCATTTTTAATTATTGGTGATAAACAAGCAAAACTCTTATTAACGTAGGATGGCAGAGTTGAGATGTCTTTCCATGGATAATGGATTGTATGACTTCTGATGATTTCATCTGACAGATAATTGTTGAATAGCGGCAAATCTGCTTTATCAACAGGACCTATTAACAACAGCTTAACCTTCACTCCTTTAGCAATCAGTAATTTTATTGCCTCAAAGCAGGTAAAAACTCCTCTCCGTTCAGCTATTCCTCCAAAATAAAAAAGTATCCGACTTTCATCATCCTTTAATATATTGGTATCTATTCCATATGAATAAAGCTCCTTAATGTCCGGCACATTAGGATAAACTACGAAATTCTCTTTCTTTAATATAGGGTATTTGTTTATCAAAAAGTCTCGGTAATCTTCACTCAGGACAATGATACGGTCAGCGAAATTCAGAAACTTTATTTCTTTTTTCTTCCATCTTTCAGGCTGAGCAAGTATTCTCTTAGGGTATTTTATAGCCCAATTATAACTCATTACGGCAGCTGGATAATTTTCATGTAAATCAACAATGAGTTTTACCCTTCCTTTATTTGCCCAACCCGCAGATCGGGCCATGTAAAGATCATGGACATGAATAAAATCGGGCCGGAATTGCTTAATTATCTTTCTTATCTGGAACGCCCAATACAGATCATACAGGGCAATAGTGTTAACAGATGAAAACAGGTAGTTTTTTATAGTTTTAGAAATTGATAACCTGTGAATCCTGATGCCTTCCTTTTCTTCAAATCCAGGGTGACCAGAGAAATTAAAACAAAGAACCAGAACTTCGAAATTATTGTTAACCAGTATTTTAGCTTCATTATAAACCCTTGGATCGCTCGTAAATTCATTATCCACGACCATTAATATTTTCTTCATGATACCAGCTAACTTGAAAATTTATTACTCAAAATCTTCATATTCTTCATAATGTCTTTCTTGTATAATATGCTCAAAGATAAGGCGATGAGTGTGACCTGAAGCAATGAGGTAAAATAGATATTGAGATTGAACCTGACTTTCAGGATTTCAAACATTATTGTAAGTGCAATTAAGGCTAGCGGATAAATGAGTACTTTATTCAAATTCCATGATATAGAAACAGTTCTTCGCTGAATGAAGAAAATCATTATCAGTTGGAGGAGGCTTGATGCCATAAATGCTATAATAGCTCCATAATAGCTGTATATTGGAATAAGAAGATAGTTTAGGATAAGATTCACGATCAGTGACAGGCTGTTTATATAAAAGAATACTTTAGTTCTCTTCATAAACAGTACAGGTATGGAGAAGGCATTATATTGTGCACGTATGATAAACCTGATAAAGATAATGCTTATTAATCCGGCAGATAGTTTTAATTCAGTCTCATAGAAGAGACTGATAAATAGCATAGTTGGTAATATTGCTACTAGTATGATGATTTGGGTTTGTGCAATAAGCATATTGGAAACACTCTTTATTTCAGAAATTCTCTTATCAATTCCCTCAGCCATATATCTGAAGATCTCTGGCTGGGCAGCACTAATCAAACCTTGCACTATCAATTGTATTCCCAAAGCAAACTTTAATGCGTTATCATAAATTCCTAACGCTGCAGGATCTTTCTCCAGAAAAAAGCGATCAAGAAACATGAGTCCCCAGCTTAAGACTTCATATTGAAAAAGTGGGGCAGAGAATTTATTTAAATCTTTTATAATACTTCTGTTGAAGGAAAATCCTGTAGTTCTGTAAGTATCAAATAGAATATAGGCGGTGACTATAGAACTTCCAATAAGGTTACCGTACAAGTAGCCTATGAAACTCATATCCATATAAAGAACCCCTACAACCTGGAAAACCGCCCTTAGTATGCCTGAGACAATATTTACAGTGACATATTTTACTGCTTTTTCTTCGTTTCTGTATATTGTAACCGCTGACAGGTTTATCGCTCTGTTTATACCTACAATAACACAGAGATATCCATATGAACCAAAATCCTGCAATGAAGACTGACTAAAAAGAGAACCTATGTAATCACTAAAAATAATTGCAATGCCAAGAATTATTAATCCCCTAAGAATTATTGAATTCGTTGCTGTCGAAATCATTTTCGACAGCTTGTCTTTATCATTAACATAATCATAATAAAACCTCGCAAGAGCGCTTCCCATTGAGAATAGCACAATAGTGAAAACTAGGCTGGTTATGGTTTCAGCAATTGCCATTTGTGAAAAGTCAACCTGATCAAGTCTGTTTTTACCTTCAAGCAAAGGTTGCACTATAAGCTGCAACATGGGAGGGAAGGCAGCTCCAGCCGTATAAATAATTGACTTTTTAAGGTAGTTCCTGATGTTTAATCCCATTATACAGAATAAGGAGGAGCAAATTTATGCGAATAAACAGACTAATATGCTATAATAGCTGGTAATTCAGTCAAGGGTCAATTATTAAGCGGATGTCAGCAAACCAATGCACCGGTTAGATCAGAGACTTTATCGATCTTATGCCTAAACATATAATCTTCAATCCCTTTTATTATTTTGACAGAAATCGTTGGATCAATGAAATTTGCGGTGCCAACTTGCACAGCAGACGCACCTGCAAGTAAAAACTCGATAGCGTCGCTTGCGCTTGATATACCTCCTAAGCCAATTACAGGGACCTTAACCACTTTAGATACCTGCCACACCATCCGCAAGGCAACCGGTTTAACAGCAGGACCTGATAGCCCTCCGGTAATTGTTGAAAGAACAGGCTTCCTTTTCTCGGAGTCAATTGCCATGCCCAATAAAGTGTTTATCAGCGAGATTGCATCTGCACCTCCATCCTCAACAGCAAGGGCAATATCCGTTATACTGGTAACATTAGGTGATAATTTAACAATGAGGGTTTTATCGTAGACTTCTCTTACCGCCCTTGTTACCTCAATAGCTGAAGAACAACTAGTACCGAATGCCATGCCACCTTCTTTAACATTGGGACAGGAAATATTCAATTCTATTGCAGCGATCTTTTCAAGTTTATTCATCTTCTTAGCAACATTAACATAGCCTTCCACTGTAGAATCTGAAACGTTAGCTATAACAGATGTTGAATAAAGAGCCAGACGCGGGTAAATTTCTCTTACAAAATAATCAACTCCCTTGTTCTGAAGTCCCACGGCATTGAGCATACCAAAAGGTGTTTCAGCCATGCGGGGATATGGATTCCCTTCCCTGTGTTTTGAGGTTGTAGCTTTAACTACTATCCCTCCAAGTTCATTAACATCAATAAAATCCTCAAATTCCTTACCATATCCAAAAGTCCCTGAAGCTGTCATCACGGGATTTTTGAGTATAAGATCATGAAGTTTAACGCTTAAATCAACCATAATAATAAATGTTATTGATAATTGAGGCTATTCTGTTGTCAACGCGTATTAGATTATACCAATATTAAAATCTCAGTCAAGCGAACAACCAACTTCAGTTTCGCTTGTCCATCCTTTAAGCTTCTTGCTGTCAAAAACAGGGCCTTCGGTACAAACCGTAATATTACCTGAAGTGCTTTCAACGACACAACAAAGGCAAGCCCCGATGCCACAAGCCATTGTATTTTCCAATGATACCTCACATGGTATATTGAGTTGTTCAGCCC
>JAEYWK010000074.1 GCA_023431345.1 Pseudomonadota bacterium
ATGGCGAACCAACCGAGGCCACCAAAGCCAAATTCCCGAAAAAGATACGATCAGTGCTCAGCGGCGCGAGCTGCCCCCACCAGGAAAGGTCTAGAACGCCGAGCGGTCAAACCGTTCGGCGTTCTAGAGCGCGCGTGCGTCGTCGTTGACGCGGCACGCAGCCGAGGGCTGCGTCGACCTCACCTTCGTCGCGCCGGCGGGAGCCAAAAAAGCGGGAGCCGTGTATTGGCATGCCGATTGCCATGCGCCGCGCGTGCGCGCCTTCAGTCCTCGCCAGCAACGAGCGGTTCGCCGGGGTGCGGCCTTCGCAGCTCGCGCGCTCGTGACGCTCGTCGCGCTGGTAGCCTGGGATACGAGCCAGCCACCGGACGCCAGCGCCGGCGTCCAAGCGTCCAGCAGCGAATGCCGCGAGCCGCCGGCCCACGTCGGTGGCCTCGCGAAGCCGCCCCGCAATCAGCCCTGCAATCGGCCCCAGCCGCCTCCCCTGACGCCCGGGGCGCGCTGTCCACCCCGCGCGCAGCGTATCCTCCACTCCAAAGTTCACAAGTACTGTCACACCGCGCGCAAATGCAATCCCCAACAGGACGCGTGCGAGATCATCGATAAGAAGGTGCGCATGGGCAACGGCTGCACGAACGCACGCGAGATCATGCAGAGCCAATGCTGGCGCCCCGGCGATGCGGGCTACATGACTCACATGAACGAGCTCACGATCGCGCATCAGCACCTTCGGGAGTGCATCGCGCTGCAGGACAAGAATTGCCCGCCCTGATCGCTCGGTAGCCGCGACGACCGCTGAGCACGGGGCCTCGAACGACGCCGCCGCTCAGCGCACGGCTTCAGCGAGTCGTTGGGTAACCTCTTCCGGGCCAAGGCTCGACACCTCGACGACCTTGTTCTTCGCCGTCTCGCCTTGTACGAGTCGCAACGAGCTCTTCGAAGTGCCGAGCACCCCCGCCAGCAGCACGAGCAGCTCGGCGTTCGCGGCGCCGTCGACGGGGGGCGCCGCGATCGACGCCTCGATACTCAACCCATCCGTGCGCAAGACTCGGCTGCGGCTCGCGCGCGGCTTCACACGTACGGAGATGCGAACCGGCGAGGACACGCGGCGCCGATACTCGCCCGGACTGACCGCCGCCGCTAGGCCGGATCGCGCGATTCGGTGACGCAGCCCAGCAGCACCTCGAGCGTGGCGTCCACCTCGACGGAAGCAGAGCTGCAGCTCGCGGGACAGAGCGAGATGTGGCTCGGGCTTTGCGGGTTGTCGTAGTACCAACCGGGCGCGGTGCCGCAGCTGGCAACGTCGGGAACGCGGCCCAGGGTCATTTGCGTCCCCCCTGCGGGGGTGTACTTCACGTTGACCTTGTCGGGATCGATCTGCTGCCCGTCGCTGGCCTGGGGCATCTCGAAGTCGCAGTCGAGCACCGAGCCCCGAATCTCCGCGAGCGCGTTCAGCAGGTCTTGCTTGGCGGTAGCGCCGTCACTGATGAAGATTCCCTTGGTGGTGCCGCCCGCGGCCGCGATGGCATTGATGTCGGACTCGCGCGAGCCGGTCAGGCCGATCGCGTAGGTGCGGATGCCCGAAGTGGCGAAGGCTGCTTGAGACAGTCCGGCGATGGTCTCGATGTCGCCGCAACCGTTGGGTGCGCCATCGGTTACCAGCACCACGACGGCGTTCTCGTCCGGCGCTGCGACCCGCTGCTCCGCCGCCCAAGCCAGCCCCCCGCCGAGGGCCGCCCCAATCGGCGTGCCTTGATTGCCCGCGTTGTTACCTTGACCGGGCCCGCGCACGGGCGGTAGCGCGGCGATGGAAGCCTGGACCAACGCGCTCTCGTGCGCGTCTGCCGGTTCTGCCGCCAGCGTCGCCAGCGGCACGATGGGCTGAGCGCAAGCGGTGACGTCGCAGGCGTCATCGTTGCAGCCGGGAGCGGGCGAATCGTGCGGAAAAAAGCGCAATGCCACCTGCAGCCCAGCTGCGGCAGGATCCGCGAAGAAGCCCGTTAGCGCGGAGGACGCGAGGTCCCAACGCGAAGCGCCCGTCGCCCTGTCCGCCTCGTCGTTCATCGAAGAGGAGCGGTCGAACATCACGAGCATGCGTACGTTGGATAATTTTGCGCTGGCGGTGCCCGTAGCACACGCCATCTCGTCTCCCAGCGAGCCGTTACCGCCTGACGGCCCCGGATCTGGCTTCGTTTCGAGCGATAGCGAGCCGGCCTGCCCAGACTGGGAAGACGTGGAACCACCAGACGTCGTCGACGAGCCACCGGGCGCACTAGCCCCGCTGCCTGGGTTCGTCACTGGAGAGCCATCAGCTGCGCCATCGCCACAGCCAACGATCACGCCCGCCGCTGAGAGCCCAATGAGCACGCTGGCTAATGCTTTCATAACGGGTAAGCAGTGGCCGATGACGGACGCGGACAGGCAGCGCCGAACTCGATTGATATCGAATCTCGCCCATGCTGCGTGTTCACCCGCCGGTATGATGTCGAGCTGACGCTGAGGCGGGCGCGACCTGCGCTCGTGGCCGCCTCACGGTCGACCATTGGACAGCTTCACTGGTGAATTGAAGCAGCGAGCTACAGACACGGACGCGATGAGTCAGCAGCCCGAGCCTCGCTGGCTGCGCGGCAGCACCTGCTTCGCGGCGCTGCTCGTCGCGGCGTGCCAGGCAACGCTGTAGGTGGAAGTCCGACACCAGGGGCCGCGCCCGGAGACAACACCGCCGGCAGCGCAGGCGGCCCGCGAGTACCGGGACTACCCTGCCGCCCTCCGAGGTTCCCTCGCGACGGCAGCGTTGGCCTGTTCTTCGCCAACACTTCGACGCCGTCAGCGAAGCCCCGATCGACGACTACCGGCTAGCCGCGGAGCAGATGGCCGAGGCCGCCGCCACCGCTGTAGCGGCGCGCACGGGCTGTGAGCCGGCGCAAGGGGAGCTGCGCGCTCGCTCCTTCATCGAGAGCAGCTCCCGCGCCGAGCGCAAGAGCGTGTCGACCGCGTCGCGACCGAGCTCATGAACCTTCGCGCCGCCAGCCGAGCTGTCAGGAAACCCCGGCGTCCCACCATTTCGCCGCGCGCAGCCTGCCGCACCTGCCGCCAACAAACCCCGCCTGGCGCTGCCGTGGCACGAAAGCACGGCCAAATGCAAGGGCTCGCGCGCCCGCGAGCTTTGGTATGTTCGAGGCAGATGCGGCTCGGTCGAGGCGTGCTCGTGACGATTCTTGGCCTCGCGGGGTCGGGTGCCGCCTCGTGCAGTTTTCCCGACTACGTCGTGGTTACCGACGACTCGGCGCTCTGCGACGACCTGCTGCTCAACGGCTCGGAGACGGACACGGACTGCGGCGGCCCCGATTGTCAGAGCTGCAGCCAGAGCCGGGCGTGCCGAGCCGATCGGGATTGTTCGAGCAAGCGCTGCGTCGACGAAGCGTGCGCGGCCCCGACGTGCCGTGACGGCGTGATGAACGGCACCGAGACGGGTCGCGACTGCGGCGGCAACTGCTCCGACCAGAAGTGTGAGGCCGGCGAGGGCTGCATCGGCGGCACCGACTGTGAGAGCCAAGTCTGCAGGAAGCGCGTTTGTCAGGCGCCGAGCTGCGAAGACTCGACGCGCAACGGCGGTGAGAGCGATCGCGACTGCGGCGGCGGCACGTGCGACCCGTGCGAAGATGGCTTGCGCTGCGACGTCGACACCGATTGCGCCGGCAAGCTGTGCAATCGCAACACGTGCGTCCCCGTTCACTGCACCGACGACGAAATGAACGAGACCGAGACCGACGTCGACTGCGGCGGCCCGTGCGCTCGCTGCGAGCCGGGCCAATCTTGCCGCCTCGACACCGATTGCACGAGCCGGGTGTGCACAGAGGAAATCTGCGCCGCTCCCGCGTGCGACGACGACGTGACGAACGGCGAAGAAACGGATCTCGACTGCGGCGGGCCGGACTGCGACCCGTGCGCCGACGAGCTCGAGTGCTTGGCCGGCTCCGACTGCGAGAGCGGTGTGTGCCAAGGCGGGCGCTGCCAAATCCCCACCTGTAAAGACACCGTCACGAACGGCGACGAGTCCGACGTCGATTGCGGCAGCGCTTGCTCGCTGGGCTGCCTCGACGATCAAGACTGTTACGAAAACATCGATTGCCAGAGCGGCGTGTGCAAACAGACTTGTCAAGCTCCCACGTGCAGCGACTCGGTCGCGAACGGCGACGAGACGGACGTGGACTGCGGCGGGGACTGTCCGAAACCCTGCCGCGCGGGCGAGGGCTGTCGCGTGCACGATGACTGCGTGACAGGCGGATGCATCCACGACGAATGCGCCGAGGTGCTGCAAGTCTTCTACCGCAACGAGACGGGCGCCACGTCGCAGTTCGTCCAGCCGGAGCTGCAGCTGCGAAATACGGGGCCTGCCGCCGTGTCGCTCAGCGAGCTCGAGCTGCGGTATTTTTACACGAACGACGGCGCTGAACGCGAGGTCATCGCCTGCTATTTCGCGGAGCCCGGCTGTGACAAGCTCACGACGTCGCTGGTGGCGCTCCCCAAGGCGCGACCGCGCGCCGACCACTACTTGTCGGTGAAGTTCAAGGCCAACGCCGGCTCGCTGGCGGTGAGCGCCATTCATCACATCGAGCTCGCCGTCCACGAGCCGTCGTACAAGAACTACGATCAAACGGGCGACTACTCGTACGATCCGAGCAAGACGTCGTTCGCCGCGCACGACAAGGTCTGCCTGTACCGCAGCGGCGTGTTGATCTGGGGTACCGAGCCCTGAGTTGGCGCGAGCCGCGGCGCTCCGCGGGCGCGTCGCGAATCAGGCCCCGGCCGCCCAGCCCGGCGTCTCATTCAGTGGACGCGACACCTCATCAACCCGCGGAGTGAGCGCTTTTTTTTTCAGTCTATTCGGGTCGCTACCACCCGACAGCTACGACCGGGCCTGATTTTGAGGATTGGCGCGTCCACTAAAACGGACGTATACGGATTCTGGAAAGGACACCTAGCGGCATCCTTACCGAGCGCCCATGCCCCTCCTCACGCTCAGCGACCCGCAAGCTCACTCACTCTCGGTTCGAGCCAAAGCGCTCGTCTTCGAGGATGCTCGCTCGATCGAGCTGCTCGCCCGCCTCCGCCAGATCGCCCCGAGCGAGGCCACCGTGCTGGTGATGGGTGAAACCGGGACGGGCAAGGAGATCGTCGCCCGGCACATCCACGACCTGAGCCAGAGGCGTGACGAGCCGTTCGTCGCCGTCAACTGCGGCGCCCTGGCCGACACGCTGATCGAGAGCGAGCTGTTCGGTCACGAGAGAGGCGCGTTCACCGGCGCCCTGGCCAGCAAGGCAGGCTGGTTCGAGGCTGCCAGCGGTGGCACCCTGTTCCTGGACGAAGTGGGAGACCTACCGCTCGGCATGCAGGTGAAGCTGCTGCGCGTGCTGCAAGAGGGCGAGGTGGTGCGCGTCGGCGCGCGCCAGCCGATCCGCGTGGACGTGCGGCTGATCGCGGCCACGAACGTCTCCCTGCAGCAAGCAGTCGCGGCCGGTCACTTCCGCGAGGACCTATTTTACCGCCTCAACGTGGCGCAGCTGCTCTTGCCCCCGCTCCGCGAGCGCCCGGGCGACATCTTGCCGCTCGTCCGCTACTTCTTGGCTTTCTACCAGCAGCGCCTGCGGCTGGCGGCGCCAACGCTGAGCGAGGAGGCGATCGCCCGACTGCTGCAGCACCCCTGGCCCGGGAACATCCGCGAGCTGGAGAACGCGGTTCACCACGCGCTCTTGGTGTGCCAGGACGGCCTCGTCACGCCGAAAGACCTGCAGCTGTCGAGCTTGCCCGCTCGCGCTAGCCGGCCACCGGGGCCGCCCAGCGAAGACCCCGCGAGCCCGGAAGCGGCGCTGACGGCCGGCCTGCAGCAGCTGTTCGACGCCGGGCTGCCGGATCTGTGGGCGGTCATCGAGCGCACGGTGATGAGCCACGCCTACGACTACTGCGAGCGCAACCAGCTGCAGACAGCTCGCCTGCTCGGCATCAGCCGCAACGTGGTGCGAGCCCGCCTGCTGGAGTACGGAGAGATCGCCGGCGCAGCGCGCAGCGCCGGCGCCGCGGCCGAGCTCGCCGCCCCGCCGGAGTCGCAGCGCGTGCTCCGGCCCTCGACGCCGTCACGCTGAATCGCGGGGCCGTTCACTACCCGCTGCTCCGCGCGCTGGCAGAGCAACGGCTCGCCTACGAGGACGTCGAGGTGGTGTACCTCACGCCGGCCGAAGCGCTCGGCGCTCGGCTTCACGCAGCCGCCCGCCACGGCTGCAGCTTGGCTTCCAGCGCCAAGAGCAGGCGGTCCGAGAGCTTGCCGAGGAGCGCGAAGGCGAAAATCGCGGCCAGCACCAGCTCGATGCGGCTCGTACTCTGCCCGTCCACCATCAAATAGCCGAGGCCCCGGCTGGCGCCGAGCAGCTCGGCCGCGACGACGAACATCCACGCCAAGCCCAGGCCGCTGCGTAGGCCCGTCAGGTAGGCGGGCAGCGCGGCTGGTATCAAGACGAACCGCGACAGCGCCCAGCCGCTGTAGCCGTTCATCACTCCCACCTCGACCAAGCGCTTGTCGACGGACACGATGCCGGACAACAGGTTCAAGTACACCGGGAAGAAGGCGCCAACCGCGATCAGCGCCACCTTCGACGTCTCTTGAATCCCGAGCCACAGCAGAAAGAGGGGGACCCACGCCAGAGACGGGATGCTGCGCAGCGCTTGGATCGAAGGATCCAGCAGGCTCCGCAGCCGCGCCGAGCGCCCGCAGCTGACGCCGAGCACGGTCCCGAGCGCGGCCCCGAGCGCGAAGCCGGCCAGCAGTCGTGCGAGCGTCGACAGCACGTGCTGCCCGAGCTCACCGCTCGAAGAAAGGTCGAGCAGCGTGGCTACCACCACCGTCGGCGCTGGTAGCCAGTGCGCCGGCACGAGGCCGAGGCGCGCCGCGACCTCCCACACCGCGAGCACCGCTACGGGCAAGATCGAGCCGCGCGTCGACATGCTGCGCTCAGCTTCGCTCGAGCTCTTGGGTGAACGACGGATCGATCAGCGCGCCCGCCACCGCGGGGACGTCTACCTCCGCCTTGACGACACCGCTCTTCTTGAGCACGTCGCCCGAGGCCAAGATCACGCTCTTCTGTCGCTCGCCGATGCTGGGTGACGTGAGGTCGGTACGCTTCAGCACCGCCCTGGCCACCGGCTCCGTCAGCTTGCCTTCCTTGGCCAGCGCCTGCTCCAGCTCGGCGGAGCTCTTCAGCGCGTCGCTGCGAGCCCGCTCGTAAGCCGCGATCACGAGCTTCACGAGCGCGGGGTGGCGCTGGGCAAACTCCTCGCGCACGTTGAGGACGCCGTAGCTATTCAGGTCTGGGTCGCGGAAGAACAGCGTGGTGCCGTGCTCCAGCTCGGAGCTGGCCATCATCGGGTCGAGGCCGGACCAAGCGTCCACGTCGCCGCGCTCGAGCGCCTTTTGCCCGTCGGGATGCTGCAGCGGCACCAGCTCGATGTCTTTCTCCGTGAGCCCCGCCGAGTCGAGCGCGCGCAGCAGGAAGATGAACGGATCGGTGCCGCGCGTCACGGCCACGCGCTTGCCCGCGAGGTCGGCCACCTGACGGATTCCGGTGCTGGGACGCGTGACGAGCGCAGTCCACTCGGGCTTCGAGTACACGTACACGGCGCGGATCGGGTTGCCGTTGGCGCGCCCCACGAACGCGGCTGCGCCCGCGGTCGAGCCGAAGTCGACGCTCTTCGAGCTCAGGAACTCGAGCGCCTTGTTCGAGCCCAAGCTCTTGACCCACTCTACTTTGACGCCTTCGCCGTCGAGGCTCTCCTCCAGATAGCCCTTCTGCTTGAGCAGTAAACCTACCGGGTTATACGTAGCGTAATCGACGCGCACGGCGGCCGGCTTCTCGCCGCGCGAGCAGGCGCTGGCCGCAGCGGCGCCCATGATGGTAAGGAGGCTTCGACGACTGAGCATGTTCAGGTTTCCTTGGGTCTGACCGCGAGCACGACGCCGCGGTGAAGGGGGATGGCAGAGGCGGCGACGGCCTGCGACGGCGGGGCGTCGCGCTCCACGTGGAACCCGCGGAGCACGCGGCGCCGCAAGAGCGAGAACGCGCCGCTCGTGCGGTCCCGGGGCCAGGCCAAGTCGATCGTGAACTGTTCGCGGATGCGGCCCGGGCGCTCGCTGAGCACGACGATGCGATCTGCGAGGAACACCGCCTCTTCGATGTCGTGGGTCACGAGCAGGGTCGTCGGCGCGACGCGCTCGCGCACGCGCCACAGCTCTTCTTGAAGCCGAATCTTGGTGAAAGCGTCGAGGGCGGCGAACGGCTCGTCGAGCAGCAGCACGGACGGCTTCCGCGCCAAGGCGCGCGCCAACGCTACCCGCTGCGCCATCCCCCCCGACAGCTGGTGGGGGTACGCGCCGGCAAAGCCCCGAAGCCCCATCAACGACAGCTGCTCGTCGATCAGCTCGCGGCGCTCCGCCTCGGCGCGCCCGCGCAGCGCGAGCTCGACGTTACCTGCCACCGTCAACCACGGAAAGAGCCGGTGCTCTTGGAACACCATCGCCACCCGTGGGCTCGGCGCGAGCACCGCCACACCGCCGAGTGAGACCTGACCTTCGCTCGGGAGCTCGAGGCCGGCGACGAGACGCAACAAGGTGCTCTTGCCGCAGCCGCTTTGACCGACCAGCGCCACCACCTCGCCTGCCTGCACCTCGAGCTCGATCTGACTCAAGGCCGTAACGGCTTGGCCGCCCGCGCCGCGGAACTGCTTGGTGACGCCGTTCAGGCGAAGTGAGCGGCTCGAGCTCGACGAAACCATCGACGCGCGTCGTGAGCAACGACCGTGCCCGGGACGGGCATCGCGAATCCCGCCGGCGCGCGCCCCGCCGCCGGAGCCCGGCGTTGCTGGGACAGCAGCAACTGCTGCCCCGGTGTTGCTGGCGCAGCAGCGTGCGCACGCGGCAGCGCACCACACCCGCGGAATTGGCGGCTCGAGCCGTTGGCATTGGTCCTGCTAACGGCGCCGGCACGGAGGTCAGCGCCTCGCTCGACTTGGTGCTTTCAAAAATATCGATATGGTTCTCGGTCGCTCGTTCCTACTTTTCTTCGTTGGCATTTTTGGTTTTGCGGGCGCGGCGCACGCGCAGGCACCGGCTCCTGCTGCCCCGCCTGGTCCCGCCGCTGCTCCGGCTCCCGCTCCCGCTCCTGCGGAGGGCGCCGCCGCAGTGGCGCCCGAGGCCTTGCCGCCCGCGCCGCCCGCGCCCGTAGTCGAGCCAGCGTCCACCTCGAGCACGCTGCCGCCTGCCGCGGACGCGGCCGCCACCCCGCCGGGCGCGCTGCCCCAGCCGAACGCCGAGACCGTGCCCGCGAGCGACCCGCCGCCGGCCCCCCCGAAGGCGAGCGCCCCGGGTCAGCTCGAGCTCGAGACCGATAACGGCACCAGCATCCGCTTCGGCCTGCTGTGGCAGGGGCAGCTCGAATACCGAGGCAACTCCAGCAACGACGACCTGACGCGCAACTTGTACCTGCGCCGCTTCGCGCTGCTGATCGGCGGCACCGTTCTCGGAGACTTCGAGTATTTCTTCGACACCGATTTCGCGGATCTGTTCAAGGCGCCGACAGGCGAGCACGCGCTCAAGAGCGGCCCCGCGATCCAGACCAAAGACGCCTTCGCGACCTATCGCGCGCTCGACGACAAGCTCAAGATCGACGGCGGCTTGCTGCTGCCCCCGGGCACGCACAACTTCTTGCAGGGCGGCGGCTCGCTCTACAGCTGGGACTTCTTCCTCAACACCTACCGCTTCGGAAACGCCTTCGGCAGCGTCAACAACGCCTACGGCCGCGAGGTCGGCGCGCAGCTACGCGGCCTCGTGCTGGACGGCTTGCTCGAGTACCGCGCGGGCGTGTTCCAAGGCAAGCGCAACGCGCCCATTACGGGGGCCGCGTCGCGCAACGGGTTTCGCTACGCCGCGCGCGTGCAGCTGAACTTCCTCGATCCCGAGACGGGCTACTTCTACGGCGGCACCTACCTCGGCACGAAGAAGATCTTCTCCGTCGGCGCGAGCGCGGACTACCAGCACGGCGGCACCGAGTCTTACCGCGCGTTCGGCGGCGACGCGATCGTCGATCTGCCTGCCGGCCCCGGCGGCGTCACCGCCCAGGTCAACGTGCTGCACCGCGACGGCGGCACGCGCATCGCGGCCATCGCCAAGCAGACCGCGTTCATGGCCGAGGCGGGCTACCGCTTCGACGCCATCAAGCTCAGCCCGATCGCGCGCTTCGAGCGGCGCTGGGGTGACGCGGCCGCCGCCCGAGAGACCGACGTCGGTGGCGGCCTGGCGTTCTGGCCCTACGGGCACAACAGCAACCTGAAGGCCTTCTACACCCGCCTCATCCCGGACTCGCCGGTCGAGGCGTACGACCAATTCAACCTTCAATGGCAGCTCTTCTTTTACTGAGCGCAAGCGAAAGATCGACGGCATCATGATCGCTCACTACCCCAAGGCCTGGCTTTCCCTGCTCTCCGTGCTGCCCGCGCTGCTCGGCGGTTGCCAGAAGCAGACCGACGAAAACACCACCCAGGCGGCCGCGAGCGGGCAAGCGGCGCCGGCGCCCACCACCAGGGCGAGCGTGACCGTGCGCATCGGCTATCAGAAGATCGGCGCGCCGTTCTTGCTGAAGTCGCGCAGCGCGGACCTCGACCGGAGCCTCGGCGAGAAGGGCGCGAAGGCCGACTGGAAGGAGTTCAAGCACGGCCCGGGCGTGCTCGAGGCCATCAAAGCCAAAGAGGTCGACGTCGGCTACGTCGGCGAAACGCCGCCTGTGTTCGCGCAAGCGGGCGGAGTCGACTTCGTCTACGTCGCCAGCGATCCACCAGCGCCCAAGGCAGAGGCGATCATCGTCCGCAAGGATTCGCCAATCAAGAGCCTGAAAGCTCTCAAGGGCAAGAAGATCGCGCTGAACCGCGGCTCCAACGTGCACTACTTGCTGGTGCGCGCGCTCGAGAGCGTCAAGCTCTCCATCAAGGACGTCGAAGTCACTTACCTCGCCCCCGGTGACGCGCGCCCGGCCTACGACAGCGGCAAGGTGGATGCGTGGGTGATCTGGGATCCGTTCCTGGCCGCGGCGGAGAACGCGGGCTCACGGCAGCTCGCCGACGGCGAAGGCCTGGTCGATAATCGCCTGTTTTACGTGGCGCGCCGCGAGTTCGCGGTGGAGCACCCCGAGCTGCTCCGCGCCACGCTGGATGAGTTCAAGTCGCTGAGCGACTGGGAGCGCCAGAACCCCGAGGAGGCCTCGAAGATCTTGGCCGCGTCTTCCGGCGTTGCTTACGACGCCCTGCTGCTCTCCGAAAAGCGGCACGCCTACGGCCTCTTGCCCATCACGGACGAGGTGCTGGGCGCGCAGCAGAAGATCGCCGACACGTTCCGCAAGCTCGAGCTGATCCCCAAGGACATCGCGACGCGCGACGCCTTCCTCCCGGCCGCGGTGTACGCCGGCAGCCCATGAGCCCCCCCGCGACCATCGAGAACTTGCGTCGCAAGCTGCGACCGGCGCTGCCCTGGGTAGCGCCGCTCGGGCTCGTCTCGCTGTGGGAAGTCAGCTCACGGCTCGGGCTGATCGCGGCCGACTTGGCGCCCGCGCCGCTCGACGTGGCGCGCGCGGCCGTCGCCGCCATCGAGCACCAACAGCTGCTCACGCACCTGTCCGTGAGCGCCGGCCGCGCCGCGCTCGGCACCTTGATCGGCGGGCTGCTCGGGCTCTGCTTGGGGCTCGCGACCGGCCTCTCGCGGCCGCTGCAGCTGCTGCTCGACGGGCCACTGCAGATGCTGCGCGCCATCCCGGCGCTGGCGATTGTGCCGCTCGTCATCTTGTGGTTCGGGCTGGGCGAGACGGCCAAGATCTTCATCGTCGTGGTGGCGGTGGTGTTCCCCGTCTACCTGAACACCTTCCACGGCGTACGCAGCGTCGATCCGCAGCTGATCGAGATGGCGCACGTGTACGACGTGCGCGGCCTCGCGCTCTACCGCGAGGTCATCTTGCCCGGCGCGCTGCCGTCGGTGCTCGTCGGCTTACGCTTCGCGCTCGGCATGTCGTGGCTGGTGATCATCATCGCCGAGACGCTCGGCGCCACCAGCGGGCTCGGCTACCTGGCTGGCAACGCGCGCGACTTCATGCAGATGGACATGCTCGTGCTCACGATCGTGCTGTGGGGAATGCTCGGCAAAGGCGCCGACATCCTGGCGCGGCAGCTCGAGAGCTGGCTCCTGCCCTGGCAACCCAAGTCTCAACGTTTGAGCGCGGAGTAGAGTTGATGACGACCTCGTATCGAGCGCCCTGCGGCGCGCAGGTGCGGCTCGAAGGGCTCGGCAAGAGCTTCGGCGAGCGCAAAGTCTTGAGCGGGATCGATCTCGTGATCCCGCCCGGCCAGTTCGTGGCCGTGGTGGGGCGCAGCGGCTCCGGCAAGAGCACGCTGCTGCGCGTGCTCTGCGGGCTGGAGGAGCCGACGGAAGGGAGCGCGGGCGTGGTCGACACCGAGGGCCGCGACGCGCGCCAGCAGGTGCGCGTCGTGTTCCAAGAGCCGCGCCTGCTGCCGTGGAAGACGTTGCTCGCCAACGTCGGCATCGGCGCCCAGGGGCAACCCGACGCGCGGGCGCGCCAAGTGCTCGGCGCGGTGGGGCTCGCCGATCGCCTGAACGACTACCCGAGCGTGCTCTCGGGCGGCCAAAAGCAGCGCGTCGCCTTGGCGAGAGCGCTCGTGCACGAGCCGTGCGTGATGCTGCTCGACGAGCCGTTCGGCGCGCTGGACGCCCTCACCCGCATCGACGCGCAGCGGCTGGTCGAAGAGCTGTGGACGGAGCGCGGCTTCACTGCGTTCTTGGTCACGCACGACGTGACCGAAGCGGTGTTGCTCGCGGACCGCGTGCTCTTGATCGAAGACGGGCGCATCGCGGAGAGCTTCGAGGTCGCGCTGCCGCGCCCGCGCCGCCGCGGCAGCGCCGAGCTAGCCAAGATCGCGGGCGCGGTGCTCGATCGCATCTTCAGCGGCGGCGAGCGCGCGTCGCCGGCGAGCGGAGCGCGTGAAGCCGTGCGCGAGCGGCCGACCCTGGCCGCCTTGCAGACCAGCACTTGACGCCCGACGACACAGGAGAAGGACGATGAGCTTCGATAGCACCTTGGATTGGCGCCAGAAACTGGGCAGCAGCGCGCTGCCGTTCGTAGACAGCCGCATCTACTCCGAGCGCGACATCTTCGACGACGAGCAGCACAAGATCTGGCGCAAGAGCTGGCTCCTGGTGGCTCACGAGAGCGAGCTGCCGGAGCCGCTCGACTTCCGCACTACCAGCATCGCCCGCGAGCCCGTCGCGATCGTGCGCGGCGAGGACGGCGTCGTGCGTGCCTTCCTCAACGTCTGTCCCCACCGCGGCGCGCTCCTGCTGCGCGAGCCCGCGGGCAGCCTCAAGCAGCCCAGCCCTTCCGGCGGTCCGAAGCGCATCACGTGCATGTTTCACGCCTGGCAGTTCGACGCGAAGGGCAACTGCTTGTCGATCCCGCGGCGCAACGCCGGCTATCAAGATCGCCTGCAGTGCAGCGACGCCGGCCTACATCAGCTGCCCTGCGAGGTCGCCTACGGCGGCTTCATCTGGGTGCATTTGGACGCCAACCCCGTGCCCTTGCGCGAGTACATGGGGAAGGCGTTCGACGACCTCGCCCCCCACCTGGAGGCGGAGCCGCTGGAGGTGTTTCACCACCACAAGGCCATCATTCGCACGAACTACAAGCTGTGGCACGAGACGAACAGCGAATTTTACCACGACTACATGCACCACTTCAACCGAGTGACCAGCATGCAGCAGCCGGGCTACCACGACCGGCGCTACGACGCCTTCCCCCACGGACACGCCACCGTGAGCTCGATGGAGGTGAAGTACACGGCTTACGAGCACGAGCACGTGACCCTCGCCGAGTCGCGTGATCTATCGTTCCCGCTGCTCGAGCGGAACGGCTGGAAGCTGCTCGACCTGTTTCCGGGCATCACGCTCAACCTGCGCGGCTCGGCGCTACGCATCGACACGGCCACGCCGCTCTCGGAAGACCAAGTGCTGATCGAGTTCCGCGGCGTCGGCCTCAAGCGCGATACGGAGGAAGAGCGCCGGCTGCGGGTGCGTGACCACAACACGATCTGGGGCCCTTTCGGCCGCAACTTGCCGGAAGACCTGCTGGGCGTGACCAACCAAACGCTGGGCATGTGGCCCGGCTCCGAGGGCCTGCACGTGCTCCACGGCCGCCAGGAGGGCGCGCGCATTCACGACGAGATTGGCCTGCGCCACTACTACGAAGAGTGGTCGCGCCGGCTCGGCCGCTCGGCGAGCGACCCGTACGCAGAAGCACCGGCCGCGACCGCCCCGACGCCCCTCCGCGCAGGGGGAGCCCGATGAGCCGAGCCGAGCTGCGGGCAGAGCTCACCGACCTGATCGCCGGGAGCGCGCAGCTGCTCGATGAGCGTCGCTTCGGCGAGTGGCTCGACCTGACGTCGCCTTCATTTCGCTACCGTATCGAGGCCTACAGCCACGACATACGCAAGCACATGACGTGGCTCGACCACGATCGCAGCGGCATGCTCGCGCTCATCGAGCTCTTGCCGAAGCATCACATCGACGGCGGAGATTGGCTGCGGCAGGTCACGGTCGGTAAGATCACGGTAGAGAGCGAGACCCAGGCCAGCGCCGCCAGCTCGCTCGCCGTATTTCACACCGTGCGTGACGTGGGCGACAGTCACGTCGACGGCGGCAGCTCGCGACTCTTGCTGGTGGGCCGCTACCACGACCGCTTGGAACGCGATGGCGAGCGCTGGCGGCTCCGCGAGCGCGTCGTGCGCCTGCACACGCGCCAGCTCGGCGTAGGCTCGCATCTCTTCCCCTGAGGTCTAAGTCCATGACAGTAATGACCTTTCAGGAAACGCTCGGGGTCGCGGAGCGGCTCGTTCGAGGCCTCTCCGAGACGGCGCTGGAGCGCGATCGTCAGGGGGGCACGGCCAAGCGCGAACGCGACCAGCTCCGCGAAAGCGGCTTGCTCGCGAGCTCGATTCCACTCGAGCTCGGTGGTCAGGGGCGAAGCTGGCTCGAGCTCATGCGCTTGGTGCGGCTCATCTCGACCGTCGATAGCTCGCTCGGGCATCTGTTCGGGTTCCACCACCTCTTGGTGGCAACGGTGCGGCTGTTCGGCAGCCAGCGGCAGTGGGAGGCGGCCTACCGCGAAACGGCGGCGCAGCCGTTATTCTGGGGCAACGCTCTGAACCCGCTCGACCCGGGCACGCAGCTGACCCGCACCGAGGCGGGGCTGCGCATCGACGGCAAGAAGACCTTCTGCTCGGGCGCGCTCGATTCGGATCGGCTGATCGTGTCGGCCAACGACGCTGCGACCGGCAAGCTGGTCGTCGCCGCCATCCCCTCCAGCCGCCCAGGCATTCGTTACAATCAAGACTGGGACAACCTGGGTCAGCGCCAGACCGATAGCGGGAGCGTCGAGCTGGAGCACCTCCTCGTCGACGAATCGGAGCTGCTGACGACGCCAGGGCCGCTCGGGAGCACCTTCGCGTCGCTGCGGCCGTGTATCGCGCAGCTCGTGCTGTGTAATGTGTACCTGGGCATCGCCGAGGGCGCCCTCGCGCTCGCCGTGCCCTACACTCACACGCAGCGCCGCGCCTGGCCTGCCTCCGGCGTCGAGCGCGCCACCGACGACCCGTACGTGCTCGCGCGCTACGGCGAATTCTACCTCCAGCTCGAAGCCGCGCGCCTGCTGTCCGATGCGGCCGGCAGCGCGCTCGACGCAGCCTGGAGCGCGAAGGAGCAAGTCACGACCGGGGCCCGCGGCCAGGCGGCGCTGGCCATCGCCGCCGCCAAGGTCGCCACCACGCGCGCCAGCTTGGATGTTTCGACGCGCATCTTCGACGTGATGGGCGCGCGCTCCACGGCCGCCAAGCTGAGGCTCGATCGCTTCTTCCGCAACGCGCGCACCCACACCCTGCATGACCCGGTGGACTACAAGCTCAAGGAGCTGGGCGAGTGGCAGCTCTCGGGCAAGCTGCCGGTGCCATCGTTCTACTCCTGAGCTACGCGACGCACGCCAGTCGCACCGCCGCGCCCCCGCAAGCCCCCCGACAACCTGCCCGACAAGGTGATGGCCCGCGTGGCGCTGCTCACGACCGCCGTCGAGCTGGAGCGGTTGCTGACGGTCGCGCCACTGTGACGCTGCGCTTGGAGGACGCGCTCGAGCGCCCAGCGCCCGTCGCGCTGAGCTCGAAGCCGCTGACGCGGCGTGCCATGCTACGCCCCTCCATGCTCGCTCCCCGCCGCAACACTCCTCTCGCGCTGCCGCGTGCGCGGCGCGACCGCCCATGAGCCAGGGCTCGCGACCGGCCAAGCGGCGCGCTTGGCTCCGGGTCTTCGCTTGGCTCGCGCTGGCAACCTGCGCGCTGCTCACGCTGGGGCTCGTCGACGCCTGGGCCGCCCTCGGCACGAAGCCGCAGGGTGCGCGCCAGGCGCGCATCGAAAGCTCGCCGCAGTTCCGAGGCGGCACGTTCGTCGACACCATCCCGCGCGTGGAGCCAGACCTGCTGGCGGTCTCGATGCGCTGGTTCAAGGGCGTCGAGCACAGTCAGCCCACGGCGCCGCTGCCGATCATCATGCGCCGCGCGGGCGAATTCGCCGCTGCACCGAGCGCGCTACGCATCACTTGGTTCGGTCATTCGACGTTGCTGGTCGAAATCGAAGGGCGACGCGTGCTGCTCGATCCGGTGTGGAGCGAGCGCTGCTCTCCGTCGCGCTTCGTCGGACCGAAGCGCTTCCACCCGGTGCCACTCGAGCAGGGCGCGCTGCCGCGCGTGGACGCAGTCCTGATCTCCCACGACCATTTCGATCACCTCGACTACCGCTCGGTCCTCGAGCTCGCCAAACAGAACCCACTGTTCGTCGTGCCGCTCGGGGTCGGCGCGCACCTCGAGTACTGGGGCGTGAAACCCGAGCAGATCCGCGAGCTCGACTGGTGGCAGGAGACATCGCTCGGCGCGCTCAGGCTGGTCGCGACGCCCGCGCGACACTTCTCCGGACGCGGGCTCGGCGCCGATCGCACCCTCTGGTCCGGCTGGGCCATGATCGGCGAGGAGCGGCGCGTGTACTACAGCGGAGACACGGCGATGTTCGAAGGCTTCGCGCAGATCGGGGAGCGGCTCGGCCCCTTCGACGCCACCTTGATCGAGGCGGGCGCGTACGACGCCATGTGGGCCGACGTCCATCTCGGCCCCGAGCAAGCAGTGGCCGCGCACCAAGCCGCGCGCGGCCGCGTGCTCTTCCCGGTTCACTGGGTCACCTTCGACCTCGCGCTGCATTCCTGGGTCGAGCCGATGGAGCGCGTCCTCGCCGCAGCGCGACTCGCCAACGTCACCGTCGTCACCCCCAAGCCCGGTCAAAGCATCGACCCGCTCGCGCCCCCCGAGCCCGAGCGCTGGTGGCCACGAACACCCTGGAAGACCGCGAGCGAGGCGCCCGTCGTCTCTTCGGGGCTCCCGCCACACTGACCGCACCTCGGCGCGTCGGCAGCGCGCTCCGGCGCCCGTGTCCGGCGCCGGTCGCTAGACCTGAAACCCAGCCCGCTGCAGGTTGCGCGCCATACGCGCGATCGGCTCTTCGACGTTGGGTACGAAGGGCGCTCCCGTGATGCGCTCCACGGCTTCGATGTAGCGCCGCACCGACTCGACGCGGATGTCATCGGGGATGGGCGGGACGGCGCCTTCGCCGCGGAAGCCCTGGCTAGCGAGGTAGCGGCGCAGGTATTCCTTGTCGAAGCTCTCCGGATCTTGGCCGGCAGCGAAGCGCTCCTCGTAGCTGCTCGCGTACCAAAAGCGCGACGAATCCGGGGTGTGGATCTCGTCGATCAAGATGATCTCGCCCTCGGGCGTCTTGCCGAACTCGTACTTGGTGTCGACCAAGATCAGGCCGCGCTCGGCGCAGACGCGCTGCCCTTCACGGAACAGCGCCATCGCGAGCTCAGCGGCGCGATCGAAGTCGGCGGCGGGCATGCCCGATATCTGCAAGATCTCGGCGCGCGACGCCGAGACGTCGTGGTCGCCCTTGGGCGCCTTCGTGCTGGGCGTCAAGATCGGCTCCGCCAGCTTCTGGTGCTTCTTCATGCCGCTCGGCAGCTGATGCCCGCAGAACTCGCGCTTGCCCTGCTCGTAGTGGACCCAGATGCTGGTAGACGTAGTGCCCGTCAGGTACGCGCGCACCACCATCTCGACCGGGACGAGCTGGCATTCGCGTGCCACGAGCACGTTCGGATCGGGCACGCTGAGCACGTGGTTGGGAGCGATGTGACGGGTCTTCTCGAACCACCACGACGCCGCGAAGCCGAGCACCTGGCCCTTCAGCGGTAGCGTGCCGAGCTCGCGGTCGAACGCGCTGATGCGATCGGTCGCGATGATGACTCGGCGACCATCTGCGGTCGTGTAGTTGTCGCGCGCCTTGCCTTCGTACTTGCGACCCAAGCCCTGAAAATCCGTTCCCTTGAGCGGGTGGGCGAGAGCTTGCCGGAGGGCGTCGGTGGCTGAGCTGGTCACGGCGCCGCCTATATCACGGCCCCGTGGCTGGTCCAGCTGACTCCTCACGGGCGCTCACGAAATCACGGCTGTTCTCGGCAAATCGATTACCATGCAGACACGTCGCTGCGAGTTGCGGTATTAATTTTCGATCGAGCGTAGGGCGCGATGCGAGAAGACGACCAACGCCTACTGCAAGCAATTCGCGTAGGAAACATCGGCATTTTCGACCACGACCACACGGTCGGCGTCATCTATTGGTCGCCCGAGCTGCGGCGCATGTACGGCTGGAGCCCTGAAGAGCCCGCCACGCTCCCCAAAATCATCGCTCAAGTGTACCCGAGCGACGCGGAGCGCGTGGGCCAGGCCCTCCGTCGCTCCCACGACCCCAGCGGAGATGGCTTGTTCGACATCGAGCACCGCATCATCGACCGCAGCGGCGCCGTGCGCTGGGTGCAGGTGCGATCCATGAGCTACTTCGCCAGCGATGACGGCCCGCCGCGCGTCGTCCGCAGCATCGGAGCGGTGCAGGACGTTACCGAGCGCCGCGCGGCGGAAGAGCGGCTGCGGGTGCTCGAGGCGCAGCTGGTGCATGCCCAGAAGCTGGAGTCGATTGGCCGCCTGGCAGGCGGCGTGGCGCACGACTTCAACAACCTGCTCACGGTCATCTCGGGTGGCATCGAGCTGAGCCTGTCCGCGCTCGCCTCCGGTGAGCCCGACCGCGCGTACCTCGCCGACGCCGCGGAAGCGGTGCGCTCGGCCACGCTGCTCACGCGCCAACTGCTGACCTTCTCCCGCAAAGGTGCGATCTCGCCGAGAGCGCTCGACGTCGGCGCCGCGATCAGCCGCATCCAGAAGATGGTCCTGCGCTTGCTCGGTGAGGACGTGACGCTGCGGACGACCTGCGCTCCCGACTTGAGCGCGGTTTGGTTCGACCCGACCCAGCTCGAGCAAATCGTCATCAACTTGGCGGTCAACGCGCGCGATGCGATGCCGAGCGGAGGAACGCTCAGCATCGATGTCTCGAACGTCGAGGTGCCGAGTAGCGCGGCGCACGCCGACCTCCAGCCGGGCCGCTACGTGCAGGTGGTGGTGACAGACACAGGCGTGGGCATGACGGAGGAGGTGCAAGCCCACTTGTTCGAGCCTTTTTTCACCACCAAGGAAGCTGGCAGAGGCACCGGCCTCGGCCTACCCATGGTCTACGGCGCGCTGAAGCAGCACGGCGGGTGGCTCGAGGTCGCGTCGGAGGTCGCACGCGGCACGACCGTCAAGGTGTACCTGCCCGCGACGGACGCTTCGCCGTCGTCCGAGCCTCGCCCGGTGGCGCGCAGCAGCCAGCAGCGCCTCGCCAGCATCTTGCTCGTCGAGGACGACACCAAGGTCGGGGCCTTCGCCAAGACGGTGCTCACGCTGCGCGGACACACCGTCCACACCTTTTCGCGCGGCGACGCCGCGCTGGCCGCCCTGCCCACGCTCGAGCCGCGCCCCGAGCTGCTGATCACGGACGTGGTGATGCCCGGTATGGATGGGGGCACACTAGCGGAGCGAGTCAGGCAGGCATTGCCAGGGCTGCCGGTGCTCTTCGTCTCGGGCTACACCCCCAGCGCCATTGCCCAGCGTGGCCTGCCCTTCGAAGGCAGCGAGCTGCTGGCAAAACCATACTCAGCCGAGCAGCTCGCCGAGCGAGCTCAAGAGCTGCTCGAGCGGGCGGCCATCATACGCTCGTCGGCTGCCCCGCTCGCTTCCAGTAGTTGCTGATCGCGGTCAAGAGCTCATCGGACGAGAGCCGGAACAGGACGAAGTCTTGCCGCTGAGTATCGAGCGTATCCAAGTGCGCCTGCCGCGCCGCGGTGTCGTCGGCCAGCGCGGGGTCCGGCAGCAGGGCCGCCGTCGACTGCGCCGCGTTGGCGACCGCGTTCAGCTTCAGCGCGCGCAGCGCCGAGACGAGCTCCGCGAGCGGGATGGTGCCCTCGTAAAAGCGACGAAAGCCGCCCTGCGCGATGACCTGGTGCGAAGAAAAGGCCACGAGCGCCACCTGCTCTTGCGGCGTCAGGCTCGCTAGGCCGAGCGCGGCGGCGCGCTGCGACAATTTGGCCAGAATCGACTCGGTTCGGTCATGCTGAGGCATCGAAGGGGGCGGGCGCGTACCACGAGCCACCGCCTTGCTCAAGCCGCGCTTCGACGCCGAGCGCCGTCACCGGACGTTCAGCCCGCGAGGTTATCTCCGAGGTCATCGCCGAACGTGGCGCCGTCGCGCCGGCGGGAGCTCGGCCCGAGCTCGATGAAGCGGGCCACCCCGATCTCCTGGAGGAAGGGGCGGTCGTGACTGGCAACCAAGAGCCCGCCCGGCCACGCGCGGAGCGCCGCCACGAGCGCGCGCTGACCGAGCAAATCGAGGCTGAACGTCGGCTCATCGAGCACCAGCAGCTCTGGCGCGGGTGAGCGGTGAAAGAGCTGAATCAAAGCCGCCCGCGTGCGCTCGCCAGGGCTCAGCGACGAGAGCGCCCGCTGCGCCAGTGCGAGCGGGAAGCGGTGCGCGACCAGCCAGCGCGACATCACCTCGTCGTCAGCCTCGGGGTGCTCGGCGCGAAGCAGCTGAATCAACGACTCGCCCCGCAGCCAGTCGCGCGCCCCCTGGGAGATGGCCCCGATTCGGCGCAAGTCCGCCCAGGCCGTGCCCTCGGTGGGCGCGCGCCGCCCGAGCGCGGTCTCGAGCAAGGTCGACTTGCCAGCGCCATTCGGCCCCACGACGGCGACCCGCTCTCGCTCGAGCGCCAGGTGAAGCCCTTCGAACAGGCAACGCGAACCGCTCTCGGCCGCCAAGCCGCGCAAGCGTAGGCAAGGTCCGCTCGACTTCGGCAGCGTGGGGGGCTCGAGCGCCAGCGCCAGTCGCACGCCGAGCGCGCGCCGCGAGGCTTTGCAGAAAGAGCGCAGCGCGGCGAGGCGGGCCTCGCGCAAGCCAGCGAGCTTACCGTGACTGACCTGAGCGTCGCTCCGCTTCTGATTCAAGCGGATGCGCGGCGTGGCACGGTCGAGCTCGCGGCAGCGCCCCTGGCGCTTCTTGCGTGCCTTGCGGCGCTCAGCGAGCGCCTCGTGTTCGTGCACGGCCGCGAGCCGCCCGAGCTGCGCGAGGTAGCTCTGCTCGACTCGCTCGTGCTCACGTTCGAGCTCGGCGTCGAGCTCCGGAAGCGAGCCACGGAAATAACGGCAGCCTCCTTCGCTGACGACGAAGAAATGCCGAAAATCACCCAATAAGCGCCGATCGTGTGAGGCCACGAGCAAGCAGCCGCGAAAGCGGGAGAGCCAGCCCCGCAGCCACGCGACCGCCTCGTCGTCGAGATCTTCGGTCGGCTCGTCGAGGAGCAAGATCTCGGCGCCGGAAGCGCGCGCGCGCTCCAGCGCGCGGCGACGGAGCTCGCCCTGGCTCGCCGCCACCCCATCCTGCGCGGGGATTTGGGGCACGAGCACGGGCCGGCTGGAGCTCCGTACGCGACCTGCCGAGAGCGCGACCTCACCGGCCAGCGCCGCGAGCAGCGTCGACTTGCCAGCGCCGTTGCGCCCCACCAGCGCCACGCGCTCGTCCGTCAAGCTCAGCTCGAGCTGCTGGAAGAGCCGCCGCCCGCCGGGCGTGGCCAGCGAAATGCCCAAGGCTTCTAGCGAGGCGGTCATACGCTTCGGGCTCCATGGGCCGCCAAGCGAGACACGACCGACGCCGGTCCCTGGAGCTGCAGCGTGAGCCCGGCCTCCGACGCCACGCTGTGAAGCACCCGGCAATGAGCGTAGATGAACGGCAACGCTTCGATGGCCGAGTACGGAACGAAGGCCGTCACCTCCTCCGAATGCGACCGGACGGCGCCCAGCAGCGCGGCCTCGAGCGCGCGCACCGACGCCCGATCGGAGCTGCTGAGCAGTGCCCACGGCCGCCCGCCGCTCAGGCGGTCGAGCTCTCCGACGGAGGGCGCGCTCGGCAGGCGATCGGCTTTGTTGAACACGAAGAAGCGCGGCGCGGCGCCGGCCCCCAACTTGTCGATGAGCTCGAGGGTGGTTTGCACATGGGCCTCTCGCTCGTGGTCCGAGACGTCGACCACGATCACGAGCAGGTCAGCGTCTACGATCTCCGCCAAGGTCGACTCGAAGCTGGCCAGCAGTCGCGTGGGGAGCCGGCGGATGAAGCCGACCGTGTCGCTGAGCACCACCTCTCCCCCGTGCCTCGTCAAGCAACGCGAAGTGGTGTCGAGCGTTTCGAACGGCATGTCACGAGCGGATAGCTCTGCCGCCGTGAGGGCGTTCATGAGCGACGTCTTGCCGGCGTTGGTGTAGCCGACGAGCACCAGCGAGCGACACTCGGCGCGCCCCTGACGCTGGGTTCGCGCCGCGGTTTCCATCCGGCGCAGCGCCTTTTTCAGCTCCGCGAGGCGACCGTCGAGCTTGCGCGCGAGCAGCTCCGAGGCGGTCTCACCCGGGCCACGCGCGGCTTTTTGTCCACCGGTCTGCTGATCCATGTCCAAGCCCACGCCGCGAATGCGCGGCCTGAGGTACTCGAGCTGGGCTATTTCGACTTGGATCTTCGCCCGCCGTGTCCTGGCGTGGCGCAAGAACACGTTGAGAATGACGGCTTCGCGATCGCAAACGGCGATGCCGGCTACGTCTTCGAGGTTGCGCATCTGCGACGGTGAAAGCTCGGCGTCGAGCACGAGCATGCTCGCCCCACTGCCGCGCGCCCTCGCTGCCAGGTCCTCGGCGAGGCCCCTGCCGAGCAGCGTACGGGGATGCGGCGCGCTCAGATGACAGATCTCGTGGCCGACGATCTGCCCGCCCTGGCTGCGCACCAGCGCCAAGATCTCTGCCAACTGCGCGCTGCGCACGAGCGGATCACGCTCGGCGCCAACGGACGCGACGTAACACGTCGCTTGCGCGGGCGTAGTTGCTGCTGCCGACCGCCGCGCCTCGAACGACGCCACCAGCTGCTCCAGCTGGCCCTCGTCCGCGAGCGGCACCTCCGCGTGCTCGGCCACCGGCTTCGAGCTGAACTTCATCATGCAAAATCTCCACTCCCCCCGAATCAAAAAAGCGACAAACCACGGCAATTTCGCCATCCGCAGGGGATGGCAAACGATGCGTTCGTCGGTTCGTGGGCGCGCGCGGGAGAACGCCCGTCGGCTGCGACCGTCGATGCGGGCGCTGCGTCAGGCCAACGTGCTCCGTCTTGCCCAGAACCGGCGAGCGAGAGACCGCACCGCACGCTGAAGCGTGCGACCTCGGCCCCGAACGACTCGCCTCAGCGGGTCTTAGACGAACACGTACATGCGCATAGCGGGTTCAATCTAGCTCGCTCTTCGCAGACGGCAAGGGCAGCCCGCAAAGTTTGACAAGCGGCGCCAAAAAACTATCCTGCTCGTCAACGTGAGCGTCGCGTGCTGCCTTTCTCGCCTCTCCGGGCTGCTTCTTAGCAGCGCGGGAGAGGTGTGAAACGCCGCTGAACGAAGCTTACGTAGCGTTTCTCGAACCCCTCTCCCGCAGCTTGCCGGAGAGAGCGTTGCAGCGTGTCGCGATCTCTTCGGCTTCTTCCACCGAACGAGGTCCCGCATGCCCTTCAATCACCGACGTTACGAAGCTCCCGCCCGCGTGCACCTGCCTGATCGGCGCTGGCCGGAGCGCGCGCTCACGAAGCCGCCCATTTGGTGCTCCGTCGACCTGCGAGACGGCAACCAAGCCCTGCCTGATCCCATGGGCCACGAGCGCAAGCGCACCCTCCTCGAGCTGTTGGTCGAGGTGGGCTTCGAGCAGATCGAGCTCGGCTTCCCGAGCGCTTCTCAGACCGATTTCGACTTCATCCGCTGGGCGCTCAGCAGCGGGGCCCTGCCGCCCCACGTGCTCCCGCAGGTCATCACCCAGGCTCGAGAGCCGCTGATCGCCCGCACCTTCGAAGCGATCCGCGGAACCGAGCGCGCGATCGTGCACTTGTACAACTCGACCAGCGAGCTGCAGCGGCGCGTCGTTTTCGGCAAATCGAAGCAAGAAATCTTGGACTTGGCCGTGCAGGGAACGCTCTGGGTCAAGGCAGAGGCTGCCAAGATGCCGGAGACGAAGCTGGTATTTCAGTACTCGCCCGAGAGCTTCACCGGCACGGAGCTCGAGTACGCGCTCGAGGTGTGCGACGCGGTGGTGGAGGCTTGGGACGCAGGCCCCGAGCGTCCGATGATCTTGAACCTACCGACCACGGTCGAAATGACGACCCCCAACGTGTTCGCCGATCGCATCGAGTGGCTCGAGCGGCATCGCAAGCGCAAGGAGCACGTCACCTTGAGCGTCCACGCGCACAACGATCGCGGCACGGGAGTCGCGACGGCCGAGCTGGCGATGCTCGCGGGCGCGACGCGCATCGAGGGCACGCTGCTCGGCAATGGCGAACGGTCCGGAAACGTCGACATCGTGACCATCGCCATGAACCTGTATTCGCACGGCGTGGACCCAGGGCTATCTTTCGCGCACATGCCGGAGGTGGTGCGCGTAATTCAAGAGGTCACTCGCTTGCCCGTGCACCCCCGCCACCCGTACGCGGGTGAGCTGGTGTTCACCGCCTTCAGCGGCAGCCATCAAGACGCCATCCACAAGGGCATGAAGCACCTGCAGAGCGGCGACGGGACCAAGTACGAAGTGCCCTATTTGCCGGTGGATCCTGCCGATGTGGGTCGCGCGTACGAGCCGATCATCCGTATCAACAGCCAGTCGGGAAAGTCGGGCATCGCGCACGTGCTGGAGCGTGATCGCGGCTATCGCCTGCCGCGCGAGCTGGCCGTCGAGCTGAGCCGCTCCGTACAAGCCGTAGCCGACGCGCGCGGCGAAGAGCTCTCCGCCGCCGAGGTAAGCGCGCTGTTCGAGCGCGACTACTTCGAGGCGTCAGGAGCGTACACGCTCGAAAGCGTCGGCGTCGAGCGGCGCGCCGACGGCAAAGAGTGCGGGGTGGTGGCGCAGGTGAAAGCCAGCGGTCGGCGCCAGGAAGCGCGCGGCATCGGCAGCGGCCCCGTCGAAGCCTTCGTGGCTGCGCTGACGACGCTCGGGGCCCAGCGGCTCGAGGTGATCGACTACGCCGAGCACGCCGCCGCGCCGGGTGCGGGAGCGTTCGCCATCGCGTACGTGGCCGTGCGTCTGAACGGCGTCGTGCGCTACGGCGCCGGTCGTCACGAAGACGTGGTGCTCGCCGCGCTCCACGCCGTCGTGAGCGCTTGCAACCGCGCCACCGCAGCCGCGGAGCGCGCCGCCTAGCGCGGCGCTCAGGGCCCCAAGCGTCGGAAGGTAAACACGCCTTCATCGGGACGGATGAGGCGCAAGAAGCGCTGGTCGTCCTCGACGAAGGCGGAGTAAGCGTAGGGCTCGTCTACCTCCGTGGCCCCGCAAATGGAGGTCGTGCGCAGGACGGCCCCGTCCCTGACCATGCTCGCGCTGGCGCGCGTGGCGCCGAGGCTGGCGACAGTGTCAATGCGGTAGAGGCCGCCGGCCATCAGCGTGATGCGCAGCGTTTGCTCGACCGCGAAGCAAAACGGCAACTGGTAGGCTTGCAGCGCGTACGTTCCTTCGAGGACGTCTCCGCCTTGCGCCGGTGGAATGGCGCCGAGCGCGCTGCACGTCGGCGCTACTGCAACGAGCACGACGTCGTTGCAGGCCTCGCCGCCGCCAGCCCCTGCGCCAGCAGCGGCTCCGCCAGCCCCTGCGCCAGCAGCGGCTCCGCCAGCTCCTGCGCTAGCAGCGGCTCCGCCAGCTCCTGCGCTGCCGCCTTCGGCCGCGACGCCAGCGCCCCCACCGGCGACCGCATGGCCACCCGTCGACTGCCCATCACCTGCCTTACCGCTGGCTCCGCCGTCCCCCGAAGCGACGCGGCCTCCGTGGCCAGCGCCGCTCGTGGCCCGCCCCGCGCTGCCTCCGGACGTCGCGCCGGCGGCTCCCGCCGCTCCCGCTCGTCCGCTCATCGCGTCGCCGTCCTCACTGCTCGCGCCGCCGCACGCGACGCTGAACAGCACACCTATCACGCCCAACACGCCCAGAGCACGCCGCGAGCTTCCCATGGAGCGCGGCCATTGCAACCAGCGATCCTGCGCTCGATTTCGCGATTTTCTGCGGCGACTCGACACCTCCGCCAACTGCTGTTCACGCCGCGTGTGGCAAGCCTCGCACGCCGTGAGCTTCTCCAGCACACGCGCGCTCTCACCCGCAAGGTTTGCGGCGGCCCGCGCAGAATCCGCGTTGGGCTATTTTGTGACGCCGCTATCTGCGGCGTTTCGCGTATTTGCGCGTGGCACGCGCGTTGCTCACACTTCGCATCCATGCCGCCAGTCCTTCGCGCCCTGCGGCCCTTCGTACTGCTACTCTGGCTCGCGTCGCTGGCCTGTAGCTCGACTCCGCGGGAAGAGCCGATGGGCCAGCCCGACGGCTTCAGTGACGAAGTCGCGCTCCGCCTCCCGCTCGATCTCAACCCCGACCCGCACATCCTGGAGGTGAACCTCGAGGCGCGGCTCGCGGACGTCGAGCTCGTGCCAGGGCATCCAACCACGCTGTGGACCTACGATGGCGGCGTCCCCGGTCCGCTGCTGCGCGCGCAGGTGGGCGACCGCTTGATCGTCCACTTCACGAACTCGCTCCCCGAGCCGACGTCGGTGCACTGGCACGGCTTGCGTATCGCGAACGACATGGACGGCGTGCCGCACGAGCCCTATCCGCCCATCGCCCCCGGGGAGACGTTCACCTACGACTTCGTGCTGCCCGACGCGGGCACGTATTGGTATCATCCGCACTTCGCTTCCGCGGCACAGGTCGGCAATGGGCTCTACGGCCCGCTGATCGTCGACGATCCGTCCGAGCCCGAGGGCCTCGGCGACGACCTCGTGCTCGTATTGAGCGACATGGGCATCGACGATGAAGGAAAGCTCCACGCTGCCGACGGCGGCGGTGACTTCGGTACGCTGTTCGGTCGCGAAGGCAACCTGATCCTCGTCAACGGCAAGGTGCTCCCCACCCTGCACGTCCGGCGAGGCGCGCGCCAACGCTGGCGCCTCCTCAACGCCGCCAAGTCGCGCTATTTCGAGCTCGCGCTGGCCGGCAATCAGTTCACCCGCATCGGCGGCGACGCCGGCTTCATCGAGCATCCCGAGGTGCTCGACCGCGTCGTGCTGACGCCCGCTCAGCGGGCCGAGGTGCTCGTCGAGCCGCTGCCGGAAGACGGAGCGAGCGAGCTGACCTTGCGCTGGATCGCCTACGATCGCGGCTTCGGCACTTCATACAACCGCCCCGACGAAGACGTGATGAAGCTCTCGTTCGTGGGCGACGCGGTGGTGAAGAACGCAGCGCTCCGCGTGCCCACCCGTGAGATCCCCGCTCCCGACACTGGAGGCGCCAGGCCGATCGACGTCTCGCTCACGCTGGGCAAGAGCGCGGAGGGTCAGCTCGAGATGGGCATCAACGGCGTGCCGGCTCGCGACGCCGAGCACATCATGACGCCGCTCGGCGAGCGTCAGCTGTGGACGGTCACCAACACGTTCGAGTTCGATCACCCCTTTCACCTGCACGGCTATTTCTTTCAGGTGCTCGACCTCAACGGCGTCCCGCCCGCCGTGCGGGAATGGAACGACACGGTCAACGTGCCGGTCGATGGCGTGCTGCGCTTCGTCGTCGACTTCGATGAGCGCCCTGGGATGTGGATGTTTCACTGTCACATCCTCGACCACGCCGACGCGGGCATGATGGGCATGATCCACGTGCAGTGACGACGCGAGGCTGCGTCAGCTGGCGCCACGCAGTGAGCGGGTCGGTTTGCGCCAATCGCCGCGCCCAAGCGCGATCGAAATGTGCTTTTGACCGGCGGCGAAGTGCCTCGCACGCCGCGGCGCATGATCAAGTTGAGACGATGGAAGAGTGACTACGCTCAGCGCTTAAGGCGCGCAATCGAAGAACCGTACGGGCTGCTGTGACCCCCGCGCGAGCCAAACAGCCGTCGGCAAGGCCGCGCCCTCCGCGGCGCTCTCTCGCCCCTGCCGACACCGATCAACACACCTCGAGAACGCGGATCAAGCAAGCTGCGGTGAGCCGTTCGCTCGAACGTGAAGCCATCGGCGCCTCCCTCGACGCCGCGCTTCGAGATCTCGACTTCCTCGAGGGGGGGGCCCCGCCCAAGCCGAAGAAGGGACGCCGCGTGCCTCCGTTTCCCGGCACTGGCATCACCGTGGCGGTGCCGCCCCTGCCCTCCGTCAGACCTACGTCGGGCCGAGCGACCTCGGTCAGACCGAAGCGCCGATAGCCGCCCCGCGCTCGGCGAATTTCGATATGGTCTCAGAAACGCGCCTCAGCGGGGCCCACGGACCCATGTCCGCTCGCCGTTCGATGCCTAGGTTCCAGAACGCCACCGCCATTCAGACCGCCGCCCCCTCCGCCAATGGCGTGCGTGGCGCCATCGACGCGCTCGTCCAAGGCTCCTTGGTCGACCTCTTCAGCGCCTACTCGGTCGCGCTGGCTCCGCTGCCACGCAGCGCTCGCGCAGCCTTACCTAGCTTGTCCGACATCTGCGCCGGGGTAACCTTCACGCACGCGGGCCGCACCGGACGCATCGCCCTTGGTGTGCCCGGGGCCGTGCTCGACGAGATGGCGCGCGTAGCCCCCGGCAGCCTGCGCGCCGACTGGGTTCGAGAGCTCGCCAATCAGCTCACCGGCCGCATCAAGAATCGCCTCTTGCAGTTCAACGTCCGCTTGCAGCTCGGCACTTCGATCGTGCTCGACCCGTCGCAACTCACGCAGCAAATTACCGGCCGGCGCGACTGTCGCACGTACGCCGCGCGCACCCTGCGAGGTCAGGTCGTGACCAACGTGGATGGTCTGCCCGACGAAAGCGAGCTCACCTACGTCGGCGCGGTCAACATCGCCGCCGAAGGTGACGCGATCTTGTTCTAGGTCCGCGAAGAGCACTGGGCGGCGCTTCCGAGCGCGCCTAGCGCCGCGAGGAGCCTTCACGCGCGCGCTGCGAAGCCGGCACGACGATGTCGGCGTCGGATTTCAGGCGCTCACCGCTGCGCGGCACGAGCGAGTACGGTCTTTCGAGGTGCGCCTCGAGCTCGGCGCAGAACGCGCGCAGCGCCGCCTCGAGCTCACCGAGCCGCAGCGTGGCTTCGCGCGCGTCCGCGCGCTCGGGGCTTCGCCAGAGCAAGCGCGCCCGCTCCTCGTCCTCAATCAGGTAGGCGGACCAGCCTCGGAACGTCGAGAGCTGAGGCGGAAGCACGAGGAAGCGCAAGAAGCGCTTCCAGTCGCGGCCCGCGTCGAAGCCCGGATCAGCGTAGATCGAGACGCCGACCTCCAGACGGCGCAGCAGGACCTCGAGCGACATCGGGAACAGCGCTTCGTCACGTCGATCCCCTTCGTGGCGCAGGATGGGCGCGAGAGCGTCGAGCACCGCTCTCACCCCGAGGTCGATGTTCGCGTCGCCGAGCGCCTCGTCACCGACACGAAAGGCGAAGCTCACCAGAGGCGCGCCCGAGTCACTCGAGCCAAGCTCGTAGTCGACGAAGAACGTCGGCGAAACGTCAAGCATCCGAAAGACCTTCCCTCATAGCAGCTGGCGCGCCGCCTGCGAGCGGCTCTTTGCGCAAATACGCTTGACCTGCTCGGCGCCCAGGAGCGCCTGCTCACTCGATCACTGCATTCATGGCGCGCCGGCGCGCGCTGCGCGGCGCACAAAATTGTCTCGGCCCAGGCTCCGCGAGCGAAGCTGATTACGCAGTGATCACTTCCGATACACCCTTGGCCGTCTCACTCCCCGGGATGAGGGTGGGCTCGATGCTCAGGCACGCCCAACGGCGGAGAGCGGCGCCCGCGGCGCATACCGGGCCAGCAGCGCCGTGGCGGCCGCGCACAGCACGGCGCAGCACACGAAGACGCCGCGCGGACCATAGCTCTCGCTCACCAGACCGAAGCAGAGGTAACCACCGGTCGAGCCGATGCGCTGAGCGCTCGAGTAGAGGTTGGTAGCGGAGCCGGCTTGGCCGGGCATGAAGTCTTGAAAGAACGTCACGGCCACGCCGCTCGTCACGGCCACGATCGCCGCGCTCAGCGCCTGAGCCGGAAATACGTGCCAAGGCCTCTGCACGCCCGCGAGCAGCCCGTAATAAACGACGGCCAGCGCCAGCGCCGCGTGGATCAAATGCCGCGCCGGCACGCGCATGGCCAAGATGCCCATGATCAGCATGAACGGCAGCTCGAACAGCGGCGCGACGCTGTACGCGATGCCCACGTCGTCGACGCTGCCGTGCAGTACGTCGAGTAGCAGCAGCGGCAGCGTGATCATGCCGAGCGCCGAGCACGCAAAGTAGAGCACGAAGGCCGCGAAATGCCGAAGCAGCCCCGGCGTCCGCAAGGCCTGACGTAGCGGCAGCGCAAGCGCGCGAGCGCGCGTCTCCGAGGAGGGCGGCAGGTGCGGCACGAACAGCGCCACCAGGACCACGAACAGCGCGTAGAAGCCCGCGGCGGCGCAGAACAGCCCGCGAAAGGACACGACCTTCATGACCCAAGCCGCGATGGCGGGCCCGACCGTCCACGCGAGCGCGAAAAACAGCCGGAACACGTTCATGTAGAACGGCACCTCGTGCGGCGGCAGCGCGCGCCGGTCGAGCAAATCGCGGGCGTAGGCGAAGAGCTGCGAGAACGTCACGGCCGCGACACCCAACAGCCCTACGCCGATCAGCGTGAGCCAGGTGACGTCGCGCACGAACGCGTAGCCGATGTAGCCCAAAGTGCCGGCGGTGCCGCCGAGGAGCAGCACGCTCCGACGCGACAGCATCACGTCGGACCAGCGCGCCAAGATGGTGCTGCACGTGATCGCGCCGAGCGACGTGACGGTCATGAAGCCGCTCAGGCCGAGCGGCCCTAGCCCCACCTCGCGCGTCCCGAACAGCGACAAGAAGGGCACCACGAAGGAGTAGGCGATGCCCAAGACGAGGTACGCCAGCAGCAGGACCCGAAACTCGGCATCGGCCAAGAACCTGCGACCAAACGTCCACGCGCGCGACAACAAGACGGCCCAGCTATGGCACGGCCAGCGCGCCGAAGCTCATCAACCCGCGAACGAGGCGCAATTCGCGCCCCGCGCTCACAGCAGGCCGCTCGGGCCGGGAGACCACGCGATGTCGAGCGACTGCCCGACGGCGAGCTCGACCGGCTGCAAGCGCCCCTCACGCCATGCCAAGAGGCAGTGCTCACCGTCGCCGAGCTGCCCGCGCGACAACGTGAGCGCAACGACCGTCGGGTGCCCGCCGGCCAGCTCCAGCACGCTCACGACGCCGTCCATCACCCGCGCGCGGGTGCCGGGCCGTAGCGGCGACTCCGGCCCTCGAAAGAGCCCCTCGAAGGTACCGCGCAGCATGCCGCTCGCGACCTCCAAGCGCAGCTCGTTCGGCGCGGTGCGGGTGACGCGATGGGTGCCCTTCGCCAGCGACAGCAGCGTCCATTGACCGGTCGAGCCAGGTCGCCGCATGGCGCGCGCGGCCGCGGCATAGAAGCCCACGAAAGGATCGGACGCGCTCACGACGTAGACGTGCGGCGGCGCGGCGGCGCGAGCGCGCTGGTCCTCGAAGTAGGCATCGAGGCCCCCGTCGGCGGCGGCCGTGGCGCGCCCGAACGCGCCGAGCAGCAAACCATTTCCCACGAGCGCCAGGGGCGCGACGATCACGTGAACGATCGCAAGCACGACGACCGCGGCCTTGGCGGGCAGACTCTTCAGCGGCGGCAACGCGCGGAAAGCCAGGCCGTAGCGCAGGATCGTCGCGATCAGCACGAACGTGCACAGGCCCGGGACGAGTAGCAGGCGAGGGCCCAAGAAGGCGCCTGCGTTCACCAGCAGCGCCAGCGCGGCGCCGAGCGAGAGCCAGGCGATCGCGCGGCGATCGGCGACGGCGACGCACGGCCAAACCCGGCGCAGCAAGAGCGCAACCGTCAGCGTCGCGCCAAGGCCAACCAGAGCGCCCGCCGTCGGCAGGGCGGTGGCAGACAAGCCGGAGGGTAACCCCACGAACGCCTCCGCCAGCAAGATGAGCAAGCGGCGCGGCAGGGCTTGCAGGAAGAACAGCGGCGCGGAAATGGGATCGAGGTACGCGCTGCTCCCCGCCGCGCCGTACTGACCTAGCTTGTAGGCGAGCGCGTAGCCAACCATCAACGCCGCCGGCAGCACGGCGCGGCGCAGGCGCGACGCGAGCGACGGCGCGTCCGCCCGACCGAGCAGCTCGAACGCCAGCCAGAAGCACATGACCGAGAGGGCTGCTTCGCCGCCCGCCAGCCCCAGCGCCATGCCCCCTACGCCGAGCAAGTGCCGGAGCGCAGGCCGGCGACTATCACGGCGTGTGATGAGGAGCCACAAGCCCAACAGCGCGGGAGCCACCGCTACCAGCATGTGCCGGCTCGAAATCCACCCCACGGATTCACCGCGGCTGGCGCACACGGCGTAGAGCAAGAACGCGAGCTGCCAAGTGGGGCTCGAGCAGGCGGCGCGTAGCACCAAGCCCACCGCCACGAGCAGCAGGATGCCCCAGAGCAGACTGTGTACGTGGTAGCCGAACGGGGCGTGTCCGAACAGCGCATGATCCAGCGCGAACAGCCCGCTCGAGAGCGGCCGTAGGAAACGCACTTTGAAGTCTTCCGCCACCCACCACGGGAACGCCGTCCAGCGCGCCTGCATCAAGCGCTCGTGCTGCCCAGCCGAGCCATCGGTGAAGCCGTACAGGCTGAAGGTAGGCGGCGGCTCGGTCTGCTCCAGCCGGGCGATGAAGAGGAGATCGTCGGCAACGAAGCCCGCCCCGAGCGAGGGCAAGCTGAGGAGCGTTCCAAGCGCGACCACGCCGGCGAAGAACCAGCGAAGCGTGAGCCAGCGCCCTATCGATTGCTCTCCCGCACCAGCGCTCATGGCGCGCCGTATCGCCGCTGTCCGCGGCAACGTCAACCCGCGAACAGCACGCCGTTGACATAATTCACAAACCTGTTAACTATTAACAAATACCGCAATTAGGAGCTCTCGATGAAAGCACCGCCTCCCGGCTGGCCCCGGCTCACCGCCACTGTCTTCTACCGCGACCCGCACGCAGCCATCGACTGGATTTGCAGGGCGTTCGGCTTCGACGTTCGCCTCAAAGTGGAAGCCGATGACGGAAAGATCGCCTACTCCGAGCTGGTGTTCGGAGACGCGATGATCTCCGTCGGCGGCCTCGACGGCGACCGCGACTACCAGAAGCTCTTCCGCAGCCCTCTGGACACCGGCGGCGGCGTCACCCAGGCCCTCGCCCTGTACGTCGAGGACGTCGACGCGCACCACGAGCGCGCCGTCGCGGCGGGCGCCACGATCTTTCGGGCGCTCAAGACCGAAGACTACGGCGGCGACTACTGGGCGGATCGCTCGTACGGCGCGGTGGACTTGGAAGGCCACCTCTGGTTCTTCAGTCAGCGCATGCGCGGGTGAGCGTGGCAAACCACCTGGATCGCACGCTGCTGGCGCTCGCAGATCCGATCCGGCGCGGGGTAGTGGACCTGCTTCGGCGTGAGCCCCGCCAAGCTGGGGAGCTCGCCGAGCTGCTCGACGTGAGTCGACCCGCGATGAGCCGGCACCTGCGCGTGCTTCGACAATCGGGCCTCGTCAGCGAGAGCAGCCCCGAGGAAGACGCGCGCGGTCGGCTGTACCGGCTCGAGCGCGCCCGCTTCGACGAGCTGCGTGCTTGGATCGACGAAGTCGAAGCCTTCTGGGGCGAGCAGTTGCAAGCCTTCAAAGCGCACGCCGAGCGGCGGGCCAAGAGCAAGAAGCCGTGAGCTCCGGTGAGCGAATCCCCGGCGATGAAGCGCGCGTGATGGTGCTCGTCGACCTGCCACCGGCGGAAGCGTTCCGCATCTTCACCGAGGAAATCGACGCCTGGTGGCGCACGGGCCTGCGCTACCGCGTCGGCAAGGGCCGCAGCGTCGTACACCTGGAGCCCAAGTCGGGCGGCAAGCTCTTCGAGCGCTTCGAAACCGCGGCCGGGCCCAAGGTCGTCCAAACCGGCACGGTGCTCGCGTTCGAGCCGCCCACGCGCCTGCTGCTCGAATGGCGCGCCGTCAACTTCGCGCCGCAAGAGCGCACGGAGCTCGAGGTCACGTTCACGCCTGCTGCGAGCGGCACCCGCGTCTCCGTCCGCCACTGGGGCTTCGCCAAGCTGAGGCCGGACCACCCCGTCCGCCACGGCGCGGCGCCCTCCGCGTTCATCCGCGACCTGGCGCTCTGGTGGGGCAGCTTGATGTCCGCGCTGCGCGAGCACGTCGCCAGAAAGCGCGACAGCTAGCGGCGTGTCCCGGTGAGTTTGGGACGACTCGCGCGCGCCGGTCAGAGCCGCCGTCGTGCGGATGACGCGGTCGGGCGTTTCGGCTAAACGACGCTCATGGTCGAGAAGGCGCTCCTGGCTTGGAGCAGCGGCAAGGATAGTGCTTGGGCGCTGCACGTGCTCAGGCAGCAGGGCGAGCTCGAGGTCGTGGGGCTCTTGACGACGGTGAACCAAGCGTTCGAACGCGTCGCGATGCACGCGGTGCGACGTGAGCTGCTGCACGCTCAGGCGGCGGCGGCGCGCTTGCCGCTGTTCGAGGTCGGCATTCCGTGGCCGTGCAGCAACGACCAATACGAGGCGGCCATGGCCGCCGCGGTGAGCTCAGCGCGCGCGCGCGGCGTGACGGTGATGGCGTTCGGCGACTTGTTCTTGGCCGACATCCGTGAGTATCGCGAGCAAAAGCTGGCTGGCACCGGGCTTCGACCGATTTTCCCGCTCTGGCAGCGACCAACGGCGGAGCTCGCCAAAACCATGATCGATGGCGGCTTGCGCGCCCGGCTGACCTGCGTCGATCCGCGGCAGATGCCGCGAGAGCTCGCGGGGCGCACGTTCGACGACGCGCTGCTCGCGGAGCTACCCGCCTCGGTCGATCCGTGCGGAGAGCGCGGCGAATTTCACACGTTCACGTACGCGGGACCAATGTTCGAGCGGCCCATCGACGTGCACGCGGGCGACGTCGTGGAGCGTGACGGCTTCGTGTTCGCCGACCTCACCCTCGCGGACGCGCCCTCCTGAGCGGCACGAAGCGCGTCGACTCGCGGCGGCACGACTGCAACGAGCTCCGGCTCAAGCCGAGTCGTGAATGGCGGCCCACAGAGTTTCCGCGGAGCAAATCATCGTCGACACCGCGCCGAGCTCGATCACGTCACCTTCGGCGAGGTAACGGAGCTTGCGAGGCAGCAGCTGCTCGCCGTTCACGGCGGTTCGGTTGGTGCTGCCCGCGTCGGCTACGGCAAACTCTCGGTCGTCACGCAGCTCGAACCACGCTTGCAGCTTGGACACGCTGCCATCACGCAGCACGATGTCGCTGTTCATGGCCCGGCCGACGCTGACGCGATCGGGCGAGATGCGATCGGCGCTCGCGCGCTTGCGCAGCGCGACCACGAAGTGCTTGCCCCGAGACAGCCTGTCCCGCACCAGCTGCGCGCGATCCGCGTCCGAACGGCGCGCGCTCGCCAAGAGCGACGCAACGGAGGCCTTATCGAGCGCTTCGGTATGATAATCGAGCCGCCTTGCGGGGGCCACGGCGCCGCCTTCCTCGGTGGCGCTGCTCAAGCCCGCGAGCACCTCGCCCCCCTCTTGCACGCTGATCAGCAGAAGCTGCGTTTCCGCGTACTCAGCCGCGAACGTGCTCTTACCGCGAGTGGAGACGGCCCGAGCCACCTCGACCGGAAAGAGCGCTTTCACCAGGTGGGTTTGAATAGCCACGCCAACTGCTGAGCCTAGCACAGGTAGCGGTCAGCGGTCAGCGCCTCGAGCGCGGTCAGCGCTGGAGCGCGGGGCGTTTCAGATGCTAGACGGCGGATCAGTAGCTACCGACGAGCCGCAGGCCGCTGCCGGAGACGTTGAGGCCGACTCGCGCCTGGTCCCCCCGGTCACTCTTCGACGGACCGCTCAAAGTGAAATACAGTGAAACCCCGCCCGCCACGACCGCGGCAGCGGTGAGCGCGTCGCTCACCGTGAGCCACGTTTTTGCCTGGTTGCCCGCGGACTCCAGCTGCGCGGAGGTCACGTCACGCGCGTCACGCTTCTCGTCCAGATCATCGGCGGCCTTGTTGCCCACGATGCCGGTGGTGATGGCGCCTGCGGCGAGGCCGCCCGTCACCGCCCAGCCCACCCACATCGCGGTCCTGGAGCGCGGCGCCGCGATCGGCTTGGGCGTCTCCGCGAGCGCCGCTGCGGGCGCGGTCATCGTCGCCAGCGCTTCCAGCGTGGCGGACAGCTCTCCCTCGTCGCTGCCCGCGAGCGTGCGCCGCACCGTTTGGGTTTGAAAGCCGGTCTTTCGTAGCTCGATGTTGTGCTCACCCGCGTTGAGGAGCAGCGGCTCCGCCAAGGGCGTCACCCCGACGCCCTCGCCATCGACGAGGATCTGAACGCCTTCGGGGCTCACGTCGACCTTGAGCGTGGCCGTTCGGTTGCCCAGCATCTCGAGGTCACCCTTCACGGCTTGCTCGCGATCCGCCTTGATCTGCCCCGCGCCTTCGCGCAGGTAGCGCTCGAGCGCGACCCGGGCGCGCGCGTAGTCCCCCAGCTGGATGCGAACCTGCCCGATGTTGTAGAGCACGCGGTAATCCGGCACGAGCTCGTAGGTGCGCTCGAACTCGATGACGGCTAGTCGATACTCGCCCTCCGCGTAAAACTTCAAACCGCGGTCGTAGCGCCGGCCTGCTTCATCGACGGAAGCCGCGTCCGGCGCCGCCTTTGCTGCATCTGCGGGCGCGGCCGCCGCGGGGTCTGCCGCCAAGGACGCTTGAGAGGCGACGCCCACCGCGACAGCGAGCGACAGAGCGGACACGTTTCGGTGGAGCGAAGAATTGATCATGGCTTCTTGGCAAACGGGTTATCGGCGTCGAGCGAGCGCGGCGCCTTCTCGACCACGGTGGGGAGCTCTCCGGGCGCGCGAGTGGGAGCCACGGACACGGGCGCTGGCTCCGCCACTTTGGCAGGCGCAGCGGGCCGCACCGCGACCGACTTCGTTCGCGCGCCGCTGCGCGCTGATTTACGGCCGGCGTCATCCGGCTCGGTCGCTTCCTCGGCCTGCTGGCTCGGCGCCCCCGCGACGCGGATGTCCGCCATGCTGACGGAGGGCGCGATGGGCGCGACGGGCGCGACGGCGGTGCTCGCAGCAACCTGCGCCTCGGTCGATGGCCCCGCCGCGGGGCCGTGCGCGCTGCTGGAGCTCCTGTTCGCGACCAACGCCGCGACGCCGCCGACCACCACCAAACCCATCATCAACGCCAACGACAAGCGCCCCTTCCTGGCCGGGCTCGCGCCCGACTGAGCCATGCCCAGCTGGGTGCTCGGCGTTTGCTCGATCTCGACGCCGCTGTCGGTCACGGGCTCACCGGCGTCGAGCTTGCGCACCATCTCGGCGACCGCGACCGAGCGCTCCTTGATGCGGTCGCCCAGGAGCTCGCGCAGCAGCGTCGCCACGTTCGACTCCGTCACGACCGCGCGCGTCGTGGCCATCCATGACTCGAGCGCGTAGCCGAGCTCTTCCGCCGTTTGGTAGCGATCCGCGGGCGCTTTTGCCAGCGCCTTGAGCACGATCTGCTCGAGGCCGGGCGGGTAGCTCGGATCCAAATCACTGGGCTTGGTGAGCGGCTGCTCGAGTAGCGAGTACAGCGTCGCCAGCGCGTCGGTGCCGTGAAACGGGCGCTTGCCGAGCGTCGCCTCGTAGAGCACGCAGCCGAGCGCGAAGATGTCCGCGCGCCGATCGAACTCCTTGAGCGTGACCTGCTCGGGAGCCATGTAGCTGAGCTTGCCCTTCAGCTCACCCGTGCGAGTGGCTTCTTGCAGCTGACCGCGCGCCTTGGCGACGCCGAAGTCCGCCAGCTTCACCTGGCCGGAGGTCGAAAATAAAATGTTCTGCGGAGAGACGTCGCGGTGCACGACGCCGAGCAGCTGCCCGTCTTCGCCCGTCAGCTCGTGCGCGGCGTGGAGACCGGCGCACACCCCCGCGATGATGCGCGCCGCGAGCTGAGGCCCAATCCTCTCGCCCGGCGCGGCGTCGAGCAGCTCGCGCAGTGAGCCGGCATCGGACCAGTCCATGACCAGGTACACCACGCTGTCTTGAGTTTCGACCGCGTGGATGATGCAGACGTTCGGGTGACGAAGGCTCGACGCGATGTGCGCTTCATCGAGCAGCGCAGTCCAAAACTGCCGATTCGGAGAGCTATGCGCGAGCGCGGTCTTGATCGCAACGAAGCGCGCGAATGGCCCTGCCTCTTTCTCACGCGCAACCCAGACGCGGCCCATTCCGCCCTGCCCAATCGGCAGGAGCAGCTGGTAAGCCCCGAGGCTATCGCCGGGGTTGAGGATGCTGGTGGCCTGAGGCATTGACGGTGGCGTGGTGAGGCGCGAACCTGCGTCGCTCACTCCCCAGAGTACAGGGAACGACGACGCAGGTTCTGCGTTTTTTTCGACTCCTGTCAGTGCAGACAATCTGACGCTGAGGCCTGTCGGCGGGTGTGGGTTACGTTCACACTCCTTACTGAAAGCACGCCTCGTACGCGGCCATCTCGTCCACGCACGACGGCGGGCTACTGAAGTTGCACAGGTCCTCCGTGGGCAGCGCCGCCATGCAGCGGTTCAAGTCGGTCCATGGCGCGAGGCACTGGGGAAGCTCTTGCGAGAAGAAGCCGATGTTGCTGGTGCAGTCGGTCATGCAATCACCGAAGTCGAAGCCGCACGCATCGAGCCGTCGGCACACCTTGGCGCACGAAACCTCGGGTGACGCCGCATCGCAGCGCGGCGAGCGTGACGTCGCCACCGCTCGCTCTTTACCGCCGCGGCAATGGTCGCCGGCGAGCAGCTCGTACTCGACCCGATCGCGCTTGTCGAAGCTCACGAAGAAGTCCCAGGCGTGCTGACCAGGCAGAAAATGCGTCGGCCGTACGCCCGCATCGTCCTCGGCTAGCTTGTTGTTTCGGCCGTGGGGAATGTCCACCGAGACCGCGTTCTTGTTGTCGTAGCCGAAGAACGCGGTGTACGAGCCATCGTCTTCGCGATCGACGCAGCGTAGCTCCGGCTCGACCGGAAGAGCCCCGCCCTTCTCGATCGCGTCATCGAAGTAATCGAGGAACGGCTCGACGCGGGTGGCCATCGAATAGCCCTCACAGGACAAGCCCGTGAAGAAGTTGATGGCGGCGACCTGCTGCTTGTTGCCGCGCTTAACGAAGTACGGCGCGCCCGAGTCACCGGCGCAGGTATTCGACTCCGGAGCGCGTCCGTCGAACTTGGCGAGGCGAGCCCGAATGGTCGGGTCGAATAAGCCGTTGTTCGGGTCGGCAGGCACGAAGTCCGCGACCGTCGGCGAGCCCAGGAACGGCACCTTGGCCGTGCGCAGGATGCCGACGCCCTCGAACTGGCTGAGGTCGGGGGCGAGCGCACGCGAGGCGCCCCAGCCCGTCACCGTGAGCGCCGTGCCGACGTCTTGCTTCTTCAGCGCCACGCGCGAAAGCTCGGCCGGCTTCATCGGCAGCGCGCGCGGGGTGTACACGGCCGCGAGGTCCGGGAAGTGCAGGTCGGGTACGTAGTCGGGGTGCTGAGCCCAGCTCTCGGCGACGGCCCAAGGTCGAGCCGGGTCGTCGTCGTTGACGAAGTCAGCCTGGTCCGTGACGACGTCGTCGCCATAATAGACGATGGTGCGCTCGACGATATCGGCCACGCAGTGCGCGGCCGTGATCACCACGCGGGGAGCCACGACGACGCCTGAACAATAGCGGTGCCCACCGAAGATGGTCAGGCCGACCACCGCTACCACCGCCTCGGCTCCTTCCTCTCGATCAGCGCGCACGATCTCGGCCGTGCTCTCATCGACGCCCTCGTCGATGCTCAGCGGTTCTCCCCCCGCACACCCCACGACACAGCTCATGAGCGTCATGGCCACGCCGAATCGCTTCTTCATGTGAGATCAACCGTCCTTTTCGCTGCGCGCCGGTTTTGCACAACTGACTGCACGACGCGCGATGCCAGCTGACAAAGCACGCAGCGTGCCAGCGGAATTTTAGCGTGTAGCCCAATAGGCGACGACGGCCGCCAGCAGAACGAAAGCAACTACCCACGGCCAGCGCGCGCTACGAAGCGGCGGCAGCGTGGAGGTCGAGGGCGGCGCGGCGGCGCGTTGCGATTCCGGATGCAGTGATCGACTCATGAGCGAGCCGCTCGCTGAAGAGAGACGCGGCTTCGAATCCGCGACCTGGGCCGTGGGCGTGTCGGTAATTTCGAGCTCGGGCAAGAGCTGGAACGCGATCTTTTCCGGGATCACGCGGGAGGTCGTCAAAAGCGCGTCGATTACCGTGCGCTTTTCACGCGTCAGGCGCTGCGAGACGACGGCCGCCACTTGCGGGTGCGTGACGGGCGCCGCCAGCGTCTGCAGCCATTCTTCGATCGCGATTCGCATCTCCTCGGCCGTTTGGTAGCGATCGCCGGGGGAGATGGCCAGAGCTTTGCGGATGATCGCCTCGAGCCCCAACGGGTAGTCTTCGCGCAACTCACTCGGAGGCGCGTACTTGCCTTGGACGATCTTGCCGAGCGCGGTGGCGCCGCCGCCGAACGGGCGTTGACCGGTGGTAGCGACATAGAGCAGGCAGCCGAGCGAGTAGATGTCTGCGCGCCGGTCGACGGCGCCGCCGCGGATCTGCTCGGGGGCGATATAGGCGAACTTGCCCTTGATTTCACCGGTTTGGGTGCGGGCGTGCAGCTGATGACGAGCCTTCGCGATGCCGAAATCGCTAACTTTGGAGTGCCCGTGGATCGAGACCAGGATGTTCTGCGGGGAAATATCGCGGTGAACGATGTTGAGCGGCAGGCCGTCCGGGCCGATGGCTTCGTGCGCCGCATGAAGGCCAGCGCATGCGTCGGCCAGTATGCGGGCCGCGATGCCGTCGGGCAGCGCTTGCTTGGTGCCCTGAACCAGCCCGTTGAGCGTATCCCCTGGAACCCATTCCAGGACCATGAACAGCAGGTCTTGGTGCTTGCCGAGCTCGAGGATCTCACACACGTTCGGGTGATGGACCGCGGAGGCGATCATGGCCTCGTCGATGAACATGCGCGCGTACTGATCGTCGGAGGCGAACTTGGGCAGCACGAGCTTGATCACGACCGTTCGCGAGATGCCCTTCTCCGGCTTTGCGGCCCAAACCTGGGCCATGCCGCCCTCGGCGAGCGGCATCAATAAGCGGTAGCGCCCGACGATTTGCTGCGGCTTGGCGAGCGCGGTCGGCCCGACGTCGGCCTCGGGCACGGAGGCGCCGCGCGTGGGCGCCTTGACGACGCGCTCGCTCGCCGCGTCGGCGGCGCCAGCCTGTGTAGGACGCAGCGTTGAAAGCGCGTCGTCTTTCTGCCGTTGGGCAACCATCCTTACTCGTTACTCGCCCGTTGAGACTATGCCGTCCATTCCCTAGTCGATAGTGGGGGCGAAGGTTTTGTTTTTTGGACCAGTTTCCAGACCCGGGGTCCCCTGGCAAAAATGACCGGAATCGTGTGCGGGCGACGGGGCGTCTGTAGTGCGCCTGCCGCGCATGTGCTCCTACCCCACCCGCGCTTTTCCTGTTTGCACTTCGCGCACAGTTTGCACGATCCGTGTAGTGTTGCACAACGGGTCGTCCTTCGAGTGCAAGGGTGACGCGGGCGTCTGCACAAGAGCCCGCACGGGATGCCGAGGAAGCGCGAGCAGTGAAGACAGAGAAAGCGCCGCCTGAGCCGTCAAGCTTCGAGTTCACGGTGTACACGCGCCGACATTCGCAGGCTCACCGACTCAACTACGGCGTGGTCACTGTGGGTCGTGCCACCAGCAACGACATCAGCATCGACGACGCTTCGGTGTCGCGGCACCACCTGCGCTTGCACGTGAGCGAGCGCTTCGTGGAGGCTGAAGACCTGGGCAGCGCCAACGGTTCGAGCGTGCTGCGCGAAGCCGATGCGGGGGCCGAAGAGACGAGCGCCGAGACGCAGCAGCGCCTGGCACCGAACGTGCCTATGCGACTGGAGCCCGGTGATGTCTTGCGCGTCGGCGGGGTTCCCATGGTCCTGCAAGCACGAAGGCCGTCGACGCTCGGCACGCTCAAGCTCGTTTCACCACAGAAAGGTGGCCCGTTGCTGCTCGATCCCGAGATGAGACGGGCCTACGATCTGGCGGCGCGCACCGCCGCCAGCGACATCGCAGTGCTCATCTTGGGAGAAACGGGCGTCGGCAAAGAGGTCATGGCCGAGACGATCCACCGCAAGTCGCACCGGCGCGAGCACCCGTTCCTCAAGCTCAACTGCGCCGCGCTCCCCGAGGCGCTGCTGGAAAGCGAGCTGTTCGGTCACGAGCGCGGGGCCTTCACCGGCGCCCACGCCGCGAAGACGGGCCTGCTCGAGGCCACCGAAGGCGGCACCGTCTTCCTCGACGAGCTTGGCGAGCTGCCGCTGGGTACGCAGGCCAAGCTGCTTCGCGTGCTCGAAGAGCGCATCGTGCTCCGGCTCGGCTCCAACAAGCCGCGCGAGATCAACGTGCGCTTCGTGACCGCGACGAACCGAGATCTGTACAAAGAGGCGCGCGCCGGTCGCTTCCGCGAAGACCTCTACTACCGCGTCAGCGGGATGATCCTGCGCATCCCGCCGCTCCGTGAGCGCCGGAGCGAAATCGAGCCGCTGGCCCGACATTTCCTGCGCACCTTCTGCGTACGCGCGAACATTCAGGAGCCGCCGCTCGGCGAGAGCGCCAAGCAGGCGCTGCTCACGTACACTTGGCCCGGCAACGTGCGCGAGCTGCGCAACGTGACCGAGCGCGCCGCGCTGCTCGCGGACGGCGCGACCATCGAGCAAGAGCACATCTTGCTCGAGCCCGATCCACTCTTACCGGTCGACTCCGTTCCTGCCGACTACGTGGACGAGCTCGAGTCTCCCACCGGCGTCTTCAACCAGCTACCGACCGCACCGGCGCTCGGCGTGCCGTCACCCGCTCCCCTGCCGCGTGCCCTGCCGGTGGGGGATGCCCCCTTGTCCGGCGACGCGCGCGAGCTCGAAAAGCAGCGCGTGATGCGCGCGCTCGATGCATGCGGTGGCAATCAGACGCGCGCCGCAGAGATCCTTCAGGTGTCGCGTCGCACCTTGATCAATCGCATGATCGAGTTCGGGCTGCCCCGACCGAGGAAGAACTGATGAGCTTACGCGATCTAGTGCTGGTGGCTGGTGTCTTGGTTTCGAGCGCGCTCGGCTGCTCGTTCATCCGCGACTTGAGCGTCGACCAATGCTCGACCGACGGCGACTGCGCCCGCTTCGGCGACTACGAGTGCAGCGCGCAGAAGGTTTGCGTCGCCCGCGACACGGCCGGCGCCGGCGCCGGCAACGCCGGTAGCGCCGGCAATGGCGGGAGCTCGGGCAGCTCGAGCACGTCCGGCTCCGCCGGCGAGGGCGCCGCCGCCGAGTGCACCAAGAACGCCGACTGCATCGAAGCCCACGACGGCGAACCGTACATCTGCCGCGATGAAGCCTGCGTCCCCCTCACCATTCCCGAGCACTGCCCGGAGGTGATCGCGGGTACCGAGGAAAATCCTACGGAGTATCTCACCAAGCCCGGCAAACCGATCATCTTCGGCGCTTACGTGCCGATCGACGTCACCGATCCCATCGGACACCCGTACACGATCAACTACCGCTTCGCGCTCGAAGAGTTCATGCAGGGATCGCTCGGCGGCATTGGCACACCTCCCCGTCCGTTCGTGATGGTGCTCTGCCAGTCGACGAAACCCGATCTCGAGGCCAGCGCTGCGCATCTCGTCGAAACCTTGCAGGTCCCGGGGATTTTGGCCGCCCTCCCCTCGAACGACCTGAACGCCCTTCGGGGGTACGCGGTACAAAGCGAACGCAAGGTGTTCTTGTTGGGCCCGCTCGAGGCCGACAGCGCGCTAACGCAGGCCGATGATCAGGGCTTGATGTGGCACATGCTGGGACCAGCGACGGACTTGGTGCCGACCTACGTGCCGTTGGTAAAGCTCGCAGAGACCTACCTGAGAGATCAGCTCGGACGCGTCGCCGCCAACCTGAACGTGGCCCTGATACACTCGGACCTCACCTACAGCGTCGACATGGCAGACGAGCTCCAGACTAAGGCCATCTTCAATGGCCGAGCGCTGTCGGCCAAAGAAAACAAGGCGTTCTACAAGCGGTACCAGGTCAAGGTGACCGGTGGCGACGGACCACAAACGGCAGGCGTGATCGCCGATCTCAACCCGGTGAATGGCAGCTTCCAACCCGATCTCGTGATCGCCCTTGGCGGCGCGGAGTTCGTCAACCCCATCCTTCCCGGCATCCAAGAGGGCCGCTCCGCCAACACGACGCCCTTCTACATTTTCTCCCCCCGCAACGCTTATGACAAACAACTGACGGGCGGGAAGTACTTCGATCAAGCTCCCGACTGGAAGGAGTTCTTCCGCGCCGCGAGCGCCGGCGTCAACTACGCTTCGGTCGAAGACAGTACGCTCTACGACAACTACCTGCTCAAGATTCAGTCCAAGTACGATGTAGAAGGGCTCGAGAGCCGCGAGAATTTTTACGACGCCGCCTACTTCATGCTCTACAGTCTGGCTGCCGCGTCTCTCACGTCGTCCAACTTCGACGGTGATGACGTGGTGACAGGGATGAAGGCGCTCATCGAAGGTGATGAGGTGAACATCGGCCCTGACAAGATCGCGACCGTTTTCAACTTCTTGAGGGAGGGCGGCAAGGTGTCCCTGCGTGGAACGATGGGCCCGCCTGACTTCAATCCGATCACGGGCGCGCGTCGTTCCCAGGGCAGCGTCTGGTGCCTGAAGGTCCCCAGCGGCTCCGTAGAGTTCGATGTCGCCCGCTTGAATCCGGCGGACCCGGAGCGGCTCGAGGCGACGCGGGAGTTTTGTTACGACGGCTTCATCGATCCTCCGGCCGCCAAATGAAGCGCGTCGCCACCGCCGCCCTGTGCCTGCTTCAAGCGTGCGGCGGCGATGCCGGCTCGGATTCGGGTCGCGTCGGCGCACACGCGGAGCCCGTGCTGAGCGGGAAGGCGTCGAGCGACAGCGATGACGCGGTCGTGGCCGTGCTCATTCAGCGCTCATCAGGAGCGAGCGTTTGTTCCGGCACGATCATCGCCCCGAATCTGCTGCTCACCGCCCGACACTGCATCACCGAGACGTACGAAGAAGACAATATTCGCTGTAGGGCCGACGGCTCGCTCGACATGCCGAGCGGTGGCGTCTTGGGTGCGCCCGTCGAAGCCGACCAGGTCACGGTGTATGCTGGCGCCAGCCCCAGCAAGGACGACGTCAGCAGCTTGCCCGGCGGAGAGCCGAGCGGGATAGGTACCCGCATCGTCACGACCACCTGGCCCAACGTGTGTCGCGATGACGTGGCCCTGGTCGTCTTGGACCGGGACGTGCCGGGGCCGACCCTGGCCTTCGATCTCACGACGCGCGTGAGCAAGGCGACCCGGGTTTCGACGGTCGGCTACGGCTTGACCGAGCTCAGCAACCAGAACGATCTCTGGTCGAATCGCAAGCGCCGTGACGGCGTGCTCGTTACCTACGTCGATACCCTGCCGAACACGTTCGCCATCAGCCGCGCCGTCTGTCAGGGCGATAGTGGCGGCCCCGCGATCGACTCAGTCAGCGGCGGCATCGTGGGCGTCTATTCGCTGGGTTTTCCCGGCGTCGACATCGCGTCGTGCACGGCTGCTAACGCCCTCAACTATTATGCGAGACTGAGCGCGTACGAGCCCCTGCTGCGCGAAGGCTTCGCGGCGGCAGAGCAACCTTTCCCCGAACCCACGTCGGGCGCCGCAGGGGCTCCCAGCAGCGAAGCAGGCGCCGCCCCCGCTGCGCCGGTGACGAGCGACGCTGGCGCGGGCGGCGCGGCTCCCGATGGCGAGGCGCCCATCGAGAAGTCGAGCCTCGACGACGACAGTAGCTGCAATCTGGGGCGCTCGTCTGCGAGCGCGTCGGGCGTGCTCTGGGTGAGCGTGCTCGGAGCCCTCGTCGGCCTCGCCCGTCGACGCCGCCGCTACTGAGTGAACGGATTGCTCTGATCGATGTCGCGCGGTGGCTTGGCGGGAGCCCGCCGCAGTGGGCGCATGAGCGTCGACTCGGTCGCGGCCTTCCCTTCAGAGGTCGCCTGGACGGGAGCCGCCGACGAGCGCGCAGGCGCTCTCACGGGGGCGGGCTGGACCTCGGGGGACACACTGGCGCCCGGCGCCGGCGCCTCGGCTGGGGCGGGCGCAGCTTCCGAAGCAACGACGGCAGGCGAGGATGGTGCCAGGGCCACGACGGGAAGAGCGGAAGCACCTAGGGTCGCGTGAGCGCTGACTCCGCTGGGCGCAGGTGTCTGGCGCAACAGGTAAAAGCTCGCGCCCAGTGCCGCCCCCGCCACCAGGAGCACCCCGAGCAAGGGCACGCCCCGGTTGGCGGGAACCCGCTGCTGCTGCGTGACGGCCACGCCCCCCGGCGCCGTGGACGTGATCGTCACGCTCGCGCGCGGGGGCGGAGAGATCGATTCCCCTCGGTCGATGCGCGCCACCGCCGCGTCGAGAGCGCGGCGTCGCTCGTCGAGCTGCTCGCCCATGGCCTTGGAGAGCAGCTTGGCGAGGTGCCGATCACCCGGCTCGGTCAGCTCATCGTCGACGAAGTCCTCGAGCGCCTCCGCAAAGTCGAGCGCCGTCTGGAAGCGATCGTTGGGATTCTTGGCGAGCGCCTTGAGCAGCGCCTGCTCGAGACGCTCGGGGAACAGCGGATCGATGGCGCGCGGCCGAACCGGCTCCTCCTCCATGATTTGATACATGGTGGCGAGCGCGTCGCCGCCCGGGAAGGCGCGCTGCCCGAGGGCCGCCTCGTAGATCACGCACGCGAGCGCGAAGACGTCCGCGCGCGCGTCGATATCGCGCGAAGAAATTTGCTCGGGCGCCATGTAGCTGAGCTTGCCCTTGATCTCGCCCGTCTCCGTCGGTCGGCGAAGCTGACCGCGAGCCTTTGCCACGCCGAAGTCAGCGAGGCGCACGCGGCCGCGTCGATCAATCAGCACGTTCTGCGGCGAGACGTCACGGTGCACGACGCCGAGGTTCAGGCCCATCTCATCGGTCAGCTGGTGAGCCGCGTGAAGGCCCGACGCCACCTTGATGCCGATGCGCGCCGCCATGAACGCCGGCAAGCGATGGTCGGGAAGGGCGTCGAGCAGCTCGCGCAGCGACGCGCCATCCGACCACTCCATGACCAAGAAGTGAACGTCGCCGAAGGTGCCGAGGCCGCTCGACACGCAAACATTGGGATGGTGAATGCGCGCGGCGACGTTGGCTTCGTCGGACAGCGCGGTCCAAAATTTCTGGTCCGCCCCTGCCTCATCGAGCGCGAGTTTCAAGGCGACGAAGCGCTGACCGTCCGCCTGCTGGTCGAGCGCGGCCCAAACACTGCCCATGCCGCCGGCGCCGATCGGCGCGAGCAAGCGGTAGCGACCAAGTCGTGTGCCGACGCCAATCTCTGTCACCGCCGCCCCCGCTCGAAGGGCGCGTGATACGCTGCAAGCATTCCACCGTCCACGCCATGAGTGTACAGGACCTTTCCGCCGCCGTGCACTCTCGTTCTCATGCGTCTGATTCTTGCAAACCGCGCGGCATGCCCGTGCCGTGCGCGCCGCTGCTGAAACTGTTCGAAGGGCCGCTCGGGGCCGTGCACCTGGGCCGACTGACGCAAGGCGAAGAAGCAGGCCGATTCGTCGTGCTCCGAGAGCTGGGCGCACCCCAGACGAACCTGGTCGCGTCGGAGATCGACCGCGCGCGCGCGATGACGCACCCCAAGCTGGTCAAGCTGCTGTGCCTCGGCCAAGCGGAGGCGTGCACCTACCTCGTGAGTGAGTACGTGCCGGGGGTCTCGCTCACGGAGCTGCGCTCAGCGCTGCGTCAGCAGCGGACTTCGTTGCCCGTGCCCGTCGCGGTGCGCATCACGCTCGACGCGCTCCGCGCAGCGCTGCTCGCCGGTCGGCTGTTGCGCTCCGTCGCCGGCATCGACGCGAAGACGCCGTTTCACCCCGACTCGATTTGGCTCGCCGAGTTCGGCGAGGTTTTGTCGACGCCCGTCCCCCGTGAGGTAGCTTCAGACCGAACTCCCTATAGCTCCTCTGCGTCTGATACGCCGCCAGGCCTGCTAATGGAGCTGGCGACCGGCTTGTCACCGGCGAAGCTGCTCGGACGGGGGCTTGCCACGCAGCTGCCGGAACCGCTCGCCCGTGCGCTCGCGAGCGCGTTATCCGTACACGCGCGCGGTCAGGGAGACATGGAGGTCATGCTCGAAGCAGCGCTCGCCGCGCTCCCCTCGAGCTTGGTCGCCTCCGAGGAAGAGGTGGCGAGCGAGCTCGAGCGAGTCGTCGGCGCGCGCTTACAAACCCGCCGTGTCTTCCTCACCACAGATCAGCGAGGCGACGCTCGCCTCGCTGAGCACGAGGCGACCCTGCTCGCTGGAGCGAACACCTATGAGCTCACGCCCGCGGGTGACGAGCCCACGCGCGTATTCCAAGGCCCCCGCGCGCGCGAAGCCGATCCGGACGGCGCCACCGAGCTTCTTTCGTCGCCCCCGCCCCATCTTGAAGCCGCCCCTGCGCCGCTAGCCATCCCACGTTTCCCCAGCGCGCCGCCGCCGATTTGGGCCGCAGCTTTTCTGCAGACTCCTCACACGCCAACGCCAAAGCCGCCCGGCGTCCAAGCCGCGCCTCCGCGCGCCAACCGGACACCTCTGCTACTCGCGGCGCTGATCACCGCAGCGGCCGTCGCTGCTGCGGTGATCGCGTATCTAGAGCGGTGAAGTGGTGGCGTCCTTCCTTTACGGGACGCACGCCATGTAGGCTTGAACACGAGCCGCTTCCGCCTCACGGCAAGTCGCGTCCTTGGGCTCGGGGAGCTGGGAGAGATTGTTGCAACGCCAATCCTCGACCTTCGGGGAAGGGCAGGCCGCGGCCAGAGCGTCCAGCGCGGCGATCATGGCCATCGTATTCGGCCATTCTTCTGCTTCGGGGTTGTCGGTCTCGCAGAACCCGGAGGCATCCCCGCCCTCGCCACTCAGGTACCCGAAGGCGGTGCTGAAGCAGTCGAACCACGGAGGCGAGCCCTCGCAGCCCAGCGTATCATCGGCCTTCGCGTCACAGTATTTTTCGAGCCAGCGAGGGGTAGGTGTCTGCACCGGAGCTTCGGGCATCGCCCCGCCTTCTCCACCCGCGCCACCCCCACCCACCGCATCGTCTCCGCCGGCGCCGGCGCCGCCACTGCCACCCGCGGTTTCGCCACCGAGGTTCTCTCCGCCAGCGCCCTCGCCAGCGTGGCTCATCCCCCCTTTGCCGCCGCCCGCTTTGCCGGCATCCCCACCACCATTGGCATTGCCGCCCGATACCTTGCCGCCATTTCCGGCGGTCGGGGCGCCGCCCGTGTTTTTGCCGCCCGTATCCGTACCGGCGGACGTGCCGGCGCTACCGGCCGTGTTGCCGCTACTGTCGTCGTCATCACCGCAAGCGACGAGCGATTGCGTAAGGCCCAGGCCCAGTAGGGCACAAGCGATGAGCTTATTCATCCTAACGTTCTCCCTTTGATCGACGCCCCGGAGTACTTCGGGGTGAGTCGCAGAATCGCGAGACTATGTCAGACGCACACGCTGCTGCGCAACCATTCGCAGGGTGTTAGCAGCTTGCCTGTGAAACATCAGGCGACGCAAGCAGCGAAGAAACTCGGCGTTCGCAACACCCCACCTCGTGGATCGGGGCACAAAACAATCGGTCCCACATCGTCGCTCATTGGCAACGTATGTGGGACCGACGCTGGCTCACACCTCAGACGAACTTCGCTTCAGTACGCTTTGACGCTAGCGAGGGCTGCGCTCTTGCCCATGGGCAAGCTCGTGAGCGTGACGCGCAAGTAGCGGGCTGACGTGGCTGCAAAATTCGCATCTTGATGCGTGGCATTGGCGGCCGAGGTGCCAGTCTTCTTCAATGCCCAGATTGCACCGTTGGCGCTCGTCTCCACCTTGTATCCATAGGCGCCGGCGGCCTCATACTTGAAGAGCACGCCTTTCACGGTGATCGAGCTCCCGAGATCGATCTTGACCGATTCGTTGGCGTTGCCGGTCGCGGCTTTCCACAGTGAGTTTTCGTCGGCGTCAGTCGTGTTCGAGGGCGGGTTGTTGCTCAACGAGGAGCTGGCCGTCGCCAGCTTGCCGCCAGCATGGTTGACGTTCTTGCAGCTCATGTACCCAGGGTCCGCCATGTTTTGAACGAGGTAACCGTTGCCGGAGGCGAGCGTGCAGCAATTTCCGACGTACGAAGCGTCGTACAACATGGCCATGCCGCCGTCGACGCAGGTGCTACCGCCGGTCGAGCCGCCGCCGGTTTGGTCGTCGCCGGTGCCGTCGGGATCGATGCAGAAGTAGCCGTTCTCGTTGAGGACGCGCGTCATCGCGTTCAAGTCGCTGTTGCTCGAGAACACGCTCTTCACGCTGGTGACGAGATCGTTGACGTTCTTGCCCGTCGGCAGGCCGCTCACGCTGAAGCAGTGGTACTTCAGGTCACCGCAGTTCGTGATGGGGGGGGCCGGCGACGTGTGATGGAACGTCAGCTCGTGCGCGATGACTTGGTTCGGGTTCGGATTCAGGTAATCCGAGATCGCGCTGCCGAGAGCGTTCGAGATGTTGCTCGCCTGGAAGTCCTTCATGAAGGGGAACTCAGGCGTGAGCGCCGCCGCGCGCATGTTGTCGATGTACTGGTAGCTGAGCAACGACTTCAGACGGTGACAGCCGCCGCGCGACACGCAGCGAGACTCGCCGGTCGCCGTCAGGACGACCTTGCCGTTTTTCTTCACCAGGTCGAGGCCCGGGCGAAAGCGACCGAGGTCGACCATCGCGACGCGCGCGATCTCGGCGGCGATTTGGATGTGCGTCGCACATATGCCGCCATTGACGTACGTGAACGCCGCCTCTTGCTCACCGAATTCCTCGTCCGAGGCTTCCCCCACCGCGCAGCCGCTGGCGAGAGCCGCGGCACCCACACCCAACGCAACCGCCGCTATTTTTTGGAAAGCAATCTTCATGGTCTTATGTGTCCTCCTGAGTGAGCCGATGGGGCTTATTGCAGCGCTCATGCCAAGGGTCTGACGCCGCTAAGTCCAATGAACGGGTGATAATCCGCTGACCGCGGCGCATGTGGGTGCACACCGCGTGTACTTGGTGTGCAAAGCCCCATGTGCAGCTTGCACATCACGCTCGTGGCGCCTTCACAATGCGCATTCACGCAAGTACCGAAAATCCAATGTGTAATCCCGTAGGCTGGGGTGTGACAGCGCCGCATCTGTCGCTTCGTTCAGATCGCTTCCCATCAGCCTGAGTTGTGCAAAGTCGATCGCTGGTCGCGTCGCTCGACGCAGCTTCTACGATGAACTCGGCACCGAGCGCTAGCCCTTCCCGAGCTGCGTTCGTCGAATGCGTCTAGCCGAGCGCTCATCCGCGGAGCGAGTCGGGGCTCGTGGGAGAACCGCCCACGTTGTGGTGGTGGGCTCTGCGTGAGATCGTAGTTGCTGGATCGCGGCTGACGGTGCACTCTCGTTCACGACCCGGCACACGAACGTCGACGCGCGGATCACGCAGCGCGCATCACGCCGCCGCGCGCGTCACGCCGCGGCGCGCATCACGTCGCCGCGCCAGCCTCGATTCGTAAACGAGGCCCCGCGCTCGCGCGGCCCGGGGGCGGGGTCGGTTTCGGGAGCGGGAGCAGGAGCGGGCTTGGGAGAGGCTTCGGACAAGGAAGGCGAGCCGCGCTCGCGCGGGGCCTGGGCTTGGGACTCGGCGAGAAGCCGTTATCTGACGGGGGTGTCGGGCGTCGGCCCTTGGGTTCGGTCGTTCGGTTCGCGGAGCAAGGGTTTTCTCAGCTCGTGGTCAGTGGTCGTCACGAGTGCGAAGAAGATCTCGGACATCAGGGTTTTCCAGGGCATCGCGCGCCGCTCGTCGGTGCGTTGGATAACGCTGCGAAAGAGCGCAAGTACCATATAGGCGCACAGCACTCACAGCACTCAGCCAGCGCGATGGCGTAGGCGCGGCTCTTGTCCGCGAGCGTTTGCCGCGCCGCACCCTCGGCGGTATTGAGCGCCGCGCTCGCGGCGCTTTTGCGAGCCTGCGCCCGGAGCTGCGCTTCGCCGATGCGCGTGCGTGCGATCAGTTTCACCAGCTCCAGAGCGAGCTGGTAGGCAATGAGTTGGTGATGGGGAAGTTGGGCCTGCTTGTCGGTGGGACTCATGCCCCCCTCGCGCGGCCGGTGTGCCAGCGCCCCACCGTTTGGCTCCGCATGACTCGGCGCTGGCGCACCGGGTGCGCGTCTCCGCATGAGTCCCACCGACAAGCAGGCCCTCTCGTCCGCAAACGCTCCCGCTACCGGCGTCTGCGAATTGGCGCTCGTCCGAACCCCACCCCCAGTCCGAGCCCGCAACCGCTCCCGATCAACCGCTCCCGCGCCCGATCCCCGCCCGATCACCAATCAAGGCTGCGAAGCTGCCCGAGCGCCGCGCGAAGCGCAGGGGCGCTTGTCATCCGGTAGGGCTGGAAGTACATCGGCCGCGATGGCTCTCCTCGAAGGCAAGGTCGCGATCGTCACCGGCGCTGGCGGGGGCATCGGCCGCGCCACCGCGCTCGCGCTGGCCCGCGAAGGCGCGAGCGTCTTGATCAACGACCTCGGCGGGCCTCGCGACGGTAGCGGTGCGGGGCGCGACGCCGCGGACGCCGTAGTCGCCGAGATCCGCGACGCAGGAGGCACGGCGGAAGCCAGCTACGAGAGCGTCAGCGACGAAGCTGGCGCGGCCCGCATCGTGGAGCGCGCCGTGCAGAGCTTCGGACGCCTCGACGTGCTGATCAACAACGCCGGCATCTTGCGTGACAAGACGCTGCTCAAGCTCGAGCTACGCGATTGGCAAGCCGTGCTCGACGTGCACCTCACGGGCAGCTTCCTGTGTTTGCGAGCGGCGGCCGCAAAGCTCAAAGATCAAGGTCAGGGCGGCTCGATCGTGAACACGACGAGCGTCTCGGGCCTCGTGGGTAACGTCGGGCAAGCCAACTACGCCGCCGCCAAGGCCGGCATCTACGGGCTCACGCGCACGGCGTCGATCGAGCTGCAACGCTACGGGATTCGCGTGAACGCCGTCGCGCCGCTCGCCAAGACGCGCCTCACCGAGGACCTGCCCCTGTTCGAGAAGATTGGCGACTCACTGTCACCGGCGCACGTCGCGCCCGTGCACGTCTACCTGGCCAGCGAGCTGAGCCGTGAGGTCACCGGTGTCACGCTGTCGGTGGCGGGCGCCCGCATCAGCCAGTTCAAGCTGGTCGAGAGCGCCGGGCGTCACAAAGACGACGACGGTGGCATCTGGACGCCATCCGAGATTGCCGAGCAATTCGCCGGCATTACGAAGACGTGAGGCGCTTTACTTCCGCCCGACTGCGCGCGTTGCTGCTGCCGTGCCCGGGTGTTAGCTTTGTGGCTGCAAGCCGGCCGTTCGCTCGGTCGCCTAGCGCCCCCGGTCCCTGATGCGTCGAGAAGCGAGCATTCCGCTATTCTTGTGGATCGCCACGGCGATCTTGGCGCACCTGATTGGGGGTGGAGGCGCCGACCAGGCCGCCAAGTTGATCGAAGAACGGCTCGACCTCGGTCGCTTCGCGTCTGGCGTGCGCAGTCACGTGCGTGGCGCGCTCGCCCCGCCGATCGAGATCGCGATCGACGACGCGGCGGCGGCCGAGCCCGAAGATAAGCCGGAGGAGAAAGCGGCAGACGAAGAAGCCGACGATCCCAACGCCAAGGACGAGGATCCGAAGGACGCGGAGCCAGAGGCGCCACCGACGGCGAAGCCAAAGCTGGAGCCGCCGAAAGTCGAGGAGAAGGATCCGCTCCTCCCGCCCGTCCTCGAGCAAAAAGAGCAGGACAAGCAAGCCGCCGAGGAGGAAGCGAAGGCCAAGGAGAAGCTCGCCGAGCTCGTCAAGCCCGCGGAGCCGGCGCCGGCGCTGGTGCTACCGCCGATGCCGAACAAGATCGCCGTGAAGCAGCACGTCGAGGACGAAAAGCAGCCCGACAACCCCGACGCCAACTTCATCGCCGACAAGGCCAACAAGGTCGCGGAGGAGACGCGCGCGACCATCACGTCGACCGATCAAGACGCGCCGAAGCCCACGCCAGGCTCGTCACCGAGCGGCCCCAAGGAGCAACCGGGCAACTCCGAGGAGTCGCGCGTCGCGCAAGACACGGAGCAGGCCGGCGAAAAGTTGATCGCGCCCGGTGGCTCGGAGAGCGACAAGGCGGAGCGCGCCACCGCATCGACGCCCATCCCCAAGTCGGGCAAGGAAGCGAGCGCGGCAGCTCCGGGCCCGGCGGGGGCCCAAAAGCAAGAGACCGCAAAGCCGAGCCCAGCTCAGTCCGAAGATCGGGACCAAAGCGCGCGTGGGGCCACGCCCGAGAAGCTGGGCGCCCCCGATGTCGTGGCTAGTAGCGACGGCGCCTTCTCGGTCGCGAAGCCCGAAGCGGCCACGCCCGAGCAGAAGGCGCGCAAAGCGAAGAAGAAGCTCCCCCCACGGAAGCCGCGCTCGCTGATCGAGGCCATGGGCCTCGGCGCGGCCGGGCGCACGCCGGGCGGCGTCGCGCTGAACTTGACGCCCAACATGGCGCAAGAGTCCATCGGCGCCGACGAGCTCTCGCGGCTGCGTCGCGCCGATGGCGAGCGCCGCCGCAGCCAACACCGAGGTAGCTGGGCCGCGCCCGGCCTCGAGCGCTACCGCAGCGCCATCGAAAACTACGTACCGAGCGTCAAGCCCGGTAACCAAACGGCGTTGAACACGGCCGCCGTACCGTTCGCCTCATACCTGAATCAGATCCACAACCGCATCCACCCCATCTTCGCGGACGGCTTCTTGGGCTCGCTCGAACGCCTACCCGCGTCGCATCCCATGAACGACCAGCGCTTGATCACCGCGCTCGAGATCGTCGTCGATCGCGAGGAAGGGCGGCTCGTGAGGCGAGGCGTGACGCGCACGAGTGGCGTCACCGCGTTCGACATCAGCGCCATCGCCGCCGTCGAGCGCGCGGCGCCGTTCGGTACGCCGCCGTCCGAGATCGTGTCGCCGGATGGCAACGTCTATCTGCACTGGGAGTTCCGGCGTGACAACATGGCGTGCTCAACGATGTTCGCGCACCCGTACATCTTGAACGTGCAGCCCAAGCCCGCGCCATTGCCGACGCCCACGCCGCAGCCCCCGTTCCGCGGCCCCGACGACGAAAAGGCCCCCGCCGGCGAGCGCCACGGCCAGCGTGAGCTGCCGCCAAAAGGCTGAATTTTGCTGGGCGCTCCCGCGGCGCCGCCGCTGAAATGAGACCAACGCGGAGTCAGATTGGTGTAGCTAGGCCGAGGTGACCTCCAGGCCGAGCGAAACCGGCGTGCCACTGCGAGTCGTGGTCGCGCTCGCCCTGTCCGCCAGCCTGCTGGCGCGCTGTCTGGCGCCGGCCCTGCCAGGCCTGATGGTTGGCATCGAAGGCGTGATCGTGTGGACCGGCCGCGCCGCGTCGCTGCTGACGCTCTTGGCCGCGACGGGCCTGATCGCCGGCATCGCGCGCCTGGCGACCCTGATCGCAACCGCCCCCGCCGCGCCAGCGGTGGCCCGCTTCGTCGCGGTGCCGAGCGTAGGGCTCGGTTGCTTGCTGCTCTTACTCGCCAGCTTCCGCCCCCTCGAGCCGCGCCTCGCGCTGATTTTGGGTATCAGCGCCGCTGTGGTGGGCGCGCTCTCGGCTCGGCACAACTTGGCCTCGCGCGAGAAGAGGGCCGTGGCGCTGGTGCTCGGGCTCACCTCGCTCGGCGGCTTGGTGCACGTGCTGTCGCGCAAGCTCACGCAAGACGCCTCCGACGCCGCGAACCTCGCCGCCTTCCACACCGCCCAGATCATCGAAACCCTCGGCACGCTCGCGGACCTGCTCGCGCTTTCGCTCACCTTCGCTTGGCTGCAGCGGCGCACGCCGCGCGGCCGCGTGCTCGTCCCGATCGTGCTCGTCGTGAGCGCCGTGTGCGTGGTGCTCGCGATGCGCGGCTCGGCGCCAGGCGCCAGCACCATTTCGGTGCTGCTCGATCGCGCGCTCGAGAAGCTGGCGCGTGACCAGAGCTCGCTGTTCCCCGCTGCGATGACCCACATCTTGAACGTCGGCGCGCTGCTCTCGGCGTTGGTCGCGCTGTTCGGGAAGGGGGGGGACTTGGGTGTGGTGCTGGCGGCCTGCTTGGGCGCTCGCGCCGCCCTCGACATCCCCATCCCCGCGCTGATGCTGGAGCTCGGCGCGCTCTATTTGCCCTTCGCGCGAGCCACGAGCGCGGCCGTGCCCCCAGCCAGCGCCGCCCCCGCAGAGCCCCCGCCCGGCCCCGACGCCCGTTGACGCCATGCTTGAAGCTTGGCACCCAACGCCGCGACTCCGTTGCCTTTCCGTGCCTGTTCAGCGCACATATGTTCAGCACTCCTGAAAGCTGTTAGCGTCGGCCGCGTCTCCAAGCCTGACGTGCCGATGAACCAGCCGGAGCCCCCTCGCGCCCTGATCGTAGAAGACGACCCCGTGGTGGCTCGCTCGATCGCGCGGAGGCTGCTGCGCGAGGGCTACACCGTGAGCCTGGCCCAGAGCTGCCGGGCAGCGCGTGCCGCCGGTCGCGGCTTCCGGGTCGCGGTGCTGGATCTGGATCTGCCGGACGGCAGCGGGACCGATCTCGCCGATCATTTGCTGCGTCACGGCGCCGTGCAGACCATCGTCTTCTACACGGGCTCGATCGATCACCGGCAGCGCGAGCGCGCTCGCGAGCTCGGCAGCTTGATCGACAAAGGCTGTGACCTCGAGGACGTCATCAGCGCGCTGGAGCCTGCTCCCACCGCGCCGCCGGTGAGCCAAATGGCGCCCGCCCCGCGCGCTTTCTCACGCGCCTCGAGCGCGTCAGGGGCACGCTTCGCGCGGGTGACGCCCGATGAGGAGTCGGTGGTCGACTCGCGCGCCACCCGCTCATCGCGCCGCTGAGCTTGCGGCACGCTCGGCGATGCCGGCCTCGGCCATGAAGCGCCGCTCGACTTCGGCGTAGTCGACCGTCACGTCGAGCCGCGCGAGCACCGAATAGAAGCCGAACTGGAGGCGATTCATGAACAGCATGCCGCTCGGCAGCTGCACGAAGCTGCCATCCTTCGCGAACACTTGGTCTTTCACGCTCTTGATCTCGCGGACCAAAGACGTCGCGAACTCACTCGTGATGTGGAAAGGCGACGCGAACACCGGCTCGAAGCAGCGCCGCGAGTAGGCGGTGGCGGCCGCTTCGTAGCTGCCACCGTGGGACTGCAGGATCGTGGCCGCCGCGCGGCGAAAGGCGGCTTCGTCGCGGGCGAGCGCGGCGCGGTGCAAGTCACGCGCGGCCTCGAGCCGGCCTGGTTCGATCGGCTGAACGCAGCCAAAGTCGAGAAAGATGACGCTGCCGTCGGGCTGGAACAGGTAGTTGCCAGGGTGCGGATCGGCGTTGAACATGCCGCCGACGAGGTTGCCCTTGAACACGAAGCGCCACAGCGTCTCGGCGTAGCTTCGCCGGAGCTCGGGCGTCGCCAGCGCCGCCTCCTCGAGAGTGGCGCCCTGCACGAGCTCCATCGTGAGCACGCGGCGCGCCGAGCGCTCGCGCATCACCCGCGGAATGACGATGCGCGGATCTCCGGCGTGCAGGGCCCGGAACTGCTCCTGCCGCTCGGCTTCCAGCCGATAGTCGAGCTCCTCACGAAAGCGCGCTCGGACCTCGTCGAGCACGCGCCCGGATTCGAGCGCGCGGGGCCCGAGCGCGCCCACGAAGCTCTCCAAGAAGCCGAGGTTCGCGAGGTCGCTCTCGATGGCGCGATCGATGCCGGGGTGCTGCACCTTCACGGCCACCGCCTGCCCGTCCGGGAGCTCGGCGCGGTGCACCTGCCCTATCGAAGCCGAGGCGAAGGGCTCGTCGGACCAGGCGCGGAACGAGCGCTCGATGGGCGCGCCCAGCTCCGCCTCGACGAGCGAGCGAATGGCGTCGACCGAAGAGTGAGGCGTCGCCGTACGCAGCGCGCGCAGCGCTTTCTCGTACACGGGCCGGTGCGTTTCGGGCACGAAGCCGTCGACGTAGCTGGCGGTTTGGCCGAGCTTCGCGGCGAGGCCGCGCAGGTTACCGAGCACCTCCGCGGTGCGCTCGGCGACCTTGTCGGAGCCGCGAGAGACGAGCATGTCCATCGATGCGCGAGCGCCGACGCCCGCCAGCTTGACGAAGCGCCCCAGTCTTCCCGAGGGAACGCCGTCGTCGTCCCGCATGCTCAGGCGCGGCTCGCCACGAAAGCGGCGAACACCACCACCAGGTACGGCATCGACGCCAGGAAGAGCCGACGAGCCCAGCGGTTGGGCTCGAGCTTTCCTCGCCCCTGCAGAGCGAAGCCCAGGAACGCGAGCGAGCTCGCGGTGGCGGTGATGCCATACGCGAGGCCCGCCATGCCGAGGGCCCACGGCGCCACCGCGACCAGACAGAGCAGCAGCGAGTAGACCAAAATCGCGCGCTCCGTAGCGGCCACGCCGGCCACGTTCGGCAGCACCTTGAGGCCCGCGCGACCGTACTCGGGCGCGCGGAACGTGGCGATCGCGAGGAAGTGGGGCAGCTGCCACACGAACAAGATCGCGAACAGCGCGAAGGCCTCGCGGGACAGCTCGCCCGTCACGCTGGCCCAGCCGATCAGCGGCGGGATCGCGCCCGGCACCGCGCCCACGTGCAACGACCAGGTCGTGACGCGCTTGAGCGGCGTGTAGGCGAGCACGTACGACGACAGCGCGAGCCAGCCGAGCAGCGCCGGTAGCGAGCCGACGGAGGTAGCCAGCAACGTGAGCCCGACGACGGCGAGCAGCGTACCGAAGCCGACGACGACCTCAGGGCTCAGACGACCAGTCGGCAGTGGGCGCTTGCGCGTGCGCGACATCAGCGCGTCCGAGTCGCGCTCCATCCACATGTTGAACGCGTTGGCGGCGCCGACCACGCAGGCGGTGGCGAACATCGCCAGCCCCAGCCGAAGCCCATGAATCGCTTGGGAGGTCGCGAGGGCCCCCGACACCATCGTCACCATCACCAGCGCCGTCACGCTCGGCTTGGTGAGCTCCCAAAGCGCCCCCGCCTGAGCGCGCGAGGCGAACGGAGCCAGCGCAGGCGAGCTCGAGGAGCTCGACGCCGGCAGGGCGCCGCTGTCGGGCCTCGTCATTCTTCCTCCGCGCGCGACGCGCTCGATTGCCCTTTGGCGGGCAGCAGCTTGGGCTCTTTGCTCTCGGGCAGGGCGTTCATGGTGTCTGGCGGAGGCGGAGGCGGAGGCGGGGCGTCGGGCTCGCGAACGGCGCGCTTCACGTAGCGGACCGCCTCCCCCAAGCCCTTGCCAGCGGCGCTGATACGGCTACCGCCGAACAGCAGAAACAGCAGCAGGGCAAGCAGGAGGAGCGACACAAAACCGCAGGTGCCGCCCGGACTACCACCAGGCCGGCGGCCCAGCAATGCGAATCAGAAGCCACGGAAACAACTGAACATTTGCGGCATGCGCCGGACCAATAGCCGAAGCAGCGCCGTGGCGGCGACGCCGGCCGCGGCCGCGAACGCGAAGGCGGAGGGATGGCTCTGGCCTTGATCGACGAGCACGAAGCCGGTCGCGACCGTCGCTCCCGGCACGCTCGTGAGCACCGCGCCCAGCCAGCGGAGGCGCGCTGGCGGCAACTCGCTCGGCTCGCTCGAGTGCTCGGCGGCGCGCCTCATGCCGAGCAGCACGCCCGTGGCCCAAAGCGCGACCGCGAGACTCACGAGCACACCCAGCCGCTGGAGCGGGGTCGTGCGTGCCCCGCGCGACCAAGGTGCCATGCCGGCGATCGAGGCGGAGCGCGCGCGCAGGTGCACCGAGAGCGAGCGCTTGGCGTCGAGCGCGAGCTCTCGGATCTCGACGCGCCGTAAATCGTCCGAGAAGGTCAGCGCGCTCATCGCCACTTGCACCGACGCAGCGCCCGGCATCGGTCCCGTGATCCGGCGAGGCTCGCTGCAGCGCACGGTCAAGCCGAGCAGAGGCACCGTCACGTCTGCCGCCGCCCCGCAGCTGTCGAGCGCGCTCTGAATCAGCTCGTTGGCGAACCTGCCAGGCTGCTCGGTGCCGCGCGGCACCAGCTGCGCCCCCAGCAGCACGAGCAGCGAGGCAACGAGCGGCACGAGCGTGGCGCGCGCACGCTCGGCGGGCCGCGCCCCGGCCCAGCTGGCGAGCGCGCTCAGCTGCGCGGCCGCTAGCGCCACGAGAGCCCCCGCCTCGAGCGCCAACGCCGCCACGGGGAGCAAGAACGGCACCAGCAGCGCAGGGCTCTCCGCTGCCGAGGGGAATTGGCGCGCCAGCCGGACCAGACCGATGGCCGCCACCACGAAGGCCCCCCCAATCAGCGCCAACGTCAGCCTGACGAGCTGTGCCCGAGCCAGCCGAGCCGATACCGAGCCGTGGCGGCCGTCGCTCACGGCCTAGTTGTAGCGAAAATCCGCGAGCTTGCTCCAGAAACAGGCCACGCCTATGCTGCGACCTTCGCGGGGCTTGAACGTTTGATGGCCCCCGGCATCGGAGAAGCGGATCCATGAACACGCGCATCCTCACCTCGCTCCTCGTCGTCGCCAGCGCGACTCTCACGCCGCTGGCAGCTCACGCGACGGGCAAGCCCGAAACGTCACCCACCGGTAAAGGTATCGCCGGTGGCGCGCTCCTCGGCGCTGAGCTCGTGATGGTGACGGAAGCCGCCTTCGACGTGCAGCCAACCTGGGCCTACATCGTGGGCGGTCTCGCGGGGGGAGCCGCCGGCGGTGTCGGCGGCTATTTCGTCGAGAAGACCGATAACCCGCGCGCGCCCATGTTGATGCTCGCGGGCGGTTTGGCCTTCGCGATCCCCACGATCGTCGCCGTGCTGTCCGCGACCGCGTACGAGCCGCCTGCCGACTACCTTCAAGATCAGGCGCCCGCCGACGAGCCGGTGGCGGAGCCGCCGGCGCCGACGGAGGTCACCCCGCCCCCGCCTGCGCCCGCGCCCGCGCCCGTCGAAGCGACGCCGCCACCTGCCGACGCCGCGCCCGCGCCCACCGGCCGACGGCGCTTGCCGTCGTCGCGCCGCCTGTCGTTGAAGCTCCCACCACCGGCGCTGCTCGGCATCCGCGAGGGGACGCGGCTCGCGCTCGGCGTGCCGAACATCGAGCTGCGTCACGCCTACAGCGTCGCGGAGCAAGTCATGTTCGGCGCGCCCGACGTCGCCGAGCTGCGCGTTCCCGTCCTCGACGTGCGCTTCTGATTGCGAGCCCCAAGCTGGTAGTAATCCGGGGCTGTTGTCGGCTAAGCTTGGAGGTCAGGCAAATCTCCTAACCCAGGTTTGGATCGCAACATGGCACAACCAGCGCCCCCAAGGGCTGGGACTTCACGCAAGCGGGCAGACGATCCCGCACTTGGCAAGGTCATCGCCGGCCGTTATCGGCTCGAGGCGCGCATCGGTGAAGGCGGGATGGGCATCGTCTATCGCGCCCGCCACGTGCTCATCGACCGAGTGGTCGCCGTCAAGCTCATCCGCCCCGATCTCCGCGGCGAGACGCACCTGCGAGCCTGGATGCTGCGCGAAGCGCGCGCCGCCAACCGCGTCGACCACGCGCACATCATCGATATCCACGACATCGGAGAGACGGACGACAGCGAGCTGTACCTCGTCATGGAGTACCTGGTCGGCACGCCGCTCTCGTCGGAGCTGGCACGCGGACCGCTGCCGCTCAGCCGCGCCGTCGACATCTTGGAGCAGATGGGCGCCGCTCTCTCTCGCGCGCACGACCTCGGCGTCGTGCATCGCGATCTGAAGAGCGACAACATCCTGCTCACGGCGCGCGGCGGTCGTAAGGATTTCGTCAAGATCCTCGACTTCGGCCTGGCCGCGCTGGCGCACGACCCGCGCCTCGCGCCGAAGGGCGCCGTCTTCGGCACGCCCGAGTACATGTCGCCCGAGCAAGCGCGCGGTGAGCAAGCCGGACCGCAGTCGGATCTCTACGCGCTCGGCGTGCTCTTCTTCGAGATGCTCACCGGGCAGCTGCCCTTCCGCGCCGGCGATCGAGAGACGCTGCTGGAAATGCAGCGCACGGCGCCGGCGCCGCGCCCCACCGGCGTCAAAAAAGACTGTCACCCCGTGGCGGAGCGCATCGTGCTCCGGCTGCTCGAGAAGGATCCGCGCAAGCGCTACCGCGACGGCCATCACCTTCTCGAAGAGCTGAAGGCGCTGCAGCGCTCTCTCCCGAGCACGTCGTGGGACAAGGAAGGAGGCACCAACGCTTCCGGAGAGCAGTCACCGGTGGCCGCGCCCCCGCCTCCCCCGCCGCCGAAGACGCTACCGGTCGCAGAGTGGGCGACCCGCGCCGGCTTGTTCGCGCGGATGGTCGCGCGCGCCTACCCGTCTGCGAACGCTCCCGCAGAGGTGAGCCAATCCGTCGCGGCGGTCTGGGAGGTAGCGGCCAAGGCCAACGGCCTCGAGGGTGAGGTCGCGAGCCACACCCGCAAGCTGGAGGCGCTCGAGCGACGAGGTCGCGCGCTGCGCGCCGAAATCGGCCGTAAGGTGGAGGAGCTGGCCCACGAAGAGTCGCGCTCGCTGCGCGAAGCCGCCGCCTACGGTGAAGAAGAAGAGTCGGCCCGCCGCGAGCTCTCGCGGGCCCAGCAAATCGCGGAAGAGAAGGTGGGTGTCGCCGATCGCGCGGACCGCGCTGGTCAAGGCACCCGGGCCATCTTCGAAGCGGCGGGCGCCGCCGCCGCGATGGTCGAAGCGCAGCGCCAGTGGCTGAAGACGCGGGAAACGCGGCGCATGGCCCGAGAAGCGAGCGCAGCCGACCTGCGCCGCCAAATCGAGGAGCTGCGCGGTCAGCTCGCCCGCTACGCCGAAGCTCTCGAAGAAGATCTGGCGTCCGGACGCGAGAAAGTCGCGGCGCGCGCGCGCGAGGGCCTCAAGTTCGAGAAGGTCTTCCTCGACGCGTCGGCGGTGCTCATCGCGCACCTCAAGGGCCGCCCCGAATGTCGCGATTTGATGAACGAGATCATCGCCCCCGCCCCGCCCGAGGGTGAGGGGGGGACGAGCACGGCGTCATCTGCTCGCACCGAAGCTTCCTGATTCGGAGCGGCCAGCGTGGTCACCCGAGAAGGCGCTGTCGATGACGAAACGCCAGGCATCCGCGTCGCGGGTGCCTCACGGCTCGCGCACGGAGAGAGTCATCGCTTTGCGTTCAAGCGCGGTACGCTGACCGAAGAGGGCTTCGTGCTGCGCTGGGGTGACGGCCTCTACGCCTTCGCCAACTCGTGCCCCCACTGGAGCGTGGACTTGGACTACGGCATGGGTGACTTCTACGACCCGGCGCTCGATCGCGTGGTCTGCAAGAACCACGGCGCGCTGTTCCACCCCCAAACCGGCTTTTGCGAGTGGGGGCCCTGCACGGGCCGCTCACTCGAACGCTTCGAGCTCACGCCGGACGGGGAGGACGTGATCGTGCGCATCGAGCCCGCGCCCCGCCCGACGTGAGCGTGGCTCACTGAGCAAGCGCGTGGCTCACTGAGGCAAGCGCGTCGCCAAGAACGACTTGAGCTTGACCAAGCTGCGCGTGTCGCGCGTGAAGCTCGGCGCGGTGTAACCACCCGCCCACTGCCGCACTTCGTGCACGAAATCGGCGCGCGCCGCCGCATCTTCGAGGATTTGCGCCACGCTGCGACCGCGCGCGCTGCCATCCGCCAACTTCGCGGCGTACTGCTCGAGCCGCGCGTAGTCCGCGCCCAAAAACTCGCTGATCAGCGCGGCTTCGCCGGCCAGCCTCGCCAGCACGCCGCCCGCGTCGCGTTCACTCTCGTCGATCAGCGCCGCGGCAGCGCGCAGCACGAACGCGTCATCGATGAAGCCGAGATCTTCGAGGCCGTCGGGGATCAAGTCGAGCGACTTGAACAGGTAAGTGAGCGCGCCTGCCGCTCCACGCTGAGCTGCGGGGGAGGCCGCCGAATCTTCGAGCAGTCCGGCGAGCTGCTGGGCGTCATCGGCCAAAGCCTTCAACCAACCTGGGAATGCTTCCAAGCAGCGAGAATCGAGCGTCGTCATGTCAGCCTTTGAGCCCGCACCGAGCGGAGCTTTTCAATTACTTTGGGGGCACAGCACGCGCAAGGCGTTTTCCGAGAACAGCTTTCGGATCGCGCTTTCACCGACGCCGGACGAGAGCAGCGCCGACGCCAGCCGGGGAAAGCGGCTCGCGTCCTCGAGCCCCTTGGCAGGACGGATGCCGCCTTCGAAGTCGGCGCCGAGCGCGACGTGATCGGCGCCCGCCACGCGCAGCAGGTGCTTGGCTTGACGCACCACGTCCGCAAGCGTCGCCGCGCGGCCGCGCACCACGAACGGGGAGTGGAAATTGAGGCCAATCACGCCCCCGGTCGCCGCGATGGCACGCAGCTGCTCGTCGCTCAAGTTGCGAGGGTGGTCGCACAACGCGCGCGCGTTCGAGTGAGTAGCCACGACTACCCCGCCCGTTCGACGCGCGACCTCGAGCACCTCGCTGACGGCGCGGTTCGACGCGTGCGACACATCTACCGGTATGCCTCGCGCGTGCGCGCGCTCGACCAGCTCGACGCCGGCGGCGGTGAGCCCGAACGCCGCGGGCCGTCGATCGCCCGACGAGCTGGCGAGGGCGTTGTGCTCCGTGTGCACCAGGCCCAGCACGCGCACCCCTCGAGCCACCCAGGCGTCCAGTGAATCGGGCGCGGCTGCGAGCGGCCCCGCGCCTTCGAACGAGAGCCAGGTTTGGATCCCGGTCGCCTGCGCGCAGCCGGGCTGGGCGAGCCCCTCTCCACGCGAGAGCTCGGCGAAGACGCGCAGGTAGGAGTGCTCGAGATCGCTCGCGCGTGGGCCGGTCGGAGACACGTCGCGCGGCACGAACAGCGGCAGCACCACCCCCCGCGCGCCGCCCGCTCGGAGCGCTGACAGCGAGGCCTGTCCGCTGCCTTCACGCAGGGTCCGTTGCTGGTAGGCGAGCTGGTACGGCAAGTCGACGTGCAGATCGACGACCGCGAAGCGCGGCTCAGCGCGCGCGTCACCCAGGCCAAGCAAGCCCGCGCTCACCGTCAGCAGGGCCATCCGCGCGGCGAAGCTCATCGACCGGGAACGTAGTGGCCCCTTTTCACCTTGTGAAGGCAAGACCGAAATCGGGCCGCAGCGCGGGCGACCGCAGCAGACGGCGACCCAGGCGGGTGAGCGCGTGTAGGCGCGGAAAAAGGCGCGACCCGCTCAAGTCGGGTCGGCCCGAACCGTTCGGGGCTCTCGAACCGGGGAAAAACCATGACTTCGCTCAGCGCCCTCCCGCCGCCCTCCCAGCGGCGACCAGCCAAGGCAGCGGCCCCGCTCCGTATCCTCTTCGTCGACGACGACGAGCTGATCCTGCGCAGCATGGAGCGCGTGCTGCGCCGCCCCGCCGCCGAACGCGGTTGGCAGCTCTGCTTCGCCACCAGCGGTGAGGCAGCGCTCGAAGAGCTGGCGAAGACGCCGGTGGAGGTCATGCTGGTCGACGCCAACATGGCGCGGATGAGCGGCCCGGCCCTGCTGAAGCGGGTCCAAGAGCGCGATCCCTCGGTCGTGCGCATCTTGCTGTCGGGGCACACCGGGCTCGACCTGTTACGGAGCGCCCTCCCCTACGCGCACCAGTTCTTGCCGAAGCCCTGCGACGGGCAGCTGCTCCGCTCCACGCTCGACAGCGCTTGCGGTTTGAGGCAGCTGCTGGCGCGCCCGGAGATGCGACACCTGGTGGGATCCACCAACGAGCTGCCCTCGGCCCCGCGCACCTTCATCGAGCTCTCGAACGCGCTCGCCAACCCCAACGCCAGCGCCCGCACCGTCTCGGACATCATCGAGCGCGACATCGCCATCGCAGCGCGGGTGCTGCAGCTCGTCAGCTCGGCCTTCTACGGTTTACCGCGCGCCGTAACGTCGATCGGCGGCGCCGTCGCCTACCTGGGGGTCGAGATCGTCAAAGCCATCGTGCTCTCGGTCGAGGTCTCGCGCATGTTTCCGCTGACGCAGCTCATCCCCGATTTCTCGGTAGATGCGCTCCAGCAACACGCCATGCGCGTCTCCCAGTTCGCCAAGCGAATCTTGGGCCCCGAGCCAGGAGGCGACGTGCTGTTGGTCGCAGGTCTGCTGCAGGACACGGGCCAGCTGGTGCTCGCGTCGCGGGCCGCCTCACGCTTCGGCGTCGCGCTCAGCACGAGCGGCGCGCGCAAGCGGCCGCTGCACGAGGTGGAGCGAGACATGTTCGGGGCGTCGCACGCCGAGGTCGGCGCTTACCTGCTCGGCCTGTGGGGGCTGCCGCCACGCGTGGTCGGAGCCGTCGCCCACCACCTCGAGCCGCGGCGCAGCGATGGCCGGGTTTTCGACGCCGCTTCCGCGCTGTACGTGGCCAACCTGCTCGTCGTCGATCCCGACGTACCCGCCCTCGACGAGGTCCCGGCTCACGTGATCGCGCTCGATCTGCAATACCTACGCATGATTGGCGTCGCTCACCAGCTCGAGGAGTGGCGCCGCCTCGCGCGCGCCTTCGGCGGCGGCAAATCGAGCAAGCCCAAGCTCGCCGCCCGAGCCTAGACCCGCGAATGGGCTCGCGAGCGACGACCGAGCATCACGTTGGCGGTTCGTACGGGGTGATCGCCCCGCAGGTGAAGCTGGCGGCGATGTGATGCTTGGTCTTGTTGTCGCTGTTCTTGATCGTCTCGCACGCCTTGCCTTGCAGCTCGATCGTCGTCGGTGAGCTGAGGCGCCAGCCGTCCGGGTCGTTCAGCTTCAACACGGCGCCGTCGAGGGTTACGGTACCTTGCTCTTCTCCGCCCTCGGTCACGGTGCCGTTCAGCTGGAACGAGCAGGTACGCACGCCGTTCACGATCGTTTTGAAGGCTTCCGCGAGCTGCATCTGGTCGTTGGCCAGGTAGAAGCGCTGCATGCGATCGCCTCGCGGGTAGCCTTGACCCACGTTGGCCATTTCGGTGGCGTGCATCTCCGACACTTCGTTGCCGACGCTGATGTAGAAGGTGAAAATGCCCATCGCGAACGCATCTTGGGCGGCCTTGAGCGCAAGCTCCTTGGCGGCTGGGGTCTGCGGGTCGGGCGTCGCGCACGAGTCCGGCTCGCCGTCGGTCGCGAGCACGATCACCTTCGGTCCCGGCTCCGTCACGGCTTGCAGCATCGCCGCGGCGGCGCTGATGCTCTCTCCGGTGGGCGTGTCGTCGATAATCGAGGACGTCGGCGCCGGATACGCGCCGTCGATGGCCGCGTAGTTGTTCATGGCAGGAGCCACCGAGGTGATGGCCGGACAGGGCGCGGCGCCGTCTCGGCCGCTGTACAGGGCCAAACCGAAGCGCACCTCGCCCTCGAGCGTGCTCACGATGCCGCTCTGATCGTCCATGAGAGCCGTGCGCAGCACCTGCCAACGGTCGCTGCCGCCGAACCGAGCGTTCATGCTGCCCGACTGATCGATGAGCAGCAGCACCGTCGGCGTTTGATTGTCGAGGTTCACGTCCGTCGACGCGCACACCCCGTCGTTGCCCCCCACGCCGCTGCCGCTCGTGCCACCGACGCCGATCACCAGGCCCTCCACGCAGCGCCCTTGCGGCGTGCAAACCTTGCCCGCGCCGCAGCGCGCGTCTCCGCCGATGCAATCCGCGGTGCACTTCGCGTCCGCGCCGCAATACTGGCCTTGCCCGCAGGTGTTCGCCGCGTCGCACGGCCGACCACACTTCAGCTTCGATTCACAAGGGCTCACGAGGCTCTCGTCAGCACCCCCGCAGCTCGTGATGCCGCCGAGGCCGGCCAGGAGCAGGCCCAGGCCAACGCCTAAACTGCCGAAAATTTTGCGATCGAACCTTCGAGCCATGCACTTACCTCCAGCGGCCGGTGAGCACTCCGCAGCGACGCTCCCCCAAGCGTAGCTGATTCTTCTCGAAGCGCCGATCGACGGGCTCGCGCACGTTCACCCACATCGGTGATGCTCGGCAGCTTCCGCGACGGCTCCCCAACCGCCAACTGTGTTGCCGCCCTAGCGCAAGGTACGTACGAATCGCGAGCGGGCTCTAGCTCGCCTTCCACTTGATGTTGCAGCCGATGCTCGGCTGCTGCTCGGCGCTCGGCGCTCGGCCTGCGAGCAGCGCCTCGATCGCGGCCCTGGCGTGTTTGCCCGTGACGGGCACGTCGCTCTTCGGTCGAGCGTCGTCGAACTGGCCGCGGTAAGCGAGCTTGCCTCGAGCGTCGTAGATGTAGAGATCGGGCGTGCACGCCGCGTCGAACGCGCGCGCCACCGCCTGCGACTCGTCGTACAGGTAGGGGAACACGTAGCCGGCCGCCTGGGCCTCGGCCGCCATCTGCTCGGGGCCGTCGTCGGGGTACAGGGCCGCGTCGTTCGAGCTAATCGCGACCATGCCCGCGCCGCGCTCTCGGCAAAAGCGGCCAAAATCCGCTAGCCCCTCGCGGATGTGCTTCACGTAGGGGCAATGGTTGCAGATGAAGATCACGACCGCGGGCTTGCCGGCGAGCGATTCCGACGTGACCTTCCGGCCCGAGACCACGTCGGGCAGCTCGAAGCTGGGGATAGGGGTACCGAGCTCGCGCATGTTGGAAGGCGTCCGTGCCATGCCCGCGGCGTACCCTGGCCGCTCGCGGACTGCAAACGCGCGCGCGCTCAGCCGCTCACGGCCCGCGGCAGCAGCAGCGCGGCGTCATGGGCGGCCTCGTCGTAAACGATCGCGTACACGGCGGCGGTGCCGAGGACGCGCTTGATGTAGCGGCGCGTCTCCACGTAGGGGATCAGCTCCACCCACAAATCGAAGCTCGTGCCCGGGCGTGCCTTACGCCAGCGCTGCGCCGCCCCCGGTCCGGCGTTGTAGGCCGCTACCGCCAGCAGCGGATCGGCGGGGAACTGATCGCGGTACTTGCCGAGCACGCGCGCGCCGAGCGGGATGTTCACGCTCGGACGCTTGAGTGAGCTGCGATCGTGAGGCAGCCCGAGGGGCTTGGCCGCGCTGCGCGCGGTGGGCAAGATCAGCTGCATCAACCCGTAGGCATCGGCGGGGCTCACCGCCTCGGGATCGAAGGCCGATTCTTCGCGCATCACGGCGTAAATCAGCGAAGGCGACAGCGCGTTGCGCTTGGCGTGCTCAGCGACGAGCTCGGCGTAGGGCCGCGGATACGCGAGCTTCCACGCCTCGCGCCAGTCGCCCGCAGGAAAACGCGGCGGCACTTGGCCCAGCACCGAACGGGCGGCGTCGCTCGAGAGCTTCACCGCGCCGGCGCGCGCATACAAGACGGCGGCGCTATACGACAGCTCCGGCGCCGCCGCCTCCGCCGAGAGCAGCGCGAGCTCGGCGCGCACCCAGTCGAGCTCACCCACCGACGCCAGCTCCAGCGCACGCCGGAAGCCCGTCGAGAGCACCAGCGGCGGGCGACTGATGCTCGGCGGCTGCTCGACAGCGCGCTTTTCGCTGAGCTCGAGGGCCCGCGCGGCTCGCTCCGGGTCGAGCGCGGCGAGCGCGGTGTAGGCGGCGCGCACGTAATAGCCAAGCGGCAGCTCGGCGATCAGCTGCTCGTAGGCGGCGAGGCCGCGCTCACGCTCGCCCGTCTCCACCAGCACCCGCGCGAGGAAATAGCGCTCGCGACCGGCGAAGTCGGCGCCGCGCCCCAGCTCCCCCGCCGGCAAGCGCTCGACGGCGCGGGCGAGCGGGCGCTCGGCGCTCTGAAAATCCTGCTTTTCCATGCGCCGCAGCGCCAAGCGGAAGCAGCCCTCGGCCAGCATGTCGCCATCTGGGTAGTCGTCGGGCATGCTGGCCAGCGCGTCCGTGAAGCGCGCTTCGTCGCCCAGCTCGAGCGCGCTGAGCGCGCCGTGGAGCCGCGCGTCGTCGGCCACGCTCTGCATGGGGAAGCTGCGCTCGAGCTCCGCGAAGAGCTTGACCGCCACCGCGTAGCGCCCGCCCGACTGCGCGGCTCTGCCCGCCGCATACTGCGCGCGGGCACGCACGTCGTCGGCGCAGTGCGAGCGGGCCACCAGCAAGTAAGACCTTTCGGCGTCGCTCGAGCGCTTTCGCGACGCCGCCACCTTGCCGCGCAACACCTCCATCTCGCACGCCTCGGGCTCGCTGGCGGCCGAATCGAGCACGGGCGTGGTGGAGAGCAGCACCTCGGCTTGGTCGAAACGCCGCGCCTCGACCAAGCTCTTCAAGCGCGATAACCGCTCGGCAGGGCTCGGCAGCGCGAGCGATTGGCGCTCCGACTCGGGCGCGAGCGCGAGCCAGCGCTGCTCCTCCGCCTTCGCCTGCCCCGCGAGCGCGGCGTCGTCCTCGGCCAGCGTGGACAAGAGGCGCAGCACGCGCAGGGCCTCGGCGATTTCTTGCGGCGGGTGCGGGGTCTTGCCGTCGCCTGCCAGCGCTGCGAGGAGCTGCTGGGCCGCCGCCGCGCGCTCGCGGTTGCCGCTCGCCTGCTCCAAGAGCTGCCGGTACTCGCGCAGCGCGATCTCACGCGCACCCGACTTGAACGCCGCGTCCGCTAGCACGCGGCGCCGGCCCGCCGCCGCCGGCAACGCCTCGCCCGCGCGCCCCACGTGAGCGAGCGCCTTGTCGGGAAAGCCGAGCACGAGCTGCATGCGCGCAGCTCCGAGCTCCGCGTACGGCGCGAGCAGGGAAGCGGCCGAGACACTGACGAATGCGTCGCGCGCTTCGGCAGCGCGCCCGGCTCGCTCGAGCAGCCGCGCCAGCAGGAAGCGATGACGGTCGATCTCGGCCGGCGACGGCGGCGCGCTCGCGAGCGACGCTCGCACCAGCTCCGCGGCGCCGCGGTAGTCCCCTGCCTCTTGCTTCGTGCGAGCAGCCTCGTAGCGCGCCTCTGCGAGCAAGGGCCGAAAGCCTTCGAGCGACAGGGGCTGCGGTGCGCTCGCGAGTGGCTGCGCTGCGCCGGGCACGCTGGCGATCGGGGCCGGCAAGCCGCCGCTCGGCATTGGCGGAGGCGGCGGCGCCGACGCGCACGAGTAGCCGACCGCACCCAAAGCGCACGCCGTCGCCAAAAAGAGCCAAGAGCTGGTTTTCAATGGCGCCTGGCGTTCCATTGCTCGAGCGCTGCCTCCTCTTCGGCCTTGAGCGTCAGCTCGGCCTGATGCGCGCGGAACTTGGCTTCGTGCGTTTGAACGAGCTTGGCCTCCGCCTCGACTCGCGCCAGCTCGGCTCGCTCACGCCGCTCGGCGGCCCGCTCGACCTCGAGCTTCTCGCGCAGCTGAAGCTCGGCTCGCTCGAGTAGGCTGGCCTGAGCGCGCATCGCGGCTTCGAACTCCGTGATCCTCCGCAAATCGGCGCCCGAGGCCACGCCGAGGCCCACGCGTTCCCGCTCGGCCGCTAGCTCGGCGCGAGCCCGCGCGTCGTGCTCCCGGCGAGCCCGCTCGGCTTCGACGACTTGGGCCTGAGCCGCCTCCGCGCGTGCGACCTGCGCCGCCAAGGCGCGAGCCTGCAGCTCGGCCCGCTCGTCCCGCAGCTTGCGGAGCGCTTCGAGGGGGTAGCCTTGGCGCGGCATGGCGGCCCGAGCGTACCACGCCGCGCGAGGCTTTCGAACTTACCGGCCGAAACCGAGAAACTGGCTCACTCGCGCGAGTGCCACTCTTGCAGGCTTCGCACCTGCGCGCCGCGATTTTGCAGCAGCGCGGAAGCTTCCAGCGCGTCTGCCAGCGCCAAGCCCGCCGACATCGTCGTAAAATACGGGATGTTGTTGAGCAAGGCATTGCGCCGAATCGAATAGCTGTCGGCGATGGCCTTGGTGCCCTGAGTGGTGTTGATGACCAGCTGGATGTCGCCGGCGCTGATGCGATCGACGACGTGCGGCGAGCCTTCGAGCACCTTGTTCACGCGCTCCGTGGGGATGCGGGCCCGATCGAGCGCCTTGGCGGTGCCGCCCGTAGCCACGATCGTGAAGCCCAAGTTGCGCAAGCGACGCGCCAGCTGACAGGCTTGGGCCTTGTCGTCGTCTTTGACGCTGACGAAGACGCGCCCGCGGTCGGGCAACCTGAAGCCCGACGCCGCCAGCGACTTGCCGAAGGCGAGCGCGACGTTCATCGCGATGCCCATCACCTCGCCCGTGGAGCGCATCTCGGGACCGAGGATGGTGTCGACACCGGGGAACTTGTTGAACGGGAACACCGACTCCTTCACGGCGACGTGCATCGGCACGCTGCCGTCAGTCACGCCCAAGTCATCGAGGGTGCGCCCGACCATCACCTTGGCCGCGATCTTGGCGAGCGGGCGCCCGGTGGCCTTGGCCACGAACGGCACCGTCCGCGAGGCGCGCGGGTTCACCTCGAGCACGTACACGTTGCCGTCTTTCACGGCGAACTGCACGTTCATCAGGCCCACCACGCCGAGCTCCAGCGCCAGCGCCTTCGCGCTCTCTTCGATGCGCGCCACCACTTCGGTGTCGAGCGAGTGCGGCGGCAGCACGCTCGTCGAGTCGCCGGAGTGCACCCCCGCCTCCTCGATGTGCTGCATCACGCCGCCGATCACCGCGCGCTTGCCGTCGGCTACGCAGTCGACGTCGACCTCGATCGCGTTCCGCAGGTACTGGTCGATCAGCAGCGTCTGAGAGCCGCCCTCTTCCAGGGCCGCGTCGATGGCGACCTGCACGTAGGCGCCGAGCTCGTCTTCGCCCCAGCAGTTCATCATGGCGCGGCCGCCGAGCACGTACGACGGACGCACCAGCACCGGGAAGCCGATGCTCCGCGCGATCTCACGCGCCTCATCCACGCTCTTGGCGATACCAGCGCGCGGGCGTGCCAGGTTGAGCTTGGTCAGCAGCGCGTCGAAGCGCTCGCGGTCCTCCGCGCGATCGATGGCGTCCGCGCTGGTGCCGAGCAGCCGAATGCCGGCTTGCTCCAGCGGCACCGCCAGCTTCAGCGGGGTCTGGCCGCCGAACTGCACGATCACGCCCAGCAGCTCCCCCTTCTGCTGCTCCTCGCGGCAGATCGACAGCACGTCTTCCAGCGTCAGCGGCTCGAAGTACAGGCGATCGGAGGTGTCGTAGTCGGTCGACACCGTCTCCGGGTTGCAGTTCACCATGATCGTCTCGATGCCGAGCTCGCGCAGCGCGAACACCGCGTGGCAGCAGCAGTAGTCGAACTCGATGCCCTGACCGATGCGGTTCGGACCACCGCCGAGGATGATCACCTTCTTCTTGGTGCTGACGTCGGCCTCCGACTCGCTCTCGTAAGCCGAGTACAAGTACGGCGTCTTGGCGGGGAACTCCGCCGAGCAGGTGTCGACGCGGCTGTAGACGGGGGTCACCCCGAGCGACAAGCGCGTCTCGCGCACCTCTTTCTGCGTGACGCCGCGCAGGGCTGCGATCTGCGGATCGCTGAAGCCGAGGCGCTTGGCGTCGCGCAGCAGCTCCGCGTCCAGCGCGGGCGCGTCTTTGATCGTCTTCTCGAAGCTGACGATGCGCTGCAGCTGGGACAAGAACCAGGGGTCGATGCCCGTCAGCTGATAGATGCGCTCGAGCGGGATGCCGACGCGAATCGCGTCGCCCACGTAGAACAAGCGATCGGCGGTGGGGACAGCGATGGCGCGCTCGATGGCGAGCACGAGCTCGTTCTGCGCGGCAGGAGGCAAGCTCGGGCGCTGGCGAGGCGCAGGCGGCGCGTCGTGCTTCAAGTCGCGACGCGTGTCGGGCTCGAGCGACAACGCGCGGTAGTCGATGCGATCGAACATGCTGATGAACCCGGTCTTGCCCGTCTCGAGCGAGCGCGCCGCCTTCTGCAAGCTCTCGCAGAAGGTGCGGCCGATGCTCATCGCCTCCCCCACGCTCTTCATCTGCGTGCCCAGGCGCGGATCGGAGCCGGGGAACTTCTCGAACGCGAAGCGCGGCCACTTGGTGACGACGTAGTCGATCGTCGGCTCGAACGCGGCGCTGGTGCCGGTGATGTCGTTCGTCAGCTCGTCGAGCGTGAAGCCCACCGCGAGCTTGGCCGCGATCTTGGCGATGGGGTAGCCGGTGGCCTTCGACGCCAGCGCGCTCGAGCGCGACACGCGCGGGTTCATCTCGATCACGATCACGCGCCCCGTCTTGGGGTCGACCGCGAACTGGACGTTGGAGCCGCCGGTCTCCACGCCGATCTCGTGCATCACGGCCCGCGCGGCGTCGCGCAGGCGCTGGTACTCGCGATCGGTCAGGGTCATGGCGGGCGCCACCGTGATCGAATCGCCGGTGTGCACGCCCATCGGGTCGATGTTCTCGATCGAGCAGACGACGATGAAGTTGTCCTTCGCGTCGCGGATCACCTCGAGCTCGTACTCTTTCCAGCCGATCAGGCTCTCTTCGACGAGCACCTCACAGGTCGGCGACTGCTGCAGCGCCCACGCCACGCGCATGTCGAGCTCCTCGGGCTTGTCGACGACCGCGCCACCGGAGCCGCCCATCGTGAAGCTCGGTCGCAGGATGACCGGGTAGCCCGTCTCTCTGACGATCTCGCGCGCCTCCTCGACGGTGTGCGCGACGCCCGAGCGCGCGGAATTGAGGCCGCAGTTGGTCATCGCCTCCTTGAAGAGCTTGCGATCTTCGGCCTTGCGAATGGCGTCGACCTGCGCGCCGATCAGCTGCACGCCGTACTTCGAGAGCACGCCCGCCTCGTGCAGATCGAGCGCGAGGTTCAGCGCCGTTTGCCCGCCAAGCGTCGGCAGCAGAGCGTCGGGGCGCTCGCGCTCGATGATCGCGGTCGCGGCTTGCACCGTGAGCGGCTCGACGTACGTGCGTCGCACCAGCTCTGGATCGGTCATGATCGTCGCCGGGTTCGAGTTGACCAGCACCACGTCGTACCCGAGCTCCGTCAGCGCCTTCGCGCCTTGCGTGCCCGAGTAATCGAACTCGCACGCCTGCCCGATCACGATCGGGCCAGAGCCAATCAGTAGAATCTTCTTGATGTCACTTCGCGCCGGCATCGGGCATGCCCCCTAGCACCGCCCGCGCGCGACCGGGGCCGCAAATCATCCGCCGCGTGCTCGTCCCCGGGGCAGGCAGGACAGGCAGGAAACGCGGGTCGTCGCCGCGGCTGCCGATCCTTGACGAGGAGCAGAGCTTCCGTCATAAGTCCGGCCCCCCGGGTAACAAGCGCCTCATCGTGAGGCCTCCGGTCTGGAGCTCAGGACTCCGTGGAGATACGAAAATGCCTAAAATGAAGACCAATCGGGCCGCCTCCAAGCGCTTCAAGGTAAGCGGGAGCGGTCGCATCCGTCGCTCGAAGTGCGGCGCCCAGCACAACATGATTGGCAAGTCTCGCACCCGTCGCCGTCGCCTGCGCGATCAAGACATGGTCGACAAGGCCCTCGAAGGCCGCGTCAAACTCCTCCTTCCCTACGGCTGATCGAGAGGAACATCCATGTCCCGCGTCAAACGAGGCCCGAGCCCCCGTCGTCGTCACAAGCGCGTCCTCCAGCAGACCGAAGGCTTCTTCGGCGGCCGGAAGAACCGCTACCGCCAAGCGTTCCACGTCCTCTGGAAATCGTGGCAGTACGCCTACATCGGCCGTAAGCTCCGCAAGCGTGACTTCCGTCAGCTGTGGATCGCTCGCATCAACGCGGCCTGCCGCACGAACGGCACGAGCTACTCCCGCTTCATGGCCGGCTTGAAGAAGTCTGGATTGGAGCTGGACCGCAAGGTGCTGGCCGACCTGGCCGTCAACGATGCGGCAGCGTTTTCGGAGCTCGCCAAGAAGGCGACCCCGAAGGCCGGCTAAGCCCGCACGCACCCTACAAGGCCCGACAAGCACCTACCAGCTGTCGGGCCGATATCAGCTAGTTACGTCGAATCGGCCCGCGCAATCTGCAAGGGCCGATTTCACATTTGAAACTAGCCCAGCGCCAAGTCGAATTTTGAGGCGCCCCTCAACGTCGCCAGAATGTGGCGGCAGAGGCGCTCCGCACGTCGCAAGCCGAGACGCCCGTGCCCCGACGCGGCACAGCCTGTGCCTCAAGAAAATCGACTCGCCGAGCGACAGCCTGCCGCCACCGCCAGGTCACCACTCCGCAAACCTTGCACCCCACCGCGCCCGCAGGGTCGTATGTGCAGAGCGCGATTGAACCAGCGAGCCGCGCGGCCCGGCGCCCGCGCCGGTTGACGTGCGTGCTGGCGAGCCTGATGTAAACTAAGCGATTTTTCCGCGCATCTAACGTGCGGAACAGAACCGCCGTTAGTCATGTTGAGTCGATCGTTCGGGCCCCGACTACGACCAACAGCTCTCAGCGTCGCCTCCGCTACCCGCCGCGGCACTGCGAGAAACCTCAGCGAAATCGACCTCTGACTGGATCTCTGGAGCCTTTTGCAACGTATACAATTTCATCCGAGTTTCAACTGATTTCATGACACCCCGGGTACCTAAGAAGAATCAACCAGCACCGACCGGCGCCGCCGGCCGAGTGGCTGGTTCCGCCGTGACGGACTCCCGCTCCGCCCCGTCGTCGAGCGCCGAGTACCCGGCACGTAATTTGCTGAAAACTTCACCGAAACGTCCCGTTGCTGCAAAGGCGCTGTCGCCCCAACAGCAGGTGGGCGACGCCGGCACTCCCGCCCCTCCGCCCCCCAAAACCAAGGTCAGGCCCACTATGTCCCAGAAGAGCACCAACACTCAGCCGCGCCGCGAGGAAGAGTACACGGAAGACTCGCCCGAGCAGACTGCCGTGCGAGCCGCTCCAGCCGGGCTTAACGAGTCTGGCCCCGAGAGCCCCGAAGAGTTCCTCGATTCGGCGGGTGGTGACGCCGCCAGTTTCACCTCCGAAGCGCCCCCGCCTGCGGCGGACGCCTCGAGCGACTCGATGCTGTCGCGCTACTTCCGCGACATGGCCACCCACCAGGTCATGGGACCCGACGAAGAGCTGCGCGCCGCGCAAGCCGTCGAGGAAGCGGAGGTAGAGCACTGGCAGGCGCTGCTCGCCTACGTGCCGGTAGCCGAGCGCATGCTCGACATGCTCGACCAGAGCCTGAACGGCTTGAACCCGGAAGAGCGCCCTGAAATCGCGCAAATCGGCGAGCTCCGCAAGCTGGTCAAGGTCTACAAGAAGCAGCGCTCGAAGCTGCACGCCGACCAGCAGCGCACGTGGACGGAGCTGTCTGCGTCGCTCGCGAAAGACGTGCGCCTTCCCGACTCGGACCGCATCTGGATGCACGGCGCGCTCCGCCTCGCCAAAGACGCAGGCCGCTTGCCCGAGGAAGACACGGCGGAGGTCGAGGTCGAGAACATCCCCGAGACGCCCGCCTACAAGCGCTACCTCGACAAGGTGCGCTCGACGGATCTCGCGCAGCGCCGCACGAAGAATCGCTTCGTGAAGGCCAACCTGCGCCTCGTGGTGAGCATCGCTCGTCGCTACAACCGCGGCCGCCTCCCCCTGATCGATCTGATTCAAGAGGGCAACATCGGCCTGATGAAAGCGGTCGAGCGCTTCGACCACACGCGCGGCTACCGCTTCAGCACCTACGCCTCGTGGTGGATTCGGCACGCGATCAGCCGCGCCCTCGCCGACAAGGGTCGCGCGGTCCGCATCCCGGTGCACATGCTCGACACCTACAATCGGGTGTCGCGCGCCACGCAGACCATCATCGCTCGCACCGGTAAAGAGCCGACGATCGAAGAGCTCGAGAAGGAAACGGGGGTTCCCCGTGACAAGCTCGACAAGGTCAAAGATCTCTACGCCGACACACCCTTCTCGCTCGATCGTCCGGTCGGCGACGAGGACGGTCGCCGCTTCATCGACTTCCTGGTCGAGGAGAATTCGCTGTCGCCCTACGACAGCTTGGCGAACGCCAAGTGGGCCGAGGAGGTCCAGCGCCTGCTCGGAACGCTCACGCCGATCGAGTCGCGCATCATTCGCTGGCGCTTCGGCCTCGACAACGAAGACGAGCTCACGCTGAAGGAGATCGGCGACAAGTACAACCTGTCGCGCGAGCGCATCCGCCAGCTCCAAGAGCAGGCCATCGGCAAGATCCGTCGCCAGATGCGCGAGTTCTGATCGCCCACTTTGGAGTCGCGCCACCAGCGCGCCACAGAAACCCGCGCGCTTACCTGTCGATCGATAGGTAAAACCCGGGAATGGAGACGCCGGACGTGCCTCGAGCCCGCCCGGCGTCTTTGTTTCGTGGCGCCGATCGGGTCGTGATTCGCGCCCCAGCGCCCGCTCGGCGGCGCACGACGCGTCGTGGCGAAAGCCCCAGCTAAGCGCCCGGCCGGCGCGCGCGAAACCCCCGGGCCGAAGCGAGATAAGTTCAGCAGAAACAGTGACTTAGGTCACTCCCGAGCGCTCGGCCGCGCGTGATCATTTACATTTGGTTTGGAGCAGCGCATAAGGGCGCGCGTCACCAGCGGAAATCGCCGACTGAGGCGATTCGTGCCCGCCCCTGACGCGGCTTTCCTGAAACAAAGCAGCGGCCAGACGAGGCGGGAGCGTTCCCTCACCCCGCCCTACATGACCTGCACAACGATAACCCTTCGCACACGGCGGCCACGGGCGTCGTGTGCCCGCTCGCTCGGTCTGTCTTCATGAGCCTCTTCGTCTTCCCTCGTTGGGCCAATAAAACACGACAGCTCGCCGGCTTGTTCCTGAGCACAGCGCCTATCTACGTGATTGGCCTGGTCTGGTACGGCGCTTCCCCCAAGACGACGGACGTCGGTTACCAGCCGAAGCAGCCCGTCCCGTATAGCCACGCGCTCCACGCCGGCCAGATGGGGATGGACTGTCGCTACTGCCACAACACGGTGGAGACCGCGGCCATGGCGGCCATCCCGCCGACCGCCACCTGCATGAACTGCCACAGCAAGGTGTGGACGAAGAGCCCCAAGCTCGCGCCCGTCCGCGACAGCTTCGCGACCGGGCAGCCTGTCGAGTGGGTCAAGGTCCACGATCTGCCTGACTACGCTTACTTCAACCATAGCGCCCACGTGACGCGCGGCGTCGGCTGCGTGTCCTGCCACGACCGCGTCGACCAGATGGAAGAGGTCTACCAAGCCCAGCCGCTGAGCATGGCCTGGTGCCTCGATTGCCATCGCAACCCCGAGCCCCATCTGCGCCCGCCGAGCGAGGTCACCAACATGACCTGGAAGGCGCCGAACGGCGACGCCGAAGCCTACGGCAAGACGCTGCGCGAACAGAACCACATCAACCCGCCCACCGACTGCTCGACATGTCATCGATGAACAAGAAACTCAGGGTTCTCGATTCTGCACGCGCCACCGCGCCGGCGGCGGACACGGCTCCGCCTACCTACTGGCGCAGCATGGCCGAGCTCGAGCAATCGCCGGAGCTCATGGACGCCGTACGTAACGAGTTCAGCGAGCCGCTCGAGCAGCTGCCGCCGGACTCGCCCGCGCGCCGTCGCTTCATGCAGGTGATGGGCGCTTCGTTCTCGCTGGCAGGCTTGGCCGGTTGCCGCTGGCAAGAGGACAAGATCGTGCCGATGACGCGCCGCCCCGACGGCGTCACGCCCGGCACCACCACGCGCTACGCGACCGCGATGGAGCTTGGCGGCGTGGCCGTCGGCCTCCACGCCACGAGCTACGACGGTCGTCCGATCAAGGTCGACGGAAATCCGCTCCACCCCGACAGCTTGGGCGCGGCCAGCGTTTATCATCAGGGCAGCGTCCTCGGCGTCTACGATCCCGATCGCAGCGACTCCGTGCGGAACAAGCGCCAGGGCTCGTCCTTCGACGCCTTCGATAAAGCGGCCAAGGAGCAGTTCAAGAAGCTGCGCGCCGGCCGCGGTGAAGGGCTGCGCGTGCTCAGCGAGCGCAGCTCGTCGCCGACCCTGCTCGCGCTCAAAGAGCGCTGGCTGACCGCGTTCCCGCTGTCCAAGTGGGTCACGTTCGAGACGCTCGCGGGCAACGGCCGCGCCGCCGGCACCGCGCTCGCGTTCGGCAAGCCGCATCGCGTGCACTACTCGTTCGTCGAGGCCAAGGTCATCGTGAGCCTCGACGCCGATTTCGTGAACGGCGCGTTCCCGAGCGGCCTCGCCAACGCGCGCGGCCTCACCAAGGGTCGCACGCCCGATCACGGCGAGATGAACCGCCTGTACGTGATCGAGAGCGCGTTCAGCAACACGGGCGCGACCGCGGATCATCGTCTCGCGCTGCGCTCGGAGCAGATCAAGGCCGTCGCGGCCTTCCTCGACGCGGAGATCAGCGCCAAGGCGGCGCCGTTGCCGGAGCAGGGCGCGGGTCAGCCGAAGCCTACCGGCGAGCTCCTGAACGACGCGAAGGTCGCCAAGTTCTTGGGCGCCATCGTGAAAGATCTGCTCGCCAACGTCGGCAAGAGCATCATCGTCGCGGGCCTGCATCAGCCCGCGGAGGTGCACGCCCTGGTCGAGCGCCTGAACGTGCTGCTCGGCAACACCGGGCGCACCGTGTTCTACACGGAGGACGCCGCGGACGCCGCCGGCTCCGATTTCGAAGCGCTGAAGGGCCTCACGGAGGAGATGGCGGCCGGCCGCGTCGAGACGCTGCTCATCCTCGGGGGCAACCCCGCGTTCGACGCGCCGAGCGACATCCCGTTCGGCGCCGCGCTCGAGAAGGTGCCGTTCAGCGTGCGCCTGGGTCTGTACGACGACGAGACCTCGCAGGGCGCGACCTGGCACGTGCCCGCCGCGCACTACCTGGAGAGCTGGGGTGACGCCCGCGCTTACGACGGCACCGTCAGCATCGTGCAGCCGCTGATCGCGCCCATCTACAACGGCCGCAGCCCCCTCGAGCTGCTCGCCCGCCTGCTGGGCGAGGACCCGAAGGGGCTCGAGCTGGTGCGCGCCACGCACCAGGGCCTGCTCGGTGACGACCGCCGCTTCCGCAAGGCCATTCACGACGGCATCGTCGACGGCACCGCCGCCGAGCGCGTGACGCCCAAGCTCACCCCGCTCGCGCCGATCAAGCTGAGCGAGCGCGAAACGGCGAGCACGGTCGGCACCGACCAGCTCGAGGTGCGCTTCGTCGCTTGCCAGAAGATCTACGACGGGCGCTACGCCAACAACGCTTGGCTGCAAGAGCTGCCGGAGTCGTTCTCCAAGCTGTCTTGGGACAACGCGGCCTTCATCAGCGTGGCGACGTGCAAGGCCCTCGGCCTCACCGACGGCGACGTGCTCACGCTCAGCGTCGGCGGCAGGAAGGTCGAGGTGCCGTGCATCGTGGCCCCCGGTCAAGCCGATGGCTCGGTCAAGGTGGCGCTCGGCTACGGCCGTACCCACGCCGGCCGCGTCGGCGGCAAGGCGGGCACCGACGTCACGCCCGTCGGCGGAAACGTCAACCTGCTCCGCACGAGCGACGCGCCGTTCTTCGCGTCCGGCCTCTCCCTCTCGAGCAGCGGCCCCGGCAAGCGCCTCGCGAACACGCAAGACCTGTACGCGATGGACCAGATCGGGCTCGACGGCATCGCCGAGCGCCTGCCGCAGCTCGTGCGCGAGACGACTTACGAAGAGTTCAAGAAAGAGCCCGATTTCGCCAAGCACATCGTGCACCAGCCGCACGAGCTCAACCTGTGGGTCGATCCCGTCTCGTACGAGGGCCACAAGTGGGGCATGGCCATCGATCTGAACAAGTGCATCGGCTGCAGCGCCTGCGTGACGGCCTGCCAAGCCGAGAACAACATCCCCGTCGTCGGCCAAGCCAACGTCGCGATGGGCCGCGAGATGCTGTGGCTGCGCGTCGACCGTTACTTCCGCGGCGATCCCAACGAGCCCGAGCTGCGCTTCCAGCCGATGCCCTGCCAGCAGTGCGAGAACGCGCCGTGCGAGCAGGTTTGCCCGGTGGGCGCGACCATGCACAGCCACGAAGGCTTGAACGACATGGTCTACAACCGCTGCATCGGCACCCGCTACTGCAGCAACAACTGCCCCTACAAGGTGCGGCGCTTCAACTACTTCAACTACAACCTCGACGTGATCGGCGTGACCCCATACACGCCCACGGACGACCCGAAGATGAAGCTGAAGAGCATGGTCTTCAACCCCGAGGTCACCGTGCGCTCGCGCGGCGTGATGGAGAAGTGCACGTTCTGCGTGCAGCGCATCCAGAACGTGAAGATCCCGGCCAAGAACGCCAAGCGCGCCATCGAGGACGGCGAGATCAAGACGGCCTGCCAAGAGACCTGCCCGACCGACGCCATCGTGTTCGGCGATCTCAACGACAAGAAGGGCCGAGTCGCCAAGCTGCAGAAGCTCGAGCGCGCCTATCAGCTACTCGGTGAGTTCAACAATCGCCCGCGCGTCCAGTACCTGGCCCGCATCACGAACCCGAATCCGGAGCTTGCCTGACCATGGCCGCCGCCAGCGACCTCAACCCATTCCAGTCGCCGCCCAAGGGCGACAACATGTTCGCGCAAATCACGGACAACGTGACGCGCATCATGGAGGCGCCCAAGCCTCCCCGGGCCTGGTACATCGCGATGGCCATCGCGCTGTCGATGCTGGCGATGTTCCTCGGCAGCATCACCTGGGCGGCGTGGACCGGTATCGGCGTCTGGGGCAACATGATGCCCGTCGCTTGGGCCTTCCCGATCGTGAACTTCGTGTTCTGGATCGGTATCGGCCACGCCGGCACGCTGATCAGCGCCGTGCTCTTCCTGTTCCGCCAGAACTGGCGCACCGCGATCAACCGCTTCGCCGAGGCGATGACGATCTTCGCGGTGATGTGCGCCGGCATCTTCCCCGGCGTGCACATCGGCCGCCCCTGGCTGCCCTACTACATGATGCCCATCCCGAATCAGATGGGGATGTGGCCGCAGTACCGCAGCCCGCTCGAGTGGGACATCTTCGCCGTCAGCACCTACGCCACCGTCTCGATCTTGTTCTGGTACATGGGCATGATCCCGGATTTTGCGACCTTCCGTGACAGGTCGACGTCGACGGTGAAGCGCATCGCCTACGGCATCGTGGCCATGGGCTGGCGTGGCTCTTCCCGCCAGTGGCACCGCTACGAGCGCGCCTACTTGATCCTCGCCGCGCTCGCGACGCCGCTCGTGCTCTCCGTGCACTCGGTCGTCTCGTTCGACTTCGCGACGGCGCAGCTGCCCGGCTGGCACGCCACCATCTTCCCGCCCTACTTCGTCGCTGGCGCCATCTTCGGCGGCTTCGCGATGGTGGTGGTGCTCGCGGTCCCCGCCCGCCAGTTCTTCGGCCTCAAGCGCATCATCACGATTCGCCACCTCGAGCTGATGAACAAGGTGATGATCGCGACGGGTCTGCTCGTCGGCTACGCCTACGGCATGGAGTTCTTCATCAGCTGGTACAGCGGCTCGATGTTCGAGGGTTATGCCTTCGTCAACCGCCTGTTCGGCCCTTACGCCTGGGCTTACTGGACGATGATCGCGTGCAACGTGATCTTCCCGCAGCTGTTCTGGTTCAAGAACGTGCGCACCAACGTCTGGGCCACCCTGCTGATCGGCATGATCGTCAACGTCGGCATGTGGTTCGAGCGCTTCGTGATCATCTGCACCACGCTGACGCGCGACTTCTTGCCCTCCAGCTGGGGCTACTACGTGCCCACCGCGTTCGACTTCATGACCTTGGGCGGGAGCTTCGGCCTGTTCTTCACGCTGTTCCTGCTGTTCTGCCGCTACCTGCCGATGGTGGCGATGTCGGAAGTGAAGGCCTTCAGCCCCGCTGGTGGGCACGCCCGTCCGCACTTGCACGGCCATGGCCATGACGGCCACGGCCACGACGGTCACGACGACTCGCACGCCCACGCCCATTGACCGAGAAGACCATGAGCGATCACAAGCCCAAGGCGCAGCCCGCAGCCCCCGAGCTCCACGGCATCCTCGCCGAGTACGACACGCCCGACCAACTGGTCGCCGCCGCCACGAAGGTGCGCGCGGCCGGCTTCGAGAAGTGGGACACCTACAGCCCGTTTCCGGTGCACGGCATCGACGCCGCGATGGGCATCAAGATGACGGTGCTGCCGTGGCTCACGCTGGGCGCCGGTCTCACCGGCCTCGCCACCGCCATCACGATGCAGTGGTGGATGAACGCCTACGACTACCCGTGGTTGATCTCGGGGAAGCCGATCTGGAGCATCCCGGCCAACGTGCCGATCATGTTCGAGCTCACCGTGCTCTTCAGCGCCATCACGACGCTGGTCGGCATGCTGATGCTGAACGGCCTGCCCCACCCGTCGCACCCGCTCGACCTGGTCAGGCGCTTCGCACGCGTCACGGACGACAAGTTCTTCGTCCTCATCCAGGCCGCGGACCCCAAGTTCGACGAAGTGGAGACCCGGCAGCTGCTCGACGCGACCAACCCGGTGGCCGTCGAGAGCGTGCAAGAAGACCGCGTCACGCCCGACGCCATGCCGAAGGGCCTGGTCTACACCTTGGTCGTCGTCACATGCGCCGCCGTCGTGCCGGTCGCGCTGGCGGTCAAGGCGCGCCACTCGAAGAGCGAGAAGCCGCGCATCCACGCCATCCAAGACATGGACTCGCAGCCCAAGTACAAGGGCCAGCGCCAAAATCCGATCTTCGCTGACGGCCGCGCCGGTCGCGAGCCGATCTCGGGCACCGTCGCCGTCGGTCACCTCAACGAAGACGATCACTTCTTCCGCGGCCGCGATGGTGCCGGCTGGGCGCGTACCTTCCCCGCGCAAGTCGAGCTCAGCGCCGAAACGATGGCGCGCGGCAAGTCGCAGTTCGGGATCTACTGCACCCCTTGCCACGGCTTGGGCGGCGAGGGTGACGGCATGGTGCACAAGCGCGCGGAAGCCTTGGCCCAGGGCGGCTGGATTCAGCCGACCAACGTGCGCCAGGATTACCTGCGCCAGCAGCCGGTCGGCGAGCTCTACAACACGATCGTCCACGGCGTCCGCAACATGCCCCCCTACGGGTCGCAGATCGCTCCCGAGGATCGCTGGGCCATCGTCATGTACATGCGCGCTCTGCAGCGCGCGCAGGGCGGCACCATCAACGACGTTCCCGAGTCCGAGCGCGGCAGCTTGAAGTGAGAGACGACATGGCAACGGAAAAAGGCAAAAAGGACGCGGGCAAAGAGCCGAAGAAGGTCGCCGCAAAGGCCGGCGGCTCCGGCTCCGGCGGCGGCGGCAAAGACGGCGGCGGCGGGAGCGGCCCCGAGTACGCGGCGGACAACATTCGCCTCGGCGCGGCCGGTCAAGCGCTGTTCACCAAAGCCGTCGGCATCGGCGTCGCGGGCTTGCTCATCGCGGCCGTGCTCGGCTCGATGGAGGACGACGCTTTCAAGCGCTTCTCGCTGTCCTACGTCACGGCGTACACCACGGTGCTGGCGATCGCGCTCGGTGGTTTGTTCTGGGTCACGCTCCAGCACTTGGTGAACGCGCACTGGAGCATCGTGCTCCGCCGCGTGGGCGAGCTGGTGGCGGCGCAAGCGCCGCTGATGGCGCTGCTCGCGCTGCCGATCGTGGTGCCGATCTTCACCGGCAACTCGAGCATCTACATCTGGTCCAATCACGAGGCGGTCGAGCACAACCACCTGCTGCATCACAAGGCTGCCTACCTCAGCCCGACCGCGTTCTTGATCCGCTTCGTGGTGTACTTCGGCTTCTGGTCGCTGCTCGCGCGCTACTTCTTGAAGAGCTCGCTCGCACAAGACGCGAGCAAAGAGCCCGCCACCATCATGGGCAAGATGAGGGCCGTCTCGGGTCCGGCCATGATCGGCTTCGGGCTCACGATGACGTTCTGCTCGATCGATCTGCTCATGTCGCTCGACCCGATGTGGTTCAGCACCATCTTCGGCGTTTACTATCTGGCCAGCTGCATCATCGGCGTGAACGCATTCCTCGCCCTCGGCGCGCTGTGGCTGCAGAAGCGCGGGGTGCTCGCGAAGAGCGTCTCGATCGAGCACCTGCACGACCTCGGCAAGATGGTGTTCGCGTTCACCATCTTCTGGGCTTACGTCGGCTTCTCGCAGTTCATGCTGATCTGGTACGCCAACATCCCGGAGGAGACGGGCTGGTACAAAGAGCGTTTCGAGGGCGGCTGGACGAGCGGCTGGGGTCTGCTGAGCGCGGTGCTGCTGTTCGGGCACTTCGTGATCCCGTTCTTCGGCCTCGTTTCTCGTCACATCAAGCGCCGCCCGCCCACGCTCGCCTTCTGGTGCGTGTGGCAGCTCGTGATGATCTACCTGGACATGTACTGGATGGTCATGCCGACGAGCGGTGCTCACTCGCCGCCGTTCGCGTTGATCGATCTGTGCTGCCTGATCGGCGTGCTCGGCGTGTTCATCAGCGGCATCGCCTTCCGCGCCAAGAACCTCAACCTCATGCCAACGAACGACCCGCGCCTGCCCAAGTCGCTGGCCTTCACCAACATCTGAGCCATGGCTACCGAATCCGACAACGTCAATTCTGGTGCGCTCGGGACGCTGGTCGCGGTCGGCACGATCGCGTTCTTCGGCATCGCGCTGGTGGTGACCGCGCTCGTGCGGGCCGAGCTCGCCGAGGAAACGGCCAAGAAAGAGCTGGGAGCCGATCGCCCTTACCGTGATCTGATCGCCGAGCAGACCGCGAAGTTGTCGTCACCTGCCGCGTACGTGGATCGCGAGCGCGGCGTGGTGACGCTGCCGATCGAGCGCGCCATGGAGCTCACGGTCGCGGACCTCGTGAAAGATCCGAGCAGCGCCACGCCGCCCTCCGCCGGCGGCAGCGGCGGCAGCGGCGGCGGTGCGGCCGAAACGGCTGGTGCTGGCGGCGCTGGCGGCGCTGGCGCTGGCGGCGGAGCGAGCGCGACTGCGTCCCAAGGTGGCAAAGCGCCGAACGCCGCCCCCGACGGTGAAAAGCCGAAGGACGAGAAGGCGCCCGCGGGCGCGCAGCCAAAGCCCGCCCCCGTCGCGCCCACGCCTGCCCCCGCCGCGCCTTCCCCTGTTCCGGCGGCCCCTGCTCCCGCTCCCGTTCCTGCCCCGTAATGCTCCGTAGCCTGCTCCGTCATGGAGCGAGCGCGCTCGTCGCCGCATCGCTCGCCCTCACCTCCGCTGCCGAGGCGGAACAGGTGTTGGCGCCCGATCGCACCGAGGCCGCTCCCAAGCGCCTCCAAGGGCTCGACGTCGTCGAGCACCTCGGCGAGCGCGTGCCCGAGTCGCTGGCGTTTCGCGACCACGACGGCAAGCAGGTGAAGCTGGGCGACTACCTGCACGGCGGCGTGCCGGTGATCCTCACCTTCAACTACTCCAGCTGCCCGATGCTGTGCAGCTTGCAGCTGAACGCGTTCGTCGACGGCCTGAAGCAGCTCGATTTCACCGCCGGCAAAGACTTCCGCATCGTCACGGTGCTGCTCGATCCGGAAGAGACGAACGAGACGGCGCGGCGCTTCCGCTCGCGCTACCTCAGCCAGTACAACCGCCCCGGCAGCGAGGCGGGTTGGACGTTCCTCACCGGCTCGGACGAAAACATCCGCGCGATCGCCAAGGCTGTCGGCTTCTCCTACAGCTACAACGAGGTCCGCAAGGAGTACGTCCACCCGGCCGCGCTCACCTTGCTCAGCCCCGAGGGCAAGGTGGCGCGTTACCTGTACGGCCTCTCCTACCCGGAGAAGACGCTACGCCTGGGCGTGGTCGAAGCATCCGAGGGCCGCGTCGGCTCGAGCCTCGATCGCCTCGTTCTTTTCTGTTTCCACTACGACTCGACCGAAGGCCGCTATGCCCCCATCGCCGCTCGCATCATGCAGATCGGCGGAGGCATCGGCTTGGTCGTCCTCGCAGGATTTCTGACGATTCTCATTCGGCGCGATAAGAAGCGCACCTTGGTCGAAAGCACAGCGCAATGACTCTCTCCCTGCTCGCCCTGCTGGCTGATCCGAAGCTGCCGGTGTCCCCGCCGTCGGACTCCTTCTGGCTCCCCATCGACGCCTCGGTGACGACGCGCAACATCGACTGGGTGTGGGATTTCATGGTGTGGATGAGCGTGCTCACGGCGCTCGCCATCTTCGTGGCGATGTTCCACTTCGCCACCAAGTACAAAGCCAAGTCGCGCGCCGCCAACGAGATCCCGGAGAAGAGCGCGGAGCACAACACCACGCTCGAAATCGTGTGGTCGGTGCTGCCGCTTTTCGTCGTGATCGCGCTGTTCGTTTGGGGCTTCAAGGGCTTCGTCGATCTGCGCACGCCCCCGAAGGACTCGATGGAGCTCCGCGCCAACGCGCAGAAGTGGAAGTGGACGTTCGACTACAAGTGCCCCACGGGCGGCATGACCGACGACACCCTGCACGTGCCCATCGATCGCCCCGTGCGCATGCTGATCAGCTCCGTCGACGTGCTGCACGCGCTCTACATCCCCGCTTTCCGCACCAAGATGGACGCGGTTCCCGGCCGCTACACCGACCTCTGGTTCCAAGCCACGAAGGCCGGAGAATACCCGGTGTTCTGCGCCGAGTACTGCGGCACCTCGCACTCCGACATGCTTTCGACCGTGGTGGTTCACCCCGCCGGCGAGTACGAGACCTGGCTGCGTACGGCTTGCGAGAAGGCCGACTCGATGGTGGGCCCGGAGCGCGGTAAGAAGCTCTACACCCAGCAGGGCTGCGACACGTGTCACAGCGTCGATGGCACCCCCAAGATCGGACCGACCTGGAAGGGCCTGTTCGGCAAGAGCGAGACCTTTGCCGACGGCTCCACCTCACAAGCTGACGAGAACTACCTGCGCGAGTCGATGCTCGACCCGGCGGCCAAGGTGGTGAAGGGCTACGCGCCTTCCATGCCCACCTACCAAGGCAAGCTGAGCGACAAGGACATCGACGGCCTCGTCGAATACATCAAGACCCTGAAGTAGAAGGACAAAGCCATGGCGTCACCCAGCACGACAGCCGACGCGGCCATCCCCCACGCGAAGGGGGCCGACGACAACTACCTGACCCACGATAAGGGCCTCGCCTCGTGGATCTTCACGCTCGATCACAAGCGCATCGGCGTCATGTACCTGGCCTCGGTGCTGGCGGCGTTCGCCCTCGGCGGCCTGTTCGCGCTCTTGGTCCGCACGGAGCTCTGGTCTCCCGGCGAGACCATCATGAAGCACGACACCTACAACCAGATGTTCACCCTCCACGGCGCCGTGATGGTGTTCCTGGTGATCATCCCCGGCATCCCGGCCGCGCTCGGCAACATCATCTTGCCGCTGCAGCTCGGCGCGAAAGACGTCGCTTTTCCGAAGCTGAACCTGGCTAGCTATTACCTGTGGGTGATCGGCTGCCTGTTCATGCTGGGCTCACTCGTCACGAACGCGGTCGACACCGGTTGGACGTTCTACGCGCCTTACAGCACGACCACTCAAACGTCAGTGGTGCCGGCCGCGTTCGGCGCCTTCATCCTGGGCTTCAGCTCCATCTTCACGGGCCTGAACTTCATCGTCACGATCCACAAGCTGCGGCCGCCCGGCATGACCTTCTTCCGCATGCCGCTGTTCGTGTGGGCCCTGTACTCTACGGCCCTGATCCAGGTGCTGGCGACGCCGGTCATCGGCATCACGCTGCTGATGATGATCGTCGAGCGCGTGTTCGGCCTCGGCATCTTCGATCCGGCCTTGGGCGGCGACCCAGTGCTGTTCCAGCACTTCTTCTGGTTCTACTCCCACCCCGCCGTGTACATCATGATCGTACCCGCGTTCGGCGTGGTCAGCGAGATCATCCCCGTCTTCTCGCGTAAGCGGCTGTTCGGCTACCAGTTCATCGCCATCAGCAGCCTCGCCATCGCGTTCCTGGGCTTCTTGGTCTGGGGCCACCACATGTTCACGAGCGGGCAGTCGATCTTGGCCGGCACGATCTTCAGCGCGATCACCTTCCTGATCGCGATCCCCACCGCCATCAAGATCTTCAACTGGGTGTCGACCATGTACAAGGGTCGGATCCACCTCGACACGCCGATGCTGTACGCGTTGGCGTTCTTGTGGGTGTTCACCATCGGCGGCCTCACCGGCGTGTTCCTCGCGGTGATGGGCGTCGACGTCCACTTGCACGACACGTACTTCGTGGTCGCACACTTTCACTACGTGATGATGGGCGGCGCCATCACCGCCTTCCTCGGCGGCCTGCACTACTGGTTCCCGAAGGCCTTCGGCCGGATGTACGACGAGAAGACGGGCCGCATCGGCGCGATCATCGTGTTCATCGGCCTGAACCTGACCTTCTTCCCGCAGTTCATCCTCGGTAGCCGCGGCATGCCGCGCCGCTACTACAACTACCTGCCGGAGTTCCAAGGCCTGCACCAGCTGTCGACGATCGGCGCGTTCACGCTCGGCATCGGCTTCTTGCTCACCGCCGTCTCGCTCTACCGCGCGCTCAAGAACGGCAAGAAGGCGCCCGCCAACCCCTGGGGCGCCGTGACGCTGGAGTGGACGACGGTTTCGCCGCCGCCCTACTACAACTTCCACACCCCGCCGCCCGTCTCGGCCGGTCCGTACGACGGCTACGAGAACCTCGAATACGACGCGAAGCTCGAGGGCTACGTCGTCAAGAAGGCCTGAGCAGGACGCAAGATGTCTGAACCAAGCACGTCAACCGAGGCCGCCAAGAAGGCACCCTCGCCGCCTCCCGGTCATGGCCACGACGACCACGGGCACGGCCACGAGGCGCACGACCCGATCCACGCGGCGAACCCGCACCTGGCGCATCACTTCGATACGCCGCAGCAGCAGTTCGACTCCGGCAAGCTCGGCATCTGGCTGTTCCTGCTGACCGAGGTGCTGTTCTTCGCAGGCTTGTTCTGCGCCTACACCGTGTACCGGGCGATGCACCCGGAGGTCTTCTTCTACGCCCACTACTTCCTCGACACGAAGCTGGGCGCGCTGAACACCTGCGTGCTGCTCATCTCCAGCCTCACGGCCGCGTGGGCCGTGCGCAACGCGCAGCTGGCGGAGAAGAAGGCGCTGATCATCAACATCGTGATCACGATCGCGTGCGCCTTCACCTTCATGTGCGTCAAGTACGTCGAGTACTCGCACAAGATTCACGATGGGCTGCTGCCGGGGCGCGCCTTCAACCCGACCCAGCAGGTGTGGGAGCTGAAGACCTTCCGCGACAAGCACCCCGCAGCGGCCGAGTACGCCGAGAAGCTGCACAAGAGCGCCAAGCAAGCCGAAGCCGCTGGCGCGTCACCGACCTCGGTGAGCGAGGGCGCGAGCGCAGGCGGAGAGGCCAAGGCGGCGCTCGCGGCGGAGCGCCCCACCCCCGAGCAGCTCGATCCGCTGATCCAAGCCGGCTTGGTCGGCCCGCGCTCGCTCGACCCGAGCGCGGCGATCTCGCGTCCGCGCATGGCGCACGTGTTCTTCGGCATCTACTTCTTCATGACCGGCCTGCACGGCTTCCACGTGCTGATCGGCATCGGCATCTGGGTCTGGATGCTGCTGAAGGCCATGAAGGGGCACTTCGGGCCGACCTACTTCGGGCCGATCGATTTCACCGCCCTGTACTGGCACTTGGTCGATCTGATTTGGATCTACCTCTTCCCGCTGCTCTATCTCATCCACTGAAGGCGAGCTGACCATGAGCGACGAGAAGCCCGAAACGAACGCGAATGACGTGGACAGCGACTCCAAGGACGCGATCGCAGATCACGAAGCCAAGGACGAAGCCAAGGAAGGCGGTCGCGTGAGTAACCCCGACGGCACGACGACGACTACGGCCACCGATCCGACCGACGAAGAAGCGGCGGAGCTCAACATGCCGCGCCCGACCACGCCCGAGGAGCACCGGCGCGATGACGGACACGATCACAGCCACGCTGACGGTCACGACCATGGGCTCGCCCACACCACGCCGGTCAGCCTGCTGTTCGGCATCCTCGGCGCGCTGCTGGTGCTGACGATCGCCACCGTGGCAGTGACGGCCGTCGATCTGGGAGCTCAGGGCAACCTGATCGTCGCCATGGCGATCGCCACCGTGAAGGCGGGGCTGGTCTGCACGTTCTTCATGCATCTGCTCTGGGACAAGAAGTTCAACACCATCTTGTTTCTGACGTCGGTGCTGTTCTTGATCCTGTTCCTGTCGATGTCGACGACGGATCGCGGCGAATACCAGCACCTGGTCGACGAGTACCGCGCCCAGCAGCTCGGACAGTAGCGCTCGACGTCGAGCGCGGCGCGCTCGGCGCCCTAAGCTCCAGCGCCGGCGTACGGGATGCGGATGATGGCCGCCGTCCCTCCGCCGGCGGCCGGGAGCAGCTCCAGAGTGCCCTCGTGCTTCTTGATGATCGAGTAAGCGATCGACAAGCCGAGACCGGTGCCCTGACCAACCGGCTTGGTCGTGAAGAACGGCTCGAACACCCGATCGCCGAGATCGCGCGGCACGCCGCAGCCCGTGTCGGTGACGCTGATCACGAACCAGTCACCCTCCACGCTCGTCTTGAGCACGATGGTGCCATCGGCCTCGATGGCGTCGATGGAGTTGGCGACCAGGTTCAAGAGCACCTGGTTGAGCAGCGCCGGGAAGCACTCGATCGAGTCGACCGGGTCCAGCTCCCGGACGACGGCGATTCGCTCTTGCAGGCGATGACCTAGGATCATGAGCACCGAGTCGACACACTCGGCGAAGCTCACGACCTTACGCTCCCCCTCGTCGAGGCGCGAGAAAGCTCTGAGCTTCAACACCAAGTCGCGGATGCGCTCGAGCCCGTGCTGCGTCTCGTCGAGCCGCGAGCTGGCGCGCTGAAAGCGCTGCTCGGCCCGTGCTTTTTCGCCGGCCAGCATCTCGTCGCGAAATTGTTCGACCGAGCGACGCGTGGTGTCGATGTGGTTCAACGCGAACGACAAGGGGTTGTTGATCTCGTGGGCGATGCCCGCGACGAGCTCACCCAGCGAAGCCATCTTCGCGCTCTGCACCAGCTTGGCGTGCGTGGTCTTGACCTCGCGGTAGGCCTCTTCGAGGTCCTGATTGGTCTGTCGCAAGCTGGCGTTCGCTTGCGCGAGCTCGCGGTTGGCGTGCGCCAGCTTCTTGCGCTGGGCGTGCAGCTCCAGGAAGACTCGCACCTTGCTGCGCAGCACGGCCGGGTTGAGCGGCTTGAACAGGAAGTCCACCGCCCCCGAGTCGTAGCCACGCAAGATGTTGTCATCGCTGTGGTGAGTGGCGGTCAAGAAGATGATCGGCACGTCGCGCGTCGCCGGGTGCATGCGCACGTGTCGCGCCACCTCGTAGCCGTCAATCTCCGGCATTTGCACGTCGAGCAGCAAGACCGCGAACTCTTGACGGAGCAGCAAGCGAAGCGCCTGCTGCCCCGAGTTGGCAGAGACCACGTTGCAGGGCTGCCCTTCGAGCACCAGCTGCAGCACCGTCAAGTTCGCATCGACGTCGTCCACGATCAGCACCGACGGCAGCTCGCGCTCGAGGCCCGGGGCGCTCATGCGTCACTCCGCCGCTGGAACAGGCGGTTTGCCGGCGAAACATCGGCATAGCGATCACGCTCGCCGGGCGGCAACGCTTCGCTGGCGCCCAAGCACAAGAAGCCTCCTCGAGCCAGCCCGTCTGCGAACAGCTCGAACACCCGACGGCGCAGCTCTTCGCCAAAGTAGATGAGCACGTTACGGCAGAATATCAGCTGCATCTCGCCGAGCGAGTAGTCGCTGACCAGATCGTGCTGGAAAACGTGCACGTTCTTCTTCAGCGCGGGCACGATCGAGACATTACCGTAACCGCGCAGCCAATAGCGGCCGAAGTCCTGCTGCCCGCCGGCGTCGCGGTAGTTCTGGGCCGAGCTCGCCAAGCTCGCCTCCGGGTACACGCCGTCGCGCGTCTGCTCGATGGCCGCCGTGCTCATGTCGGTCGCGTAGATCTGTGACCGCTCGTAGAGTCCCGCCTCGGCGAGCAAGATGGCGGTCGCGTAGACCTCTTGGCCCGAGGCGCAGCCGGCGTGCCAAACCTTGAGCTCTGGGTACGTGCGGAGCGCGGGGATGACGAGCTGGCGAATCGCCCGATACACGGGCGGATCGCGGAACATCTCCGTCACGCGCACCGTCAGCACGTCGAGCACGGCCCCGAACACGGCCGGCTCTCGGATCAAGCGATGCTGCAGCTCGCCCAGGTTCTTGGCGCCGACCTTGGCTGCCGCAGCCGCCACCCGGCGCTGTATCGAGTCGCGCGCGTAGAGTCGGAAATCGTAGCCGTAGCAGGCGTTGATGGCGTCGAGCAGCAAGCTCACCTCGAGCGCTTCTGCCGCATCCGGCGGCAACATCAGGCCGCACCCTCGCTCAGCCAGGACTGCAGCTTGGCGATCAGCTTGTCGCCGTCCACCGGCTTGGGCAGGTAGTCGCTCGCGCCCGCCTCCAGGCAGCGCTCGCGCTCGCCCTTCATGGCCTTGGCCGTGAGCGCGATCACCGGCAGCGTCGAGAGCCGCGGCACTTGCCGCAGTCGGCGCATCGCCTCGTAGCCATCCATCTCGGGCATCATGATGTCCATCAGCACGCCGCGGATGTCTTGATGGTTCGCCAAGGCCTCGAGCGCCTCCCTGCCCGTCTCCACCGTCAACACCTCCGCGCCCTTGCTGCGCAGCAGCGCCGACAGCGAGTATACCGTGCGAATATCGTCCTCGGCCAGCAGCAGCTTGACACCGCGCAGCGTGATGTCGGGGCGGGCCGCGGGCAGCGCGCTTCCGCCTGCCGCCGCGCCCGTCACGTGCCGCACGAACAGCCGCACCTCTTCGAGCAGCCGCTCGGCGGAGGTGCCGTCTTTGAGCACGATCGCCTCGGCGTAGGCCATCAGCTCGCGTGTCTCTTGCTTCGATAGCGTGCGGCCGGTGTGAACCAGCACCCGCGGCGCGCCCAGCTCCGGCCGCTTCCGCAGCGCACGCAGCAGCGCCAGCCCGTCCATGTCGGGCAAGCCCAGGTCCAGGATCACGCAACCGAAGCGTCCGGTCGCGAGCGCGTCGAGGGCGGCGCCGGCCGACTGCACATGCTCGCCGCCCAGGCCGCCTCGCTCGAGCACCGTCAGCAGCGACGCCCCGTACTGCGCGTCGTCTTCGACGACGAGCACGCCCTGGGCGATGGCGGTCTGCGGCACCAGCCTGCGCACCATGCCGGCCAGCTCGGCGTGGCTAGCGGGCTTCACCAAGTAGCCCACCGCGCCCATCGCCAAGCCGCGATGCGGCTCCGCGACACCAGACACGAAATGTACGGGAATGGCGCGCGTCAGCTCATCCTGCTTGAGGCGCTCCATCACGCTCCAGCCGTCGATGTCGGGCAGGTTGATGTCCAGCACGATGCCCAGCGGGCGCCCCCGCCGCGCCCACCGCAGCGCTTCCTCGCCGCTGCTGACCACGACCGCCTTCAAGCCGCGCGCGCGCGCGATGTCGACCAGCTGCGTCGCCTGCGAGCCGTCGTCTTCCACGATCAGCAGGTAGCCTTCGGTCGGCGAGAGCGACGGGCTGTCGTCCTCGACCCGGGCCGGCTCAGCTCGAGTGGAGAGCGCCTCGGAGGTCTTTTCCGGAACCACGCACACGAAGCAGCTGCCGGAGCTGGAGCTACCCGCGAGCAGCAAATCACCACCAAGCAGGCGCGCCGACTCGCGGGCGATCGAGAGGCCCAGCCCCGTTCCGCCGTAGCCACGGTTGGCCTGCCCCTGCGCCTGCTCGAACGGCGCAAACACCCGTTCGCGCTCCGCTTCCGGGATACCGATGCCGGTGTCGGTCACCGTGAAGGCCACGCCCGGACCGACGACGTGACTTGCCGCCAGATCGCGCGCCGGACCGATCTCGAGCGTGACGCTGCCCTGGGCCGTGAACTTGAGCGCGTTACTCAGCAGGTTCGTGAGGATACGCTCGACGCGCTGGCGATCGGTCACGATGCGCTCGGCCGTGCCAGCCGTGATGCGCGTCACGAGCTGCACGCCCTTTTGGGCCGCGGTGGCCTCGAACAAGCGGCGCGCGAAGGCCAAGAAGCGGCTCGGCTCGACCGCCTCGAGCTGCACCTCTTGCTTGCCGGCTTCGATCTTCGACAGGTCGAGCACCTCGTTGATGAGCGACAAGAGGTCCTGGCCGGCCGCGTGCACCGTTCGCAAATGTTCGACCTGCTTCGGCGTCAGGTTCCCGTGCTCGTTCTCAGCCAGCAAGTGCGAGAGTAGCAGCATGCTGTTGAGCGGCGTGCGGAGCTCGTGCGACATGTTGGCCAGGAACTGAGACTTGTAGGCGCTGACGCGCTTGAGCTCGTCGGCCTTGGTCGCCAGCACCCCACGCGCCTGGCTCAGCTCTGCGTTCTGCTCGCTGAGCGCCTTGCGCTGCTGCTCGAGCTCCTCGTTGGCCCGGCGCAGCTCGTCCTGTTGAGCCAAGAGCTCCTGATTGTTGAGCCGCAGCTCCTCCTCCTGCGCCGTGAGCCGCTCCGCTTGAGCCTGCGTCTCGACGAGCAGCTTCTGCCGCGCGACGCCGGCTCGCGCCGCTTCGAGGGCGGAGCAGACGAGGGGTCGCACCGCCAATAAAAGCTCGCGCGCGACCTCGGTCGAGGGCCGCAGCAGCGCGAGCTCGAGCACGCCGATCGAGCGCTCGAAGCTCACGAGCGGCAAGAGCAGCAGCTGGCGAGGCGTCGCTTCGCCGAGGCCAGAGCGGATCTTCGAGTAGCCGTCGGGCAGGTCGTCGACCACGCGCAGCTCGCTGGTGGACATTGCCTGCCCCACCAGGCCCTCGCCGCCGCCAAATCGCGCGGTGACGGCTGCACGTTCGAGCGTGGCCTCGCCGGCGTAGACGCCCGTCAGCTGCAGCACGCCGTCCTCGGAGCGCAAGTAGAGCGCTCCCGCCAAAGCCCCCACGCGCTGCGCCAAACAGGCGAGCGCGTGCTCAGCCACCGCCTTCGGATCGAGCTCACCGCGTAGCTGGTCGCTCACCTCGGCGATGCCGGCCTTGAGCCAGTCGTCTCGCTCGCGCGCGGCAGAGAGGCGCGCGAGCCCCTCCGCCATGAGGTTGGCCTGCTCGGCTACCTTGCCCAGCTCGTCGCGAGCCGCGATCGGGATGGGCTTGCTGAAGTCGCCGGTGCCGAAGCGAGCCAGCCCCGTCGTGAGCTGGGTCAGGGCCCGAAGCACGCTGCTGGCGCCCCAGAACGCCAGCAGCGCCACGATCACCACGCCGCCCGCAGTAATGCCGTGCCGCAGCCGCTCGGCGCGAGTGCTCACGTCTCGCACGGCTTGGAAGGAGTCGCGCAGCTCGTGGCGATCGAGCCCCGTCGCCCTCTTGAGCAGCTCGCTGGCCTTGCGCTGTTGCTCTTGCATGCGCGTAACCTGCTGCGCCAAGGACTCGCTCGACTCCCCTTCGATCATGCGGCGCGACACGTCTTGCGCGATCTCGAAGTAGGCTTGCACGTTCCAGCGCACCGCGGCGGCGCTGGGGGCATCGACGGCCGCGCCTGCGCCCGTGAGCAGCTCGAAGAGCTTGATTTTGTGGGCCTGGGCCGCGTCGAGCCCCGCCACGTCTTGGGCCGCCACCGCGTCTTGCATCGCGCGCGCCATGCGCTCGAGCTCGGCCTCGACGCGCGGCCCGACTTCGCTGCGCGGCACCAGGCGCCCCTGGACGCGATCGAGCTCTCGCGCCTGCTGCTCGCCCAACCAGGCGCTGACGGCGAGGGTGCCGAGCAGCGCCATCAAGGCCGCTCCGATGATCGCGAACAGCTTCCCGCGCAGGGTCGTGGTCACCGGATGAGCAGCTCCTTCACCCCCGAGAGCTTCGTCGCTGCCTTCACGTAGCCCACCGCCCCCGGATACTTGGCCACGTAGCTGACCACGCTCTCCTCGGAGTCGACCTCGGGCGGCGGCACGTCTCGCCCCGAGAAGATGCGCTGCTGCCAGTAGCTACGAACGGCGGCGAGGCTGCGCTTCAGCACGACTTCGCAGAAGCGTCGCCGCACCGCGCTGCCGGCGCGCAAGTCGACGGGCGAGATTGCGTCTCCGTGCGGCCAGCGCGTGGCCTTCTTCAAGAACGCGTCGGCCACGAAGTCGCGGCTGGCCGAGGTCTGCGGGTTGCTCGCGTGCACGATCAAGCGCAGGCCGGCGTCGGGCTCGGCCCGGGCGAGCCGGCTCCCCGTCACGCCTCGCGCAGCGGCCAGCAGCAAAGCGAGCAGCACCGGGCGACGGTGGAGCGGGCGAAGGTTCGAGCTCATGCGGGACATGGTTCAGAAGTACGCCGTGGTTTTGGCCACGAACACGCCCCAATCCTTGGTGAGCTCGCTGAGCCGCCGGTTGTCGTTGAGCTGGCTTTGCAGCACGCCGGTGCCGTGCATGTAGTGACCCTCCAGCTTGAGCAGCCAGTTGGGCGTCAGGTCGTAGCGGAGCGTGACGGCGACGTCGTGCTGGAAGGTGCCACGCGAGTCCGTACCCGCCGGCAACGTGGCCTCGACGTCGTAGAAGGCGGCTGAGTAGTACACGCCCGGCGTGAACCAAGGGGCGACCTGGTAGGACGCCATCACGTAGCCGCCCCGGTTCTCCACGCTCGACCGCGGGAGCACGAGGTTGGTCTCGTAGCTTCCATACGTGCGTCCGTACTCGGCAGCTAGCCATAGCCCGTCGCGCTGGTATTCAGCGGACGCGACCCACAGCTTGATCGGCGCCTTCGCCCAAACTTCGCCGCTAAAGTCGCTCGGGAGCTGCCCGTCCGCTTCGTAGGCGGCGCGCTGCGCGGGGGTCGGCTGGAACTCGAAATCGAAGCGCATGAACTGCGCGCTAGCGCCGAGCTGCAAGCCATCGAGCGGCGTCGACCACGTCAGCCTGCCGCCGGCGTCGTAAGGCACGTCGAACCCTCTGAACTGAATCGAAGCGTCCACCCCGTTCACGAAGATGGTGCCGGCATATGCGCGATACTCGAGCGCCCCCGCTTCGCCGAGCGAGATGTCACCGTACAGCTCCGCGCCGGTCTGCGCGAACAGCGACTCTCGACTCGCGACCGGGTACACCGACTGCGGCAGCAAGATGGGCACACGGCCCGCGTCGATGTCGTTCGACTCGTTGTACAGCCCCCACGGCAGCTTCGTTTTGCCGGCGCGCACGCCCAGCCACTCGAAGAAGCGATAGTCGAGGTAGTACCAATCCAGCTGCGGCGCGTAGTTCCCGAGGGGCCCGAGGTCGTGCGCGAAGAGCTGGACCCCGACGCGGAGCTCCGGGCTCAGCTGCTGCGTGAAATTGAGCCCGACCTCGCTGAAGTCGACGCTGCCCTGCTTGCGCGCGGTCTCGGCCAGGTAGTTGTTTTTACTGGTCTTGATGTAACCCTGGCTGACGAAGCCGTGGATCTGCGGTGTGGAAGGCGGCTCTTGCCCCCAGGCAGGCCCCGTGAGGAGTCCTACCATCAGCACGCCCAGGCACGCACGTGAGCCAACCATGCAAAGTTCCCTCGTCTTCGCGCCAACCACGAAGATTCACGGGCCAGGATCGCCAGCGCGACGACGGCTGTCAATTGCGTCGCGCCCGGGGGCGGTGCGCATGTTTCCTGAGTGGTTCTGACGACATCGCGGATTGTCGCAAAAAGCCTCAGTCGCCATCTTGACGCCCACGCCCGTCATGACGCCGGCGCCTGTCATGCCCGTCACGGCTCTGTCAGGATCGCGCCGGGCGTGCTCTGCTTGGGGGTTGACGATGATGGAGACCGTCGTTCCCGCTGGCACGCCAAGCAGCAAACCCCCACGCGTCCTGGTAGTCGACGACGAGCCGCAGGTCCTCGTGGCGCTGTCGGACCTGCTCGAAGACGACTTCGAGGTCATGACCGCCAACGAGCCGGAGCAGGCGCTGCGCATGGCCGAGGCGGATCGCGAGATCGCGGTCGTGCTGTCGGACCAACGCATGCCGCGCATGAGCGGCGACGAGCTGCTGGCTCGTCTTCGACAATGCTCCGACGCGACGCGCGTGCTGTGCACGGGCTACGCCGACCTGCAGGCCGTGATGCGATCGGTCAACGAGGGCAAGATCTTCGCCTACATCACCAAGCCGTGGGACGGACCGGACCTACGGCTCAAGATCCAGCACGCGGCCGACAACTTCCGGCTCCACCACGAGCTCGCCTACGAGAAGCAGCTGCTCGGCGATTTGATGCGGAGCATACCCGACGCGATCTTCTTCAAGGATCTCGATCGGCGCTACGTGCGGGTGAACGCTGCCTTCTTGGAAGCCCTCGGCCGGCGCGAGCACGAGGTGCTCGGCAAGCGTTTGTCGGAGCTCACGAGCGACGCACGAACCGCGCTCGAGATCGAGGCGCGCGAAATGCAAATCTTGACCGACGGTCAGCCGCGACGAGACGTGCTGCGCTACGTGACCCACCGCGGGACGCCCGTTTCGTCGCTGACGACGCGCGCGGCGGTGCGCTCGCGCGACGGCAAAATGGTGGGCCTGGTAGGCATTGCTCAAGACATCACCGAGACGACGCGCACCCAAGAGGCGCTCCGCGCGAGCGAGGAGCGGCTGCGCCTGGCGTTCTTGGCGTCCAACAGCGGGCTGTTCGACTGGAACCTGGAGACGGGCGAGACCATGTATTCGCCGACGTCTGCCCTGGAGAGCAGCGGCCCCACCGCCATCCACGATTTCGCGGCCCTCGAGCAGCGCGTGCACGCCGACGACGTGGGGCGGCTGCGCGCGGCCCTCAACGCGCACCTCGAGCGGCGCGAGCCCTTGCGCGGCTTTCAGCTGCGCGCGGCCGACACCGCCGGCGACTACCGCTGGGTCGAGATCAGCGCGCAGGCAGCGTGGAACGAGGCGGGCAAGGCCGTGCGCTTGGTAGGCGCGACCCTCGACATCACGGAGCGCAAGGAGCTCGACAACCGCGTGAGGCGCCTCGACTACCTCGCGCGGCACGACGAGCTCACGGGGCTGGTGAACCGCGGCCACTTCACGGCCGAGCTCGGGCGGGAGCTCTCTGCCGCGAGCGCGCGCGGCGAGCACGTCGCGGTCACGGCGCTCGACATCGTCCGCTTTCGGCACGTCAACGAATCGCTCGGTCGCGAGCAAGGCGACCTGCTGCTCAAGGAGGTCGCCCTTCGCATCAGCGCCGCGGCCGGACCCGAGCGGCTCGTGGCCCGCTTCCAGGGCGATTCGTTCGTCGTCATGCTGCCCGGCGTGACGCAAGAGGCGGACGCCGCGACTTGGTTGCAGCAGGTCCTGCTGCCGGCGCTGCAGAAGCCGGTCCCGATGGAGGGCACCGACCTGACCCTCTCGACCAAGGCCGGCATCGCCGTCTTCCCGTCGGACGCCGACCAAGCCGACACGCTGATCGCCCGCGCCGAGACCGCGCTCAAGCAGGCCAAGCAACAGGCCCAGCCTTACCTCTTCTACGCCCCGAGCATGAACAGCAGGGTCGCGGAGCGGCTTCGCCTCGAGACGAAGCTGCGGCGCGCGCTCGCGAACGACGAGTTTCTACTGTTCTATCAGCCGAAGGTCGATCTCAAGACAGGGGCCATGGTGGGCGTGGAAGCGCTCATTCGCTGGCGTGATCCCGAGGTGGGTCTCGTACCGCCGGGGCAATTCATCCCCCTGCTCGAGGAGACGGAGCTCATCTTGCCGGTGGGGCGCTGGGTGGCAGAGCGGGCGGCGCGGCAGTACACCGAGTGGCTCGAGCGCGGCCTCCAGCCGCCGCGCATCGCGGTGAACGTGTCGGCGCTGCAGCTGGCGCAGCACGACTTCGTTCGAAGCATCGACGAGATCTTGGAGCGCTACCCGCGAGCTACCGCGGGTCTCGACATCGAGCTCACCGAGAGCGTCCTCATGGACGACTTGACCGGGAACATCGAGAAGCTTCGCGAGCTCAAGCGCCGCGGCTTGAAGGTGGCGATCGACGATTTCGGCACCGGCTATTCCTCGCTCGGGTACCTCAGCCGACTGCCGCTCGACGCGCTCAAGGTCGATCGCTCGTTCATCGACGAGATGGCCGACGATCCGCAGCAGATGTCGATCGTGACCGCCATCATCTCCCTGGCGCACTCGCTGGACCTCAAGGTCATCGCGGAGGGCGTCGAGACCGCCACCCAGGCCCAGCTGCTGCGCTTGCTGCGCTGCGACCAAATCCAGGGCTATTTGATGGCGAGGCCGCAGCCGCCGGAGGAGGTCGCGCAGCTGATCGGCAAGGAGCTCTCGATTCCGCGGCCCCAGAAGGGCCACGAAGACGCGCGCTAGCGGCGGGCGACGGCGGCGAGCGGCGTCGCGCGCGCCCACAGCGCGTCCGAGACCTCGAGCACCAGGGCGTCCATGCGCTCGCGAACCTCCGCGTGGGCGCTGGTGCCGGCGACCAGGATCGAGAAGGCGACGCCCGTCTCTCGGTCGGGACCGAAGACGTAGCCGCTGAGCGAGGTGACCTTGTTCAAGGTGCCCGTCTTGGCGTGCACGGAGCGACGACCGCGCAGCGCTTGGAAGCGCGAGCGCAGCGTGCCGTCCACGCCGCCCACCGCGAGCTGCTCCTGAAATGGCTTGGAGATAGCCGCGTCGAGGTAGGCCATCTCCAAGAGGCGCGTCAGCGTGCGCGCGCTCACGCGGTTGGCGTCGTAGAGGCCGGAGCCGTTCGTCACCTGGAGCCCTTCGTCACCGAGCTTTCGTAGCTCGAGCCAGCTCTGGACGACGTCTGCCGCTTTCTCGGCCGTGCCGGGCTTGCCTTGCTTCACCGCGCCGAGCGTCTTGAAGACCATCTCGGCGTAGAAGTTGTCGCTGGCTTTGCCGAGCAGGCCGAGCAGCTCCGACAGCGGCGGCGAATCGCGGCCAACCAGCTCGACGCTTTCGTCTTCGCCGCCGCGCCGCACCTCGCCCGCGACCTCGACCCCCGCCGTCTGCAGGGCGCGCTTCAGCACCACGCCCGCGTAGATCTCCGGGTTCTCGATGCGTCGAGTGATGTGCACGGCCGTGCTTCCGTCGGGCACGTAGCCGCTCACCTGCGCGACCATGCCCAGGCCGCGAGGCTTCATCGTGAGCCCGACCCTGTCGCGCTTCTTGCCCTTCTCCGTGCGCACGTCACCCTGGACCGTCACGTAGCCGGGAGGCTCGAACTCGACGCGCGCCAGCTGCCCGGGCTGCGTGGGGAAGACGTGCAGCGTCGTCGAGTTCTTGTCGAGCGCCACCGCGCTCACGGGGGCGCGAAACGCGGCCCACTCGCCGGGTTGCTGCTCGAACGCGGGCGGCGTGTAGCGATCGTCGAACGCGCTCTGATCGACCAGCACGTCGCCGGCGACCCGCTGCAGGCCGAGCGCCACCAGCTTCTCGACGAAGGCGTGCAGATCTTCGTAGCGAAAGCTCGGGTCACCGTTGGCTCGGATCACCAGGCGCGGCGCGACGCCGTCCGCGATCTTGCCGAGCACGCCGACGTGATACCGATGGTCGGCGCCGAGCTCGCTCAGCGCTACCGCCGCCGTGATCAACTTCTGATTGGAAGCCGGGTTGATGGCGGCGGTCGCGCCTTCGGCGCTCAGCTCGCGACCGGTCCCCAAATCACGGAGCGCGAAGCCCAGCTCGCCGTGCCGAGCTTTCACCAAGCTCGACAGCGCCTCCAGCTTCGGCGCGACGCGGGCCGCGAGCTGGCTCGGCGCCGGCAGCGGCCGCGCCACGACCGCGGGGGCCGCCGGCTGCGGCGGCGCCGGCGTCGGTGGGGCGGCGGGCGAAAGCACCGGCTCGGGTTCGTCGTCACCCAGATCCGAGTGCGCGGCGGCCTCGGGCTGCGTCGGGCTCGCGGCGCCGCGCGCGCCGGGCTCACCCCAGCAAGCCATGGCCATAACCACGAAAATTGCCGCGAAACGCGGGGAGCGGCGGTAGGGCAGCCGCTCGAGCAGCCGGTCGAAGAGGGCGGTTTCCACGGGTGGCTCCCTCTCAGTTATTCCCGTACCGCGGGCGGGGGCAAAAAGCTGGCATCTGAACAGGTAGAAAGGCACAGTCCGCCCGTGCAATTCCGGCAGCTCGTCGCGACTGGCTTTGGTCTCATTTACGCTTCCCTCGCTTCGACGGCGCTCGCCCAAGAGCCGGCCGCCCCGGCCGCCCCGCCCGCCGCCGTGGCGCCCCCTCCCCCCGCCGCGGACGTGCCGCCGCCCGGAGCGCGCACCACGCACATCGTGGCTGGCGCGGCGACCACGGTCGTGTCTTACGGCCTCGCGCTGGGAGCTTCATTTCTGTTCGACCAACGCGATTTCAACGGCTCGCGCGACCTGCGCGTACCGTTCGCGGGCCCGTGGATGGCGCTCAGCAAGGCAGGCTGCCCCGAGAGTAACTCCGACTGCAGCCCGGTCGGGGTCGTGCTCGGCGCGATCTTCCTGATCGCGGACGGCGTCTCTCAGGCCGGCGGGCTCGCGATCATCGGCGAGGGATTGTTTCTAAAGACTTCGCCTTCGCCGTCGCGGCGCGCCAAGGAAGCCGAAGGGCCGACCGTACATGCAGTGCCAGTGCAGCTCGGCAAGAGCGGCGCGGGCATCGGCTTCGTCGGCACCTTCTGAGCGGCCCGAGCGCCCATTTGCGCGCGATATTCTCCAAGGAGCGCGCGAACATGTGCGTTAGGGGTGCAGGCACCAGCGGGGCGTGATACGGGGAGGTCCGACATGGAGATCCTCCTGTGAGTCGGCGTACCAAGTTCGTTTTGGTCACCGGCGGTGTCGTCTCCTCGATCGGCAAAGGTCTAACCTCTGCTTCGATCGGCGCGTTGATGGAAGCGCGCGGGCTGCGTGTCACGCACATGAAGCTCGACCCGTACATCAACGTCGATCCCGGGACGATGTCGCCGTATCAGCACGGTGAAGTGTTCGTGACCGATGACGGGGCCGAAACGGACCTCGACCTCGGTCACTACGAGCGCTTCACGGCGTGCCGTCTAACCCGCCAAGCCAACGTGACGACCGGCCGCATCTACGAGGCCGTCATCACCAAAGAGCGACGCGGCGAGTACCTGGGCGCCACCGTCCAGGTCATTCCCCACATCACCGACGAGATCAAGGCGCGCATCCGCGAGGCGACCGACGGCGCCGACATGGCGATCATCGAGATCGGCGGCACCGTGGGCGACATCGAGTCGCTGCCCTTCCTCGAGGCGATTCGTCAGCTCAAGCTCGAGGCCGGCGCCGAGAACGCGCTCAGCGTGCACGTCACCCTCGTGCCGCACATCCCCACCGCGGGCGAGCTGAAGACCAAGCCGACCCAACACTCGGTGCGCGAGATGCGCGAGATCGGCATCCAGCCCGACATCTTGGTCTGTCGTTGCGATCGACCGATCGCGCGCGGCTTGAAGGAGAAGATCGCGCTGTTCTCCAACGTCGCCGTCGACAGCGTGATCTCCGCCGTCGACGTCGGGTGTATCTACGAGCTGCCGCTCGTGCTGCACGCCGAAGGCCTCGACGGCCAGATCGCGGAGCGCCTCAACATCTGGTCGCGCCAGCCCGAGCTCTCGAGCTGGAAGCGCACGGTGGAGACGTTCAAGAAGCCGACGCACGGCAGCGTTCGCATCGGCGTGGTCGGCAAATACGTCCACTTGAAAGACAGCTACAAGTCGCTGCACGAGTCGCTCGTGCACGGCGGGCTCGCCAACGACCTCTCCGTACAGCTCGAGTACATCGACTCCGAGCAGATCGAGCGCGGCGGGCCCAGCGTGCTGGCAGGGATGGACGGCGTGCTCGTCCCCGGCGGCTTCGGTGACCGCGGCGTAGAAGGCAAAATCGCAGCCATTCGCTACGCGCGTGAGAACGGCGTCCCGTTCTTCGGCATCTGCTTGGGCATGCAGCTGGCCGTGATCGAGTTCGCGCGCAACGTGTGCGGCATCAAGCAAGCCAGCAGCACCGAGTTTCAGAAAGACTGCCCGCAGCCCCTCATCGACCTGATGCCGGATCAGCGCGGCGTCAAAGACAAGGGCGGCACCATGCGCGTCGGTGCCTACCCGTGCGTGCTGAAGCCGGGCAGCCGCGCGCTCGAGATCTACAAGAAGGACGAGATCTCGGAGCGGCACCGCCACCGCTTCGAGGTGAACAACGATTTCCGTGACGCGCTGACCGAGAAGGGCCTCGTGCTGAGCGGCACCAGCCCCGACAACCGGCTGGTGGAGATCGTGGAGCTGCCGAATCACCCGCACTTCTTGGGCTGTCAGTTCCATCCCGAGTTCAAGAGCCGGCCCATGGCCGCGCATCCGCTGTTCTCGAGCTTCGTGGCCGCGGCTCGTGTTCGCCGTGACGCGCTGGCCAAGTCGAGCCAGCGCGAAGCGTCGGAGTCGGCGAGCAGCGCCGTCAATTGATCGAAGAGCCGCCGGCGCCGTGACGTTGTCACGACGCCGGGGTGGATGGTGTAGGCTCGCGACCATGCCTTGGTCGCGAGCCTGTTTCTTTCTGGGGGCTGCTCTGGCGGTGAGCTGCGCTGGCACGCGCCCCGAAGTACGCGCCGCCCTCAGCGGAACGCTCACCGAGCTGCAGCAAGAGATCGCCAAGGCCGAGCGAGGCGGCACGCTCGACGAGGCGCGCCTGAAAGAGCTCGCGCTCGCCGTCGCGGAGCGCGAAATCGCGGGCGCAGGCGGCGCCGATGGCGCGGAGCAAGTGGCGGTGTTTCGTCCATGCCGAAGCGAGCTCGAAGCGGCGCTGTCGGAGCGCGCCTCGCGCGGCGACGAGCCGGCCGCGGCCGCCACGCTGCTGTTGTTCGAGGCCGGCAGGCGCGACGCCGACGACTTGGTGAAGCGCTACCGCGAGGCAGACAGCGCCGCGTTTCGGGCCCTGGCGGCGCGCGCCACCTTGAGCGGCGCGCACGCCGAGCTGCGCCGTCGCTACCTGACCGATCCCGACGAGCGCGTGCGGCGCGCGGCCCTCGAGGCCGCCGTCAAAGCTCCGGTGGCGCCGCACCTGCCGGACCTGCTCGAAGCTGCGCGCCTCGATCCGAGCCCGCTCAACCGCTCGCGGGCCACGCTCGCGGTCGGACGCATCGGCAATGAGCCGGCCGTGCTCGGCTTGATGGATCTGTACGCGGGCGGCGACGAGCAGGGGCAGCTGGCGGTGCTCGACGCCTGGTCGGAGCCGGGGGCGTTTCGGCGCGGCGGGGAGCGAGAGCTGTCGCGCGCGCTCGGCCGAGCAGGCCTCGTGTCGGTGTCGGCAGCCACGCTCCTGCTGCGCTCGCGCGACTCGCGCGGCGCTGCGATCGCGGTGCTGGCTCGGGCCATCGAAAGCGGCAGTGATGACGAGCGTCGCTTGGCGCTCATGGCGGCGCCGCTCAGCGATGCCTCGGTCAAAGCGGCGCTCGAGAAAGCCGCCCAAAGCCCGTCTCCCGACGTCACCCCGCTCGTCCTCGCCAAGTTGAGCGAGCTGCCCGGCAGGGGCGTGAGCGCGCGCGCGCAGCTCGAGCAGCTCGCGGCCGAGAAGAGCGACGCCGGTCTCGAAGCCAGCTACGCGCTCGTCGCCCTCGGCTCACTACGAGCCATCGCGCGCGTGGAGCAAGAGCTCTCGCACCCCAGCTCCGCGCGTCGACTGCGCGCAGCCCTCACCCTGGCCGGCCTCGGCAAGCGCCGCGGCCTTGCGCTCCGGCTCGCCGACAGCGATCCGTTCGTGCGCGCCTCACTGGCTTGTCGCCTCGTGGGAGCGCGCTGAGCGTGCGCTTCATTTTCGGGCTGCCTCTCGCGCTCGGCTTATTGACCACGAGCTGCGTCCAGCACGCCGTGCTCGAGAACGACATCCGGACCGCCCAGTGGAAGGCGCGCACGCTGGCCACGGCGTCGAATTTGCACCTGGCCGAGGCCGCGCTCTCGGCGCAGCTGGTCGAGCTGGAGGCGCTCCATCAGCGTGACGGCAGCGACGCGCGCGTCCGGAGCCTGCTCGCCAGCGGGTATGGCCTGCTCGCGCGGGGCTTCATCGAGGCGCGTCGCCTGGAGGCCTTGGCCGCTGGCGACGACGCGCGGGCCGAGCTCGAGCTGCGCGATCGGCGCGACGCCGAGGCGCGCGCCCGCTACTACGGCCGGTCGCGCGAGGAGCCAGGCGCTTCCCTGATCGAACGCGAGCTGCTCGCCCCCGAGGCAGCCTGCAAGAAGCGCGATCGCGCGGCCTACGAGAGCCGCGTGAACGCCCTGCTCGCCGCGCCCGAGCGAGGCCCCGAGGAGCGCCTCGAGCGCGCGCTCCTGCGGCGCCTTGCGAAGAGCTACCTCGCGCCGGCGCTCGCGGCGCGCTGCCACAGCGAGAAGCCCTGAGCGCGCCAACTCGAGCGGTACGGGCCCCGCAGTGCGGCGCCGAGCTTCACGGCGCAGGGCGCCTTGCGCCGTGGCCCGATCCCAGCGACAACAGCGTCGTGCCCAAGCTCACCTGGCCCGCCCCCGAACGGAACCAGCAGCCGATCTCAGAGGTGCTCACGCGCGTGCTGGAGGAGTCCGGTACCCTGCTGGAGATAGCCAGCGGCACCGGTCAGCACGCCGTCTACTTCGCTCGGCGCATGACGCGCTGGATCATCCAGCCCTCGGACGTCGCCGCCGAGAACCTCGACAGCATCCGAGCTTGGGTGCGAGAGAGCGCCCTGCCGAATTTGCGCGAGCCGGTCCGGATCGACGTGCTCGCTCCTGATTGGATCGCCCTCAGTCCGAGCGCCATCTTCAACGCCAACATGATTCATATCGCCCCGTGGGAGGCGGCGATCGGGCTCGTGAGCGGCTCGGCGCGCTTGCTCGGAAGCGGAGGAAAGCTCGTGATCTACGGGCCATTTCGCGTCGGGGGCCGGCACACGGCGCCCAGCAACGAGGACTTCGACCGCTCACTCCGCGAGCGGGACCCGCGCTTCGGCGTGCGTGATCTGGAAGCGCTCGTCGAGCTCGCCGAGCGCTTTGGTTTCAATCTGCAAGAACGGGTAACGATGCCCGCGAACAACTCGACGCTGGTCTTCGCGAAGCTCTAGCGCATCGAGGGCGAGCGCTGCGCGGATGTCCGCCAACATCGGTGCCTTCGACTCTTCCTTCGACTCTTCGACGCTGCGGCTGTGCTCACCTCTCGGCGCAAAGCTGCCACGGACCAATTGTGCGCGGCGTTCCCGAGGCGCTCAGGCGCGAACGCGGCTGCCGCGTTCCACGCGGCCGTGCGGGTGCGCTTCTCTCGGGGCCTGGAGGCACGCGGATTGCAAGCGCGAGCCCGCTTGGCTCAGCTGTTTTTACGCCGTCTCGGGGTCATGACTTTCGCGGTATCGTTCTTTGCGCTGGCCTGGCCCGCCGTCGCGCAGGCGCAAGAAGGCGAGATGGAGATGGAGGTGCCGGCGCCTGGCGCGCTGAACGCAGCCCAAGGCCCGATCGCCGGGAGCACCCGCTTCATGGGGCTGGGCGGCGCCTTCGTCGCGATCGCCGAAGGCAGCGAAGGCGTCGCGCTCAACCCCGCGTCCGATGCCGTGCGCCTGCCGTACTCGTGGAGACGGTTCGACTACGGCCTCGGCGCGGATTTCTCGATCGGCGCCTGGCTGCCGAAGAACGATTTCTACAATCAACCCGACGACGGCAACGTCGATCAAAGCACGGCGATCTTCGGCTCGCTCCACGCCAACGTGTACTACGACCATCTCGGCTTCGGCTTGGCGGCCCAAGCCCAGAGCAACGCGGCCTCGCGCCCCGACAAGCGGCAAGGCTTCACCACGAGCTTGGGCGCCAACTTCGGGGTCGTCCACGCCAGCGTCGCCTACGGCTTCGCCGACGGCCAGGTGCTGGTGGGCGCGGGGTCGCGCATCATCGGCATGAGCTTCGACAGCGCCTCGAGCTCCGACGCGCTCAGCTCGGCCGGTACCGGCCTCGAGACGGGCATCATCCTCAAACCTAGGGCGGACCAGTTTCGAATCGGCGTCGCCTACAAGCAAGCCATCGACGCGACCCTGCCCGCCGCAGAGGGAGCGCCGGACACGCTGCACGTGCCCTGGGAGGTGGCGGTCGGCTTCGCGTATCAGTTCGGGAAGAGGCCGCTCAACCCTCCGTTCCTCGCGGCGGAGACCTTGGCGAAGAGACGCCTCCCGCCCGGTCAGAAGCCGACGAAGCAGCAGCTCGAGCGCGCCGAAGACGAGCTCTTCGAGCGTTACCAGCGGCTGAGCCGGCGCTACCTCCTCGTGAGCACCGAGCTCAAGCTCGTCGAGCGCCCGACGGACGCGGGGCTCCAAGGCTATTGGGAGCCCAGCGGCGCGCGCATGACGGCCTCGGATCCGCTGCTCTCGCCTCGCCTCGGCCTCGAGAGCGAAGTCATCGAGCGCCACCTACGGCTGCGCGCGGGCAGCTACTACGAGCCCGCGATCGCCGAAGGTGCGCGGGGTCGCCTGCACGCTACCGGCGGCTTCGACGTGCGGCTGTTTCGCTGGAACATCTTCGGCCTGCTCGACCGCTTCGACTACTGGCAGCTCTCCATCGCCGGCGATGGCGCGCGCGAGTACCTGAACACCGCGTTCAGCATCGGTTTCTGGCACTGAGCGCTGCGCACGCTACGGCCCTGAGTCGATGAATCGAGCAGGCAACCTCTTGAGCCCTTCTCGGCCTCACGACCCTAGAGCTTGATGGCTTTCCAGTCGCCGCTCTTGAATTTCCACACCATGACGGCGGTGAGCAAGACGACGTAGACGAGCGCGGCGGTCCAGATGCCGACGAGGCCGACCTCGAAGGTGATGCCGAGCAGCCACGCGAGCGGCACGAGGCAGAAGAAGTGGAGGATGAGCTCCACGATCATGACGAAGCGGGTGTTGCCGGCCCCGAACAGGGCTTGGGTCAAGATCATGCCGACCGCGATCAGCGGGGTGGCGAGGCCCATCATGCGCATCGGAAAGATGGCCGCTTCGTAGACGGCGGGGCTCTTGGTCACGAGGTGCAGGAGCGGCTCGGTCAAGATCACGCCTTCGAGCAGACCGACGACGCCGAAGATGATCAGGCCCAGCTTGACCGAGGTCCACCCGAACTTCTCGGCCTCGTCGCCCTTGCCGGCGCCCAAGCACTGACTCACGAGCGTGGCCGTCGACGTGCCGAACGCCAAGCACGCCGTGAAGGTGAGCTTGAGCACGCCGACGATGACGGTGGTGGCGGCGCCGTTGACGGCCTCCGCTTTCCCGCCCGGGCAATCCGGGGCCACGATGCTCGAGTTCATCATCGCGTCGAGCTTGCTCACGATCATCGCGAACAGCATGAAGCCGCTCATCACCGCGATCGTCGCCACGGCGCTGGGCACCGATAGCCTCAAGATGCGGCCGAGCAGCTCACGCGACAGACCCGCCAGCTTGAACGGGGCGAAGCGCTCGCGATAGTGCGATAGGCCCGCCCAGACCACCATCACGATCAGCCCCACCCACGACGACACGGCGCCGGCCAAGCCCGCGCCGGCCATACCCATCTGCGGCGCGCCCCACTTGCCGAAGATGAAGATGATGCACAAGGCGACGTTGATGACGTTCATCAGAACGCTCGCGATCATGTGCACTTGCGTCTTGCCGATGCCGTCGAAGAACGCCTTGAACGAGAAGGTGACCGCCATCGACGTGATGCCGAGCAGTCGGTAGTTCAAGTAGCCAGTCGCGACCTCCCGCACCTCGGGCGACGACACCAGCACCCCCAGCACGTGCGGGATGACCAGGTAGCCCAGCAACGTGAACACGATCCCCGCGATCAGCGAGAAGAACCAGGAGTTGGCCAGCACCGTGCCCGCGTCGGCCGGTCGCCCTTCGGCGAAGCGCCGCGCGGCCAGCGCTTGGGTGCCGACCGAGATCGCGCTCAGCGACCCGCCGAACATCCAGAGCAGCAGCAGGCACGGCAAGAGCGCCGCTTGCGCGTACGAGGACCCCGGGCACCCCAGCCACGCGAAGAAGATGATGTCGACTTCGTTGACCGCGCTCTGAGCGAGCATGGCCAAGACCGTCGGGGTCGCCAGCTTGAGGACGATGCGTGTCTTGGACCCAGTAAGATCCAACGGGGCGGCCGACGAGCTGGGAGGGAGAGCCACGGACCGGGGGGTTGTACGGACTGCTGGGGGTCGCCAGCAAGCAGCTTCTTACATAACCGCCCGCCGGCGCTGGCTCTTATTGCGACAGGGCCAGCTTTTGTCCGCGCATTTCGCCGAGCAAGGTCTTGGCGTCGGGCGAAGCGGGATCTTCTTTCAAGACCCCCTGCACGAGGGCGAGCGCACGTTCCTTGTGGCCGGTCGCGCGCTCCAGCCGAGCGAGCGACAACCTCGCCTCGGCGCTCGGGTCGAGCAGGGCCCAGCGGCGCGCGGACTTGACGGCCTCACCCCAAGCTCGGGTTTGCTCCGCGCGCGCCGCGAGCGCCTTGAACACCGACGGGTCGTTCGGCGTCTTCAGAGAAGCTTTACGCAGCACGTCGAGGGCGCGCAGCTTGGCGCCTCTTTCCCACAGCGCTTCGGCCTTGGCCACGGCCGCGTTGTCACTCGGCGCCGGGTCGGCGGCGGGGCTGCCCTTGATCTCGACCTCTTGCTCTTCGCTCAAGTCGACTCCGCCGGCGGTCGCCACGGCCTCGGCCGTCGGGGCGTCTTGCTCCTCGACCTCGCCGTCATCGGCGCCCTCCGCGGCTTCGACCGCATCCAAGTCGATGGTCTGCGCGCTCGCTTCGACGGGGGCTGGCGGCGCGGCCGGCGCGGCGACCGGGTCGCTCTCGGTCGGCGCCGGCAGCGTGCCGATGGCGATCTGCGCGCGCGGCGCGGGCGCCGGCGGCGCGCGGTGGGCGAGCGCGTCCGCGCGCAGCTTGACGACGTGATCGTAGGCGGCCTTGAGCGAGGCCGTCGCGCGCTCGCCCGTGGGCGTCTTGGCGATCGCGGCTCCGCCGATGCCCAGCACCAGCACCGACATGCCGGCCACCAAGCTGCGCGCCAAGCCGCGACGGCGAGGAGCGAGCGGGACCTCCCGCTTGGGCTGCGTCCTGAGGACGAGCTCGAGCGCCTGGCCCAGCTCGCGCGCAGTCTGCGGCCGCTGGCTCGGATCCACGCTCAACGTCTTGGCCAGGAGCCGATCGAGCGCCTTGGGAATCCCCGCCTCGGGACGGCGCTCGCTAGGCGCGAGCGGCACCACGCGGCGCTTCACGTCGAGCAGCTCGACGAGGTTCTTGGCGATGTGCGGCTGATAGCCGGTGATGAGCTCGTAGAGCACGGCCCCGAGAGCGTAGATGTCGCTGCGCGCGTCGGCCGCGCCGCCTTGCGCCTGCTCGGGCGCCATGTACTCGGGCGTCCCCACGACGTGCAGCGCCTCACCGTTGCTCGGCGCGCTGGGCTCACCGGCGAGCCCGAAGTCGCACAGCTTGATGACCCCGTCGGCCGTGAGCAGCAAGTTGCCCGGCTTCACGTCACGATGAACGACGCCGGCGGCGTGGGCCGCTTCGAGCGCGCGCGCCGCCTGGAGCGCGTAGTCGACGGCGACTCGGTACGGTAGCTCACCGTCTTTGGCGAGCTTGCGCTCGAGCGACTCGCCGACCAGGTACTCCATGGCGTAGTAGGGGCGCCCATCTTGCGCGACGCCGAAGTCGAACACCTTGATCAGGTTGTCGTGCGAGAGCTGGGCGATGCTGCGCGCCTCGGCCCGAAAGCGATCGACGGCTTTGCCACCCAGCTTGTCGGGATCCATCAGCTTGAGCGCGACGGTACGCGATAGGTCGACGTGCAGCGCCTGGTACACCACGCCCATCGAGCCGCGACCGAGCTCGCTCACCAACTTGTACGGCGTGCCGCAAAGCAGTGAAGGATCCGCGGTCTCGGCCGCGGGGGCCTCCGGCGACGGTGGCAAGGGCAGCGGGCGAGCCTCCGCTGCGCGATACTCGGCCACCAGCCGCGCAAACTCCGCGCGCGAACGCGCCGGCTCCGCCGGGTACAGGCGGCGCATCAGGTTCGCGACGCGGCCGCGCACGCTGCGGTCACCGTCGGCCATGCTCGGCGCGCGCTGCAGCAAGCGCCCGAGATCGGTCACGGCCTTGGCGGCGCCTTCGTAGCGATCTTCGACGCGAGTGGCCGTCAGCTTGAGGATGATTTGATCGAGCTCGGGCGGAGCTCCAATCAGCTGCGAGAGCGGCGTGGGGTTCCGCTTGCCCGCGCCGACGAGCGCCATGTGCTGCGCCCCGTCGCCGATCAAGAAGCGACGACCGGCGATCAGCTCCCAGAGCATGATGCCGAAGGCGTACAGATCGGACGGCGCGCCCCCGGGCGTGTTGTTGGCCACCTCCGGCGCCACGTAGCCCGGCTTCGCGAAGACGATGCCTGCCACCGTGTGGCAGCGGCGGTTCTCGGCGCGCGCGGTGCCGAAGTCGATGAGCTTGAGCTCGCCGCCGTAGCTCACCATCACGTTCTGCGGGCTCAGATCGCGGTGCACGATCTCCAGCGGTCGCCCCTCCGCGTCGGTACGCTCGTGCACGTGGGCCAACGCTTCGCCCAGCATGATGCCGAGCGCGAGCGACTCGGGCCAGCTGACCCGCACGCCGAGCTGGGCGGCCCGGCTGCGCACGTCGCTCAGGTTGCGGCCCTCGATGTGCTCGACCACCACGTAGGGCTTGCCTTCGTGATCCGAGGTCGCCTCCAAGATCTGCGCGACGCCGGGGTGCTGCAGCTGCGCCTGGATGCGCGCCTCGTCGAGGAAGCGCGCCAAGAAGGAGCGATCGGTCTCGTGCTCGCGCCGGATGATCTTCACCACCACGGGGCGCTCGGCCCCTTCGATGCCACCGGTCGACGCGAGCAGCACCTCGCCCATGCCACCCCGAGCCAGCCGCTTGAGCAGCGTGTAACGTTCGAAGCGACGCGGCAGCGGGGCCTCCGCAGCGGCAGGCGCGGTCTGTTCCTCGCGCTCGGCGGTATTCTCCAGCGATTTCGTCGGGTTGGCGATCGACTCGGTGGCCTGCATGTCCCCGATGGTGCCTATGTCGCATGATGTAGGCAAAGAAAGCGCGTACGATTTCTGACGTCCAGCCGGCTGATGGGAGGATCGAGCAAGGGAATGAGCCGCAAGGACTGCCGGTTGGTTGCACGGCCTGGTAGGCTCCCGCCGCCTGCCGCGACTCATGGCTGACTTTTCGTGCTCTCTCCGCAGCTCAGGGCTGCGCTGCCTGCTCCGGGCTCTGTCGGTGCTGGCGGCGCTGTTCGTGCTGAGCGTGAGCGAGCGCGCGTCGGCCGCGACCTTGCTCGTGGTGCCGATGTGCGGCGAGCGGGCTGAGAGTATCGCGGCGCCGCCCATCTTTCGCGCTCGCGAGGCGGGCAGCATCGTGGCCGGTTCTTGCCAGCACGAAGAGCTGAGCCTGGGCCGCTCGATCCCGCTCTCGCCCGAGCGCGTCGTGGTGCACGAAGCGCCCGAGCGCGTGCTCGGCTTCGGCGTGCTGCGGCTCGCGCAGATCTCTTCAGCGCGCGCGCCGATCGACAGCGCGGCCAACCTGCCGGCGCGCCCCGGCGTTCAGAGCTCGCTGTTCCGTCCGCCGCGAGCCTGAGCTGCGCGCGCGTGCGCGCTCGTCAGCAGCGACACACAAGACCAGTCATCGGCGCGCCGGGCATCCGGACTGCGCCGCATGCGCATCTCTTCATTCGTCAATAGTTCGAAAATCAATCAACGGAGTAAGTCATGAACAAAGGAACCGCGATCGTCGGGTTCTTTATCAGCTTCCTCGCGGGCATGTTCCTCATGTGGGGCGTGGATCGCAGGAATGGCGTCGAGATCGAAGCAGAAGGCTCAGCCACGGCGGCAGTGCCGGATCAGAGCGCGGCCAGCGTGCCGGTTTCGTCGAAGGACCCGCAGTGGGGTAAGCCCACCGCCCCGGTCACGATCGTCGAGATCAGCGACTTCGAGTGTCCCTTCTGCAGCCGCGTCGGTCCGACGCTCAAGCAGATCAAGGAGAAGTACGGCCCCGACAAGGTGCGCATCGTCTGGAAGCACAACCCGCTTCCGTTTCACAAGGCGGCGCGCCCGGCTCACGAAGCCGCCGCGACCGTGATGGGCCTCGCGGGCAGCGAGGCGTTCTGGAAGTTCCACGACAGCGCCTTCGCCAACGCCAAGGCCCTGAACGACGAAAACTTCGAGAAGTGGGCCGTCGAAGCCGGCGTCGACAAGGCGAAGTTCAAGGCCGCGTACAGCGCCAAGAAGTTCGCGGCCAAGGTCGACGAGGACTTGGCTCTGTCGAAGAAGATCGGCGCCACCGGCACCCCGGCGTTCCGCATCAACGGCGTGACCTTGAGCGGCGCGCAGCCGCTCGACAAGTTCACGGAAGTGATCGACGCCCAGCTGGCAGAGGCCAAGAAGCTGATCGCCAGCGGCACCAAGCCCGCCGACGTGTACGTCACCCTGACGAACAAGAATCAGGCGGCGGCCCCGGCCGCGGCCAAGCCGAGGGGTGAAGACGCGGAAGAGGAAGACAAGAGCGTCTGGAAGGTGCTCGTCCAAGACGACGACCCGGTCAAGGGTCCGAAGGACGCGCTCGTCACCATGATCATCTTCTCGGAGTTCCAGTGCCCGTTCTGCAAGCGCGTGGAAGACACGCTCAAGCAGGTGCGGGAAGCGTACCCGAACGATCTGCGTATCGTCTGGAAGGACAACACCTTGCCCTTCCACCCGCGCGCGAAGCCGGCGGCCATCCTCGCTCGTCACGCTTACAAGCTGAAGGGCGAGAAGGCCTTCTGGGACGCGCACGACGCGCTGTTCGCTTCGCAGCCCAAGCTCGAAGACGAAGACCTCAAGGGCATTGCAGAGAAGGTCGGCCTGCGCTGGGACGACGTGAAGGCGGCGATCGCCAGCAACAAGTACGCCGACAAGCTCGACGCCAGCATGGAGCTCGCCAACGACGTGCAGGCTCGCGGCACGCCGCACTTCTTCATCAACGGCGTCCGCCTCAGCGGCGCGCAGCCCCTCGACGCCTTCAAGAAGGCGATCGACGAGCAGCTCGCCAAGGCCAAGGGCCTCGTCGCCAAGGGCGTGCCCAAGGCGAAGGTCTACGACGAGCTGATGAAGGACGCGAAGGGCCCGCCGCCCCCCGAGAAGAAGGAGATCCCGGGTCCCGACGCGCAGAGCCCGATCAAGGGCAACAAGAACGCCAAGGTCACGATCCAGGTCTTCTCGGAGTTCCAGTGCCCCTTCTGCAAGCGCGTGGAGCCGACGCTGGCCAGCCTCGAGAAAGAGTACGGCGACAAGATCCGTTTCGTGTGGCGTCACATGCCGCTGCCGTTCCATGCGGACGCGCCGCTGGCTAGCCAGGCCGCGCAAGAGGCCTTCGCTCAGAAGGGCAACAGCGCGTTCTGGAAGTTCCACGACAAGCTGTTCGAGTCGCAGGGCACCGAAGAAGGCCTGAAGCGCCCGAACCTCGAGAAGATCGCGCAAGACCTGGGTCTCGACATGACCAAGTTCAAGGCTGCGCTCGACTCGGGCACGCACAAAGCCAAGGTCGACGCCGACATGAAGATCGGCAACGACGCGGGTATCAACGGTACGCCCGCGTTCGTGATCAACGGCTACTTCTTGAGCGGCGCGCAGCCCGAGACCGCGTTCAAGAAGCTCATCAACCGCGCGCTCAAGGACGCCGGCGGCTGATGACGGCGGCGCGAGATCCCCGGGTGCAACGTGTTTGCGCCCGGGTGGCGCTCGCGCTGTCTTGCGCGCTTGGCTCGGTCGCCTGCGGACCGAGCCAAGCCAGCGCTCCGCCACGCGGCGGACAGATCGACCTCACGTCGCCCGGCAGCCCAAGCTGGCCGGTGCTCGAGCGGGAGGCCCCAGAGGCCCCGCTCACGGACGCTGACGTCGAGAACATCGCAATCAAGGTGCCGCACGCCCGGGTACCGGTCGTGACGCTCGCGAGTCCCGTCAAAGGGCCGCAAAGCGCGCGAGTCACCTTGCAAGTTTTCAGCGACTTCGAGTGCCCGTTTTGTGTGCGCGCGGCGCCCGCGCTCGCGAGCGTGGAGGCGCGCTATCGCGACCGCGTCCGGCTGGTTTGGCGCAACTATCCGTTGCCGTCCCACGCCCGAGCGCGCCCGGCCGCGCGGGCCGCGCTGGCGGCGTTTGCCCAAGGCGGCAGCGCGCAGTTTTGGCGGATGCACGACTGGCTGTTCTCGGCCGAGGCGGACCTGAGTGACGCCGGCCTCCGGCGCGGCTCCGCCCAGCTCGGGCTCAACGTCGACCACGTCGTGGCCGCGATTCGAGGCCGCGACTACGACGCGCAGCTCGACGCCGATATGGCCGCAGCCGATGCGGCCGGCATCGAGGGGACACCCGCCGTGTTCGTCAACGATTACTACCTCATGGGAGCGCGTCCTGAAGCCGAATACGCGCTCGTGATCGAGCGCGCGCTGCGCGAGAGCGAGCCCAGGCCGTGACGGCTCGCGGACCAGCACGCATCGTGGTCGTCGGCGATTTGAACGCCGCCGACGACGCCCTGATCGACATCTTGCGCGGCACTCAGCTCGTCGACCGCAAGCTGCGCTGGCGCGGCGGCCGCGCCCAGCTCGTGCAGATGGGCGACCTGTTCAATCGCGGCGGAGGCGCCGTTCGCGCGCTGCGCCTGCTCTTGCGGCTGCAGCGCGAAGCGCGGAGCGCGGGCGGAAAGGTCACGGTGCTGCTCGGCAACCATGAGGCCATGACCGCGCTGCGCCACGAGGGCTACTGCACCGAGGCGGAGTACCTTTCGTTCGCGACCGCAGCCGAGCGGCGCGCCTGGCCCGCCCGCGCCGAGCGCGCGTTCCGCCGGCTGCTGCGCGATCGCGCGAGCGGCGTCGTGTTGCCGCTCGCGCCGCGCTTCGAAGCCTGGAAGGTGGAGCACGTCCCGGGCAAGGCCGCGCTGCGGCGCGCGCTCGGGCCACGCGGTGCTCTCGGCAAGGCGCTGCGGCGCTTACCGGTCGCGTACCAGACGAGCGGCTCGCTCTTCGTCCACGCCGGCCTGCTACCGGAGTGGGCCGAGCTGGGCATCGACGGCCTCAACGAGAGCGCGCGCGAGGCATGGCGGCTGGCAGGCACGCGACCGCTCTGGAAGCTGCCGAAAAAGAGCCTGTTTCGGAGCCCCCACAGCCCGCTCTGGGATCGCAGCCTCGCCCGCGGCGGCGTCGAAGCGGGTCGAGCCCTGTCGCGTACGCTCGCGCTGCTGGGCGCGGAGCGCATGATCGTCGGTCACACGCAGACCGCCTCGCTGCCCGGGGGGCGCGAGGGACACATTCAGCTCGTCGCTGACGGCCAGCTCGTCGCCGTCGACGTCGGGCTCGAGCACGGCGACGCTTCGCCGCGCGCCGCGCTCATCATCGAAGGGCACAGCGGCTTCGAGTGGACGCCCACGCGCACCAGTAAGCTATGGAGCGCGCGCGGCGTCCGCAAAGGCTGAGCTCGAGGCGCTGACGCTTCGGCTGGGACGCGGCGGCACGTTCAAGCCCGTCAACGTTTGCGCGCGCGCGTGGCGCGAATCGTGTCGTCGAGGTCGTTGGTCGTGCGCAGGCAAGGGTAACAGTCGTCCTTCTTGCGAGCACCACAGCCCGTGCGGTCTTGTAGCGGTACGAGCTCGAACAGCGCGCGCTCGTCGGAGCTCTTTTTCAGCTCACCTAGCAGCGCCCGCTTCTCGTCGCAGCCCGCAGAATAACGCAGCTTCACGATCGCGCGCAGGCCCGCGCTCGCCACCTTTTCGAAGGTGGGCGCCTGCAAGAAGGTCTCTGCGCGCTGCTGCACCCACGGCCGCACGTTGGGCGTCGTCACCAAGTCGTAAGCGATGTCGGCGCCCCGCGCGCCCATCGCGCCTTCGATCAGCGCGAACGCCGCGTCGCTGCTGGCCTTGACCTGAGCCGTCTGAAACACGAGCGAAGCCACGTGGGCGTTGTTCTGAAACTTCGCATCGATCGACAGCGCGCGGCCCACGGCGCTCACCGCTCCCGAGTAGTTCTTCTTCGCGGCCAAGTCGCGCGCGAGCTCGACCGGGATGTTCGGATCCCGCGGGTATTTCTCGGACAGCTCGTCGTAGGCCTTCTGCCCGCCCGCTTTCGCCTCCACCAGCTCATCGGGGCGCGCGAACGGTCCTTCCTTGGCGGGGCGGCGCTCCGTCGGAGCTTCTGCGGGCGAACCCGATGCGCTCGCCGACGTGCCCGCTTCGGAGTCGTCACCGGACGCGAACACGGCGATGAGCACCACGAGCAGCAACACCAGGGCCCCCGCGGCGGCGCCGAACAGCACCTTCGTCGGTACGCGCTCGAGCGCGTCTTGCAGGCCGCGAGGCAGCTTGGCGCGCAGGGCCTCGAGCTTGTCGCCGCCCCCACCGACCGAGGAGCTCTCGAGCGCCGGCTCCACGTCGTGTAGCGAGCCCGGCGTCGGCGGCGGCTTCTTGGGCTGCGTCGAGACCGTGATCGCCTCGCGCAGCATCTGTCGCTCATCGGGCGGTGGCGGGTTCGAGGGTGACCCCTCCGGCAACGTGAACCGATAGATGCCGCGTCCGGGGATCGGCGCCAGCAAGCGGTTGATCGTGTCGACCACAACGCTCGCCGACTGGTAACGCTCCGCCGCCTCGCGCTGCAGCAGCGTCATCGCCACCGCCTCCACCGCGGGGGGCACGAGGATGCCCGGCGCGCGCTCGCTGATCTTGGGCGGCGTCTTCGACAGCTGCTGCCCCAAAATCCCGACCTGGCTCTGGCTCGAGAACGGCCGCGAGCCCGAAAGCATCTCGTAGAGGATCACGCCGAGCGCGTACAGGTCGGCGCGTCCATCTACCGTCTGACCCAGCGCTTGTTCGGGCGCCATGTACTCGGGCGTCCCGAACACCATGCCCGCCTTGGTGATGGGCGTGTGCGCGGGCGTCTCGGCAGGATGCGGCACCTCGCCGATCGGCACCTTGGCGATGCCGAAGTCGAGCACCTTCACGAAGTCCGGATCGCCGCCCTTCTCGACGAGCATCACGTTCTCGGGCTTCAGATCACGATGCACGATGTCGAGCGCGTGAGCGCTGCCGAGACCAGCCGCGATCTGCCGCGTGATGTGTAGAGCGCGCTCAGGTGCCAACGGCCCCTGCGCTATTTCGTCGCGCAGGCTCTTTCCCTGCACGTACTCGAGCACCAGAAACACCGCGCCGTCCGGCAGCTTGCCGAAGTCCGTCGCGGCCGCGACGTTCGGGTGATCGATGTTGGCGGCGGCCATCGCCTCGCGCTCGAAGCGCGCGACGACCTCGGCCATCGTCGTCAGCTCACGGTGCAGCACCTTGATGGCCAGGCGCTTGCGCATGAGCACGTGCTCCGCCGCATACACCCGGCCCATGCCTCCCTCGCCGACCAACGCATCGATGCGATAGCGGTCAGCGAGGGTCGTGCCCACGCGGGCATCCGCGCCACCCGAGCCAGAAGATGTGGGTCCGCTCAACTCTCTATCAGTATGGATTGTCGCCCGACGGGTCGGCGGGCGCGGGCTTGGGTTTCGGTGCGGGCGTGGGCGTGGGTGCCGGCTCCGCGGGCGCGGCGGGCGCGGCGGGCGCGGTGGGTGCGGAGGGCTCGCTCGGCTGGCCCGCGGGCTCGGCCGGAGCTGGCTTGGGCTTGGGCTTTTGCTGAACCGGCTTCGGCGCGGGCGCCGGAGTGGGCGCGACCGGCGCGACCGGCACGACCGCGGTCGGGGCCGCAGCCGCGCTCGGCGTCGGCTCGGCGCTCGGCGCCGCGCTTGGCGCGACGGCCGCGCTCGACGAATCAGCGGGTGCAGCGCTCGGCACTTCGGCAGGCGTCGGCTCTGGCGCGGGAGTCGGCGGAGGCTCCGCGGCCTTCGGCGCCTCGACCGCAGCAGGCGGCTCCGGCTCTGCAGGTGGCGGCTCTTGCTTCGTCAAGAAGAAGACCGCTCCCGCCGCCACAGCGATGGCGCCGAGGATGACCATGATGCGCCCGCCGCCGCCGTCGGACGCCGCGGTCGAATCCGACAGCATCGGCTTCGGGCGGCTCGAAGGCCGCGCCGCTGAGGTCGCCGCCGCGCGAGCGCTGGCAGGTGCGGCCGCTGCTGCGGCGGCGCGGGTGCCCGGCTTTTTTTCGGGCTCTTTCGCCGCTCGTTCGCTCTTGGGCGGCTCGGAGCGCAGCGTGTGCGGCCCGGCCTTCTCCGGCTCTTTCGCCGCGGCGGCGGGCTTCGGCTCGGGCTCGCTCTTCGGCTTCGGGTCGCTCTTCGGCTTCGGGTCGCTCTTCGGCGCCGCTTTCTCGGGCTCCGACTGCGCCGCCTCTTTCTTCGGCTCCGGCTTGGTGCCGACGTCATCCATCGATCCGCCGGCTTCGCGCAGCGCGTCTTGCAGCAGCTCCGCGGCTTGCTTCATCACCGTGCGATCCTCGGGCGGCGGCATGTCCGCGCGCGAGTCCGACGGGGGGAACATGTTGCCGCCGCTCGGCGCTGCGGCAGGCGGGGGAGACGACTCGGCCGCCTTCGCGGCTGCCGCGGCGTGCGAGCCCATCGCGCCCAGGCCGATCATCGTCGCCTTGCGTGGCACTGCCGGCTTGCCCGGCGTGGCTTCCGCCAAGGCGGGCGTCATCGCGGCCGCGGGCGTCGCCGACGGCGTCGTCTTCGCGGCGGGGCTGCCAGCGTCGCCGCCGCCGGCTTCGTACGCCGCGCCGGCATCCGAGCGTGAAGCCACCAGCTGCTCGATCGTCTTGCGCGAGGCATCGTCGATCTTGATGAATTTCACACCCATACCGCTCGGGCGCTCGCGATCACCGGTCTCGCTTTCGCGCTTCCACACGACGCGCCCCACGCCCTGGATCACCTTCTGATCCTCGGCGATCTTCACCTCGAATTTGAGGAGCGTGCCGGGCGGAAACGGCGACGGTGTCTTGATGAACATGCCGCCGCGGCTGACATCATGCGAGTGGTGCTCGATGAACTCATCGAGGGTGGCGCTTTTGTAGCGGACCGTCATGGTCAGCACCTTCGCGCGCGGGTCTTTTCGCGTTTCCTGCGCCATCAGCTTCTCCGGGTCCCGTGTGGCTGGGTCTTCGCCAGCCGGTCGCCGTCGGGCGACCCGAAACGGGCAATGAATCGTAGCGGACCCACCTACCCAAACCCAAACTTCTTCGCGGCCCTAGCCCCACACCGGCCCCTGGGCCAATCGGCGCCGCGAGGGGTGAATCCTCAAAAGGGCGGTTTAGGATGTGTCGCAGCCATGAGCCCGCCCCGCCCGCTCGAGCACTTTCGCGCCTTCGCCCGGCGGCCCGTCGGGCTCTCGGCCATCGTGAGCCGGGGTGACGGGACCTGGAAACGGCCAGCACGCCTGATCGACTTGGGGCTCGGCGGAGCCTGCATGGAGATGCTGGAAGCCGTCCCGAACGGGACCGCGATTTCGCTCGCGGTCGAGGCGCCCCATCTTTGGGATCCTCTCTTCCTCGAGGGTGAGATCGTGTGGCTGAAGCCAATCGAGGGTGCCGCGCGTGTGGGCGTCCGCTTCTACCACCGCTCCGGCCGCACACTCCGCACTTTGACCGAGCTACTGGAAGCGGAAGCGTATCACTGATCGAGCTGAGCCTGATCGCGGCTCGTCGGGTACATTGTCTGCATGCTGCCTCCGCCCGCGCGCCTGCGCGCTCTCACTCTCACCGCTGCCGCTGTTTGCTCGCTGGCGCTGCCAGCACGGAGCGAAGTGCTCTTTCGCGGAGACTTCGAGACCGGCGATCTGAAGCAGTGGGGCTACTTGCTGAACGAAGCGGGCCTCAGCGTCGTCACCGATCCGGTCGCCGAAGGCACCAAGGCGGGCAAAGTAACCATCAGCAAGAACGAGCTCTGGAGCAACGGCCTGAACCGCGTCGAGGTGCAGCACAAGCCTGCTGGCGCGTACGTGGCCGAGGGCAAGGAGATCTATTACGGCTTCAGCTTCTACCTGCCAGAAACGCTGACCACCGACGATCACCAGATCCTCTATTGGGAGACGACTGAGACGTATCAGCAGGTGATGCAGGTCGCCATCCAAGGCGAGCGCATTCACTTCGCCACTCAGGATCCTTTCAAGGTTCAATGGAAGGCGGAGGGCGCAGCTACCGCGGGCAAGTGGCACCGCATCGTGGTGCACGTGAAATGGTCGGCGAGCGCGGACAGCGGCCAAGTCGACTTTTGGTTCAATGGTGAGCACGTCGTCAATGCGCTGAAGGTCAAGACGTTCTTCGGCCACCCCGCGTTCGTGCAACACGGCATTCTTCGCCAGCCCACCATCGACAAGGTCGAGGTGCTCTACTTCGACGACGCGCGCTCCGGTACGACACTCGAAGACGTGCTGATGCCCGCGGGCATGCCGGGCGGCGGGGGCGCTGGCGGCGCTGGCGGGCAGAGCATGGGCGGTGCTGCCACTAGCGGCGGGGACGCAGGAACACCCAGCGGTGGCTCGCCTGGCGCCGGCTCCGGCGGGGCGCCCAGCGACGGAGGCATGGCCTCGAGCGGCGCCTCCAGCGCGGGCGCTCCCAACGCGGGCGCAGCCAGCGCTGGCGCACCCACCGCAGGCGCAGCCAGTGCGGGAGCACCATCAGCACCCAGCACGCCGCCGAGCGACTCCGGCTGCGCGCTCTCTCCGCGTCCCAGCGGCAGTGCCGCCGGCCTCGCCGCGCTCGCGGGTCTGGTCGGCCTGGTCGGGCTCCGACGTCGTCGCCGTTGATGGGGTCGCGGCGTTCTGCGCCGCGCCATCGCCGCGCTAGCGCGTCACTTCAAGAACACCGGATCGGGCCCGCCTCGGTAGCTCGCCGCCACCTCCGCGTCCGTGAGCGCCGAGCCGTAAATGCGGAACTCGTGAAACACGCCGCTCAGCTCGGCGTCGCTGTCGAACTGGCTGCGCCCCAGCCAAGAGTTCACGTCGTTGATGCCAGAGAGGGTTCCCGTCCACGCTGCCTGGCCCACCTTCACCCCGTTCACGTACAGCTTGATCAGGTCCGCCGTCGTGCTCGCCGAGAGCGCCACGTGATTCATCGACACCGATAGCGCGGCGCTGCCCTCCACCAGCAACTGATTCTCGTAGCCGTTCAGAGAATAGCCTGCCGCTACGTGGCCGCTCGCCGAGCGCGCGGTCACGAACAAGAACGTCTTTCCGTACTGCGGGTTGTTCTCGGGCGACGAGTGCGTCGTGTCGCCGAAGTCGAACAGGCGCTGCCAGTCACCTCCCCCACCCCACGTCACCCAACATTCGAGCGTGACGGCCGCGAGCGGAGAGATGAGCTTGTTCGGCAAATCAACGTAAGCGCCAGACGTCCCGCCGCCCAGCAGCGCCACGCCTTTGCCGTCGAGCTTCGACAGCGTCGTGCCGCGCAGCACGCCGTCGGCGGTGCCCACGCGATCTTTCAGCGCCGTGCCCGTACCTTCGAAATCGTAGCGGTGCGTGAGCTTCTTCACCACCGAGTGACAGTCAGCCACCGTCGCGGTCGGGGTCTCCGGCACGCCGCAGCCGCATTGACCCGGCGCCGTCTTGCTCGGATCATCCGGGCACTCGTCGGGAGGCGGAGGCACTTCGCCGCCGCTGCCGCCTTCTCCACCGCTCCCGCTCGCGCTCGGGTCACCGCCAGCGCCGCCTGCGTTCGTCGCGCCCATGCTCTCGCTGCCTGCCGAGCCACCGGTCGGACTCTTACCGGCTTCGCTGACGACGCCGCCCTCGCTCGTCGAACCGGCGACGGGCGGCTTTCCGCCGATGTCAGGATCACCCGCGGCGCCCATCGTGCCGCCGCTCGCGCTCATCCCGGCCTTGCCGCTGCTGCCTGCGGTGCCAAGCGTCTCGGGCACGTCGTAGACCGCGCAGCTGAACACCCACAGCGCACCGCTGCTCAGCAGCCATCGCGTGCTCGAAAAGCTCCAACGCTGCGTCACTGCCAGCTGCTCCGATCGCTTCCGCTCAATCCACGAATTTCTCACAGAACGCGGCGGCGCGCCCGCCAGAACGCGCACGTCGTTCGCTTCTCACCACTAGTTTCATGGCAATTTGCAAGCCCAGCGCATCGCCATGGAAAACTCGCTACGCGGCATCCCACAACTCAATACAACTCCCTGCAGTTGCTCCTGCAGGAGCCGACGTCAGATGGGCGGCAGGCCGCGCAGCGCACGGTCGTGATACAGCAGCAGCTCGTACACCGCGGGACCGCGGTTGAACGGATAGTCGTGCGGCCCCGGCACCACGACCAAGGAATGAGCCACGCCGGCGCGCTGCATCGCCTGGCTCATGGCCTTGGTCGACGCGAGGAAGAAGTCGCCGTCACTCGTCAGCAGGCGAAAACCCAGCGACGGATTCTTCTGCTTCGCGAGCGCCGCCTGCTCCGCCACCTTCGAGGCGTTGGCGAGATCGAACGCCGGCTGCAGCCCTCCCACCGCCGCGAAAGCCTCCGGATACCGCAGCCCGATCGCCAGCGCTGCGCGTCCGCCCAAGCTGATACCGTCCACGCCCGTGGTCTGCGCCGTGCCGATCGCCGGCGTCTCGCGGCGCGCGCGCGCCAGCAGCTCTTCGACGACGAACTTCGCGAGCGGCGGGATCTTCGTGAAGGGCTCGTCGCCCCGCAGCATGTCCGGCGTGTACGAGTTGACGACGATGAGCCCCTGAAACGGCTGCTTCGCGAGCGCCGCGTTCAGCTGCGATAGCCGCGCATCGTCGGCAAACCCTTGCAAATCTTCGCGTGTGAGGGGCGGATGCTTCAAGCGCTCGAGCGCACGGTACATGCCGTAGTCATCGAGCCAGCCGCGCGCGCCCTTCGCGGGCCCTTTGCGCGCCTCGCCCGTTCCATGAAAGGTCACGAGCACCGGGAAGCGTTGCTCGGCCGTGCGCTCCGGAACCACGACCACCGCGTTCATCGGCCCCACCGGCGTGTCCGCGTAGGCCCACGTCAGCTCTGTCTGCGGCAAGCGCGACACCACCGGCGCAGCGGAACCAGACGCGGCTACCGCGACGGTGGTCGACGACGTCGCTCGCTCGTCGCCCGGCGTCGCCGCCCGCTCGCCGCCCGACGTCGCCGCGTCACCCGGCGGAGTTGGCTTCGAGCACGCGGCCGCGCCGAGCGCACACGTCGTTACCAGCAGCAGCGGGGACCAAGCACCCCTCGCCGCAACGAGCAGCGCCCGCAGCCTTTCAGAACGCATCTTTCATCGCTCGCACGACCGCCAGCACCGCTTGCGGCGACGCATCCGCCGGCTTGTCGCGCAGCGCCGCGAGCACGTCCTTCTCGTCGACGCGCAAGAACGGATTCGTCAGTCGCTCTTCCCGCATCGTGCTCGGCAAGGTCGGCGCGCCTTGCTCGCGCTGGGCCTTCGCCCACGCGAGCTTCTTCGCGATCTCGGGGTTATTCGGCTCCAGCGACTCGGCGAAGCGCAGGTTGCTCACGGTGTACTCGTGGCCGCAGTAGATGCGCGTGTCGTCCGGCAGCGCGCCCAGCTTCAAGTTCAGCGACTCGTACATCTGCGCCGCCGTGCCTTCGAACAAGCGCCCACAGCCCGCCGCGAACAGCGTGTCGCCCGTGAACGCCGCGCCCTCCGCTACGTACGCCACCGCGCCGAGCGTATGCCCCGGAATGTGCAGTGCCTTCACGCCGATACCGGCGACGTCGAACTCTTGCCGATCATCCAGAAAATCGGTCTGCCCCGGGATTCGCCCCTTGTCCGTGCGGAACGCGAACACCTTCAGGTCCGGAAAGCGCGCTAGCAGACCCTGGTTGCCACCGATGTGATCGACGTGATGGTGCGTCGCCAAGATCGCCCGCGGCGTGAGGCCCCGCTCCGCGAGCGCTTGGAGCACAGGCGCGTCCTCGCTCGCGTCCACCACGATCGCGTCCGTGCTGCCCGGCTGATGCAACAGGTAGCAGTAGTTATCCTCCAGGCACGGAACCAGATGAACTTCCACGCCCGAACCATAGCCCCGTCCCCCACCCCACCGCACCCCGAAACCGCGCCACCAGCGCAAGCGCGCCCGTCAGGCACGCACAAACGTCTCAATCATCGGCGCACAAACCCAGCGCACCGCCAAGTCCAGGCGCAGCCGCACTGACAGCGCCAACGAGCACAACGGTCGGCATCGAGGATGCCTGCGCCGTCGCCCTGTGCATGCGCGCGGTGGGCTGACGAACGCCACCTCACCGTCGATGCGCAACCGCTCCGCGCTGCCCGCGCGCGTCATCCACAAGACCGGCGCACCGAGCCGATACCAACGCTGATCGCACCTCGCCCGCACCCGCGAATACTGCTCCTCAGCCAGCACCGCCCAAGCCGCCCCGCCGCCCCCGAGCGGGGCGACAAAATAAGCGCAAAACCCGCAAACCTTGACGCGGCCACCCCGCCCGCGGCATAGACGCTCGCTCAAGCGCCCCTAGCTCAGCTGGATAGAGCGACGGCCTCCGGAGCCGTAGGTCACAGGTTCGAATCCTGTGGGGCGCGCAACTGGATTCCGTCACAAGCGTGATCGGGTGCTAAGATGGAACTGGATGCCCGGCGAAGGTGCAGCCCAGATCGCCCCAATCGCGACGCTTCATGCAGTCGCTCGCGACGGGCACGCGATCGATCTGGCTCCAGCGCGGCCGTTGATCGATCGCGTTCTTCGCGAGTGGCAGCCGTTGCGAATTCAGCTGTTTGGTAGTCGCGCGCGTGGCGATGCGAATCGCGAGAGCGACTGGGACTTCCTCGTGGTGGTTCCAGATGGTTCTCCGGCATCGAGTGATCCCCTCGTGCCGTGGCGTCTGTATAGGGACACCGGTGTGCGCGCGGACGTGGTCGTTTACTCATCGCAAGACTTCGACGCGGAGCGCTCAGTTCCGAACACTCTCGCGTACGAAGCCACGTCGACTGGGGTCGCGCTGTATGAGCGCTGAACGCGTCATAGCCAACACACTCCGCCTTGCCCAAGCAGACTTGGATGCGGCAAAGCTCCTCCACTCGGGCAAGAATCGTTACGCGATCTACCACTGCGAGCAAGCAGCAGAGAAAGTCATCAAGGCAGTGCTCACGTCGGAAGGCGTACACCAACATCAGGCATCAACTCCACGAGATGGTGGCAGACGTTCCCGATACGAACCCACTGAAGCCGTTCCTCAAGCAGGTCGAACATCTTGCGGCCTACGCGACTACCTACCGATATGCGGGCCCGACTGGCAACATCAAGCCGGCGCCCGACGAGCCCGCGCTCGAAGCGAATATCGCGAGCGTCGAGGCATCTCTCTTGGCAGCAGCCAAAGCGTTTGGCGTCGATCTGAGCAAACAAGATCTGCCCGCCAAAACCGCTAAGCCCGTTCGCTAGGAGCCGCATCACCCGCAGTCCTCTCGAAGACCGCTCGACGCGTCACCACGTCTGCCGCCACTCCCGGCTGCAAGAGCGCAGAGTGAGCCAGAGGTGGAAGATAGATTCCGCGAGCATCGGCCCTGGCTCTTCGCGTTGGCGTACCGAATGCTCGGAACCGCGACAGACGCGGAGGATGTGCTGCAGGAGGCGCATCTGCGCTTCTCTCAGCGTGGCACGAACGTGCAGCACCCGAAGCGCTGGCTCGAGCAGGTGGTCACGCGCCTGTGCATCGACGAGCTCAAGTCCGCGCGTGCGCGCCGCGAAGAGTACGTCGGACCCTGGCTTCCCGAGCCGCTCGAGACCGTCGACGCCACGTTGGATGGCGAGCACGTCGATCGTGAATCCATCTCGCTGGCGTTTCTGACGTTGCTGGAGCGCCTCTCGCCGCTCGAACGTGCGGAATTCGTGCTGGTCGAGCTGTTCGAGTACTCGGCCGACGAAGCGGCGAGTGCGTTGGGCGGTGAAGCGCCCGCCATGGGCAGTTGCTGCATCGAGCGCGCGCCCACATTGAGGCCGCCAAGCCGCGCTTCGCTCCCTCTCGCGACGCGCACTTGGCGATTCTGGGCGCATTTTTCGCGGCCGTTCAAGACCGGCGACGTGAAAAGCGGTGGAAACGTTTCTGGCCAGGGACGCACGCGCTACCATCGATGGGGGCACGTGAAGACGGCGCCCAACGTCATCGTCGGCGCCGACCGCCTCGCGCGCTTTGCTGCTAGGCCTCTCGACCAAAGTCGACCCAAAGCCTCAGCTATGACATCCGCGAAATCAACGGCTGGCCGGCGCTGGTCCTGCTCCAGGGCGGCCGTCGTGAGCGGCGTCGCGCTCGAGACCGACGGCGTCGCCATCTTTGGCGTCTCGGTGTGCCGGAACGCCAGCGCAAGCTTGGCGGATGGATGGCGTGGATTGCTGAGGCTGGCGCTCGACGGCGCCGCGAAGAGCTCGACCAGCACGGGCGGCACGACTTCTGGCGGCATCACTTCTCACAGGCCAAATGCTCGGCGCGCAGCTCGTCCATCAGCTTGGTCCAGCCGCGCGGGCCGCTCTCTTGCAGGTGGCGAATGAATTTGCGCGAGGGTGCGTCGAGCTTCTTGGCGTCGGGCACCCAGCGAGAGCCCCAGGCACCAATTTGAACGATGATCGGCAAGAGGAGGATGGACTTTTCGGTCAGCGAGTAGATGGCTTTCTGCTTGTGCGTCGGATCCTCGGCCTTCGTGAGCAAGCCGTGCTCCACGAGCCGCGCCAGGCGATCGGCCAAGATGTTGGTGGAGATGCGCTCATCCGACTGGAGCAGCTCGCGGAAGTGTCGCTTCTTCGCGAACATCATGTCGCGCAGCACCAGCAGCGTCCACGAGTCTCCAAAGAGCTCCAAGGACAAGTTGATGGGGCAGTAGGAACGGGGCTCGCTCGGGGACACGGGGAACAACCGCTTGCATTTTACAACCTGTCGGCTAGGTTGCAACTGCTTGCGAAGCACAAGCGGTTAACCGAGGAGTCGATCATGTCTTTGCAGACCTACCAGGGGAGCTGCCACTGTGGCGCCGTGCGTTTCGAGGCCGATTTGGACCTGGAGGAGGGCTCCAATCGCTGTAATTGCTCGTACTGCGCCAAGGTGCGCGCCTGGTTTGCGTTCGCGAAAGGCCCCGAACGCTTTCGGCTCGTCGAGGGTGCGGGCGTGTCCGAGTACCGCTGGACACCCCCCGGCGAGCCCGCGCCTCACCTGACGTTTACCTTCTGCCGCACCTGTGGCGTCCGCACCTTCGCTCAGGGCAACCTCGAGCACCTCGGAGGCATCTTCCGCGCCGTCTCGGTGCCGACGCTCGCGCTCTCGCCCGAGCAGTTCGCGGCGATTCCGGTCAAGTACCTCAACGGCCGCGAGCGCCGCTACGACGAAGCGCCGCCGTACCCCGCGGGCTTGTGAGCTGTCCTCCTACGAGCGCTCGCGCATGCGGGCCAAGAGCTCGTTCACGCCGAACGGCTTGGTCAGGTAGTCGTCGGCGCCGGCGTGGGAAACGTGAGCGTGAAGCACGGCAGGGGGTCGCTATTCGTCACACAGATTCGAACCGGGGGAGGCTCGTTGCCTCACTAGCTTCTCGAGACGACAAGCCCTATATTGGTGCGGATGCTCGGTTGCGCGTTCACTAACCCGGTCGCTGTGCGACGCACCTACGTGCGTGTCGTCGCGTTCCGGCGTGGGCCCCAGCGCACCGCCCCACTCGGGTAACGGAGCGGTCGCACCCTGGGGGGCGCCGCTCCCAGCGCCGCTACGAGCCGCCCCAAGCCTTGGACGCCGTCGCGTCTTGGGAGGTCGCGCGTTCCACGTCGCCCCCCGTCGTTCGCCCTTTGCGGACGACGGGGACGTCCCGTCCACTTTCCATTCAAGCAAGGGAGAAGAGCCATGTTTCAGAGCCAATCACGCATACTGACCGATTTCGATTGGCGTCGCCTCGACGCGCTGTTCGAGCGCATCCGCAGCAAAGTCAAGCCGCCACCCACGCTGAGCGTGCTGGAGCGCGAGGTCACCCAGGCCGCGGTGGTAGACCCCAAGCGAGTGCCGCCCACGGTGGTCACGATGAACTCGGTGGTGGAGGTCGTCGACCTCGAAACCGAGGAGCGTCGGCCGCTCACGGTGGTCTTCCCGTCGATGGCCGGCATTGAGTCCGGGCGGGTCTCGGTCTTGGCGCCGTTGGGCACCGCGCTCATCGGCAGTCGTGAAGGCGCGAATGTCCGCTGGAACACGCCCCGAGGCCCGCGGGAGCTCAGAATCGAGCGCGTGCTCTACCAGCCCGAGGCCTCCGGTAGGTTCGACCTCTAGTGTTGCCCTCGCGCGCCAGCCAAACACGACAATCAATAGTCAATTGAACGACCGAGCGCAGCGCGCGATTGGCGGTAGTCATTTGCTCGCGCCGCCTCTGTTCGTGGCTCTGAGCCGAAAGGGGCTGTGGCAAGATGCGTGATGAGGGACGTGGGACGTGGCGCGTCGTCTCCGCTCGAGCGAGGTTTCGTGAATCGACATCCGTTTCGCCGTGCCTTGGTGCTTTCGTTGCTGATGGGAATCACGTCCGCGTGCGGCCCACGCGCCGCGCCGGACAAGACGCCCGCGGAGCCTCCTCCGTCGCCTGTCGTGGCCACCGGTGATGGCGACGACGCTGGCGGCTTCTTTGGGCCTGCCGGCGGCGAGCTGCGGCTGACCGCAGCGGGGCCCACCGTGTTCGTGCCCGCGGACCCGAAGCGAACCATGGGGACGGCGCTGGCGTTGAAGAAGGAGCCGAGCACGGCCGAAGGTGGCTCGAAGGTGCTCGGGGCAGCCTTCCGCCTCAGCGCGGCGCTGGAGCCTCCTTCGAACACCTTCATCGATGTCTGGTCGGTGGCGTTGCCGTCGCTGCCCGCGCCGTGTACGGCCGAGAACTTGGAGCTCGCCGTGCTCCTCGAGCAGCAGGTGGGGAGCTCTCCGGCGCTGACCTGGTCTTACGAAAAGGCGCGCTGGGACGGGGGGCACGTGAAAGCGCGGCTGCCCAAGCTCGCGCCCCAGCCGCTCCAATTCGTGTGTGGTCGCGACCCAGGAGGTGGCTCATGACGTACGGACCGCAAGTCGGCATCAAGTTTCGTGAGGCCATGAGCGGCTTCCTCGCGCTCGGCATCAAGGACCCGGAGCAGGGCGCCATGGCCGGGTTCGGGAAAGACAACAACTTCTCGTTCGATCTGGACGTACGCATCCCGAGCTTGCGTGCGTTCTTGGACTCCCCGACGCACCAAGCGCAGATCGCCGGTGGCAAGGTGAGTTGGGCGGGTCGCTTGGCGCCGAACAGCGCCGTGCAAGCCGGCGGTAGCATCGTGATGTACCGCAACGTGTCGACCGATGGCAGGCGCAAGGCCTTCGACTTTACGTTCGCCTTCAAGGACCAGGCAGGTCAGTTCTCCACGGTCTCGGCCGAGAAGCGCCTCAATGACGACTCCGGCTTCGACGCGGCGGCGGATCTCTCGACCCTGTTCGTGAAGGTGCTGGAGCAAGGGCCGACAATCGCCGCCGGCGTCACCCGCGTGCACGTCGACGAGCTGCTCCGGCAGATCGCTTCGCTCGAGGTGACGGGGGCGAGCCTCGAATCCGAGCGCATGGAGGCGCGTGGCGACTTCCTCACCTTCATGAATCAGCAGCTGAGTCAGGTCTACCGCAACCTGCCGTTCTTGTTCCGGCTCGATCCAGATCGGTACTTGCTGGCGTCGGAGTGGCGCGCGCTTTCGCTGATCTTGCGCGTGGTGTTGCCCGATCACTTGCCGGAAAACGGCCCTAGCATCGATGACGCGGCCAGAAACCTCGAGCGCTTCGTGCGTAGCGCTGATCCGCAGGCGCTCGAGCAGATCCGCGCCGGGCTGCGCCTGCTCGGCGCGCTATCTCCGTTGGCGACCGGCTTGGTGTCCGAGATTCGCAAGCACCTGCGCGGCGTGCTGGAGGGAACGGACGCGCCCGAGCTGCGCGCGACCGCGGAGCTCTTGCATCGCGTCGCCGTACTCCCTTACTTCGCGCACCCGCGAGCCGACGGTCTCGTGAAGTACCACCGCCCCCGTTTCTCACCGATTCACAACACCAAGCTCACGCTCGGCCAGAGGCCGCGCGCGGCGAGCTACGACGTCATCGTCGTGGGCGCCGGCGTGGCTGGTTCGTTGATCGCCGAGCGGCTGAGCCGGAGGGGCAAGAGCGTGCTGCTGCTCGAAGCTGGCGACTACATCGCCGAGCGCGACATGACTACGGACGACCTGATCATGACGGCGCGGCTGTACAAATCGTCAGGCCTGCAGCTGATGAACCCCGATGGCGCGGCGGCCGCCAAGTACGGCACCCTCACCGTGCTGCAAGGCAGCTGCGTGGGCGGCGGCGGCACCGTCAACAACGCGATTTGCTTCCGGCTGCCCGCCGCCCGTCTCGACTCTTGGCGCGCAATCGGCTTTCCGATCTCCGCCGCCGACATGGCCGCTGGCTACAGCGCCACCGCGCTCGAGCTCGGCATCAAGCCGGCAGGGGAAGCCACCACGCGCATCAATCCCGCTGGCCAGCTGCTCGGCGCGCTGGGTCCGGTCCAGCAGCCATCCGTGGAGGAGCCGCCTGGGCCTGGTCTCTACGAATGCCTGGTGAACCTGGCTGGCGGCGCGCAAGGCTGCGAAGGCTTGGGTCTGTGCAACAGCGGCTGCGGCTCCGAGCGCAAGCTCAACGCGCTTCAGGTGCACTTACCGCGCGCGCTGGCGCAGGGCGCCGAGCTCGTCGCAAACGCCAAAGTCGTCGACCTCGAGCTCAGCCCAGCCGGCTCGCGAGTCGAGCGCGTCGTCATCCGCATCGGCAACGAACGCTTGAAGATCGCCGCGAAGGAGGTGGTGCTCTGCGCCGGCGCGATCGCGTCGTCGGCGCTTTTACTCTCCGCACCGCAGGTGCGAAGCCGCCTCGCCGACCAGGGTATTCCGGTGGGGCAACGCTTCTGCGCCAACGTCGGCTCACCGCTGTTCGCTCGGCTGAAGCGCGTGATCCAAGAGCGGCCGAGCCTGCAAATTTCGCACTACTACCTGCCAGCGAATCTCGAGTCCGGCTTCATCATCGAGAGCTGGTTCGCTCCGCCCGGCTCGCTGTCTATCGTCATGCCCGGCTATTTCGAGCGGCATTGGGAGCGCATGCTGAGCTACACGCAGACGATCACGGCGGCGCCGCTGGTCGGCACCGCGGCGAGCGGGCGCGTGACGGTGGCCGACGGCAAGGTCCGTATCGAGCTGCCGGTCGACGCGGCGGATCTGGCAAAGATTCGCAACGGAACGGCGACGCTGGCGCAAGCATTTCTGGACGCGAACGATCCCGACTTGCTCGAGATCGTGGCCGGCACCAACCAAGGCTTCTCGATCAAGTCGGCTGCCGACATCGCGGCCTACCAAGCTCAGGTCAAAAGCTCCACGCAGCTCCGCCTCGGCACCGGGCACCCGCAGGGTGGCAACGCCATGTCGAAAGACCCTTCGATCTCGGTGGTCGATGAGGCCTTTCGGGTGCGCACCTTCGACAACCTGCGCATCGCCGACGCCAGCGTCTTCCCCGAGGTGGCGGGCGTCAATCCACAATGGACGGTGATGGCCATCGCGCACCACTGCGCCACGCTCCTGGGCTGAGCGATATGCGAGCTTGGCCCGTCCTCGGTCTGATTGTCGCCGCGAGCAGCGAGATCGCCGACGTGACCGGACCCACCTACGCCAGCTTTCGCATCTATCAACTCGACAGTTGAGCACACGCCAGGAGCTCTCATGTCACTCATCACGACCGTCGTGGGACACACCACGATCACGACCACGCGCATTCTGGGGATCTTCGATAGGGCAGCCGGGCGCAAGGCTCGGCTCGCCTACCGCGACGGCGAGCACGGCGCGGTGCAAGTGGTCGACGAGCCGCTGCACGACGCGGCGCCATACGGCCTCGTCACCTTTCAGCTAAAGGGCTTGCAAGGCGGGCCCGTCTCCTACGGCGCCCTCGACTACGACCCGGCGCAAGCGCCGCCGGACCCCGAGGCACTGCTCGCGGCCTCGAACCGGCGCGTCTGTCTGCAGCCGCTAGGGCCGCTGCGCGTCGCGTTGGTCAGCTGTAACGACATCGAATCGCACGGGTACCCGAAGGACCGGCGAGGTGCGATGTGGAGGCGCCTCGCTGGACTGGTGCAGCGCCGAGAGGTCGATCTGATCGTGCACGCGGGCGATCAAGTCTACGCGGACGGCGATCCGGCAGGCTGGCGACCCGAAGAAGGCCGCACCGCCGCGTACCGTCGCCACTACGTGAACACCTGGTCTCACGCCGACGTCGCGTCGGTGATGAGCAACTGTCCCAACGTGATGATGTGGGACGACCACGAGATCTACGACGGCTGGGGCTCGAACGACAACGACGCCACCGAGGCCGCGCGCGCTCGCTACAAGTGCGCCGAGCAAGCCTTTCGCGAGTTTCAGGTCACGCTCAACCCGACGGAGGCGCTCAGCGACACCGGCTTTGGTTGGGTCGGCAAGTACGGCGACGTCGCGATCATCGGTGTGGACAGCCGCTCGCAGCGCAACTGGGCGACGGGCAACGTGCTCGGTAAGCGCCAGCTCGATGGCTTGGAGCTCAAGCTGAACGAGCTCGCGGGGCTGGGCCTCAAGCACCTGTTCGTGGTCCTCGGCACGCCGGTCGTGTACATCCCGCTGATCGCCGCCGAGAAGCTGGCGGCCACGTTCAGTCCCGGCGGGCTCGACGACATCCGTGACGGCTGGACAGCCTCCAAGAACCGCGACGAATGCCGCCGCTTCCTCATGTCGCTGCTCAACTTCGCTGCCCACTCGCCCAAGACGATGGTGACGCTGATGGGGGGCGACATCCACGTCGGTACGCTAGCTACCATCGACACGCAGCTCGGCTTCGGGCCAAACAAGCTGCACCCGCGGCTCTTCCAGGTCACGGCGTCCGGCATCGCGCGGCCCGGGCCGAGGGGCGCAGAGGCGTTCCTCCTGTCGCTCATCACCAACGGCGGCAGGCAAGAGCTGTTCAACGCCGACATTCAGGGCAGCCTGACGCGCGTCAACGGCTCCGATCGCCCGTTCTGGGTCAGTCACCGTAACTTCGCCGTGCTCGACCCTTCCGACGGCAAGGGTGAATGGGACCGCTTCGGTAACCTGTGGGTCACCTTCCATACCGAGCAAGCGAGCGACGCGAAGCTCCAACAGCTGCTGGCCAAGGGATGAGCGCGCGATGACTCTACCGCGGCGGGACTGCTGCCGTACTCCGCCGTCGGACGCGAGTCTTGCGACACCTCGACGTCTTCCAAGACCGCATGCTCACCAGCTGAAGTCGGGTTCGGTGCCGTCGCAGGGACCGACGAAGTCCTCCGGCACGGGGATGCGCTTGTACCAGTAGGTCGAGCCCTCGTTGCCGACGATGTAGGTTCCCGGCGCGCTGCCAGGACCTTCAGTTACCTCGACGACCTCGTCTAAAAAGATCGGCGCCATGAGGGTCATACCGAAGGGGATCTCGCTGCCGAACAGGTATCCACGCGAGCGCTGGTGGCTGCCCCTTGCTGGATCATCCACACGCTCGGTGACCAGGCGGAAGGCCGCGTTGCACTCGCTTGGTCGAGCTTCGCTGAGGTCACCGGCGAAGAAGAAGTACTGACCGTACCCGCGCGCATCGATGTAGAGCGCCTCGCGCTGCAGGTCTAAAGGAGACGGTGAGCTGAAAGTCTTGTCACAGTCCTCCGGTGCTTCGGCGTTGGGCGTGTCGCACGCCAACCAGATCCCCGCGAACTCGGGGCCCACGGCGCGCCCCAGAGGGGGAAACGTGGGCAGCTCGCAGTCTTCTGGCTTGGCGCTGAGCTCACTCGCAGAGAAGTCGCCAAAGGTGCAGGAGCTGGGGGCGCGACCGGCTCCTCATCTGCGAGCACGTACAGGCGAGGATAGACGCCCGTTGGCCACAGCGGATTCGGCCCGTCTGTCCACACGTAGGTGGACCCATCGAGCTCGACCACACGCGCGTGCTCGACCTCCGTGGCGAGCGTGTCCCTATAGTCGTAGCTACAGCGGTAGTGGATCAGGCTATCCCGAGCGCCTGCGCCTGCATGCCACCAACGGCAGGGCTTGTCGGACCCGCTACCCCCAGCTCATAGACGCGTCGACCAGCCACGATGCGGTAGCTGCTGTCGTCGAGAGAGGCGCAGGCAGCCTCGTAGTCGAAGTCGGGCGAGGTCACGTCGGCTTCGGTGAAGGCGCCATCGCATCGGCGCAGGACTCCTTCGAACCGTGGTGCATCCAGGTTGATCTCGCAGCCTGATTTCGCGCAGCCCGAGAGCAGGTCGAAGGGCTCGTACGTGCGCGCGCCGCCCGGGTCAGCGCTGATGTCGCGGGTCTTGCCGCACCCCGCGATGATCGAGGCTACGAGCGCCGCTGGTGTGAGCAGCGACATGATCGAGGCAAGCTTTCTACGGACGATGCACATCATGGCAAGGATTCTTTCTCGGGCAGCGAGCGCGAACCCAACGGATCGAGACCGAGCGCGAGGGTGACATCGAGGTGGGCGGCCCCAAGCTCGGGGCAGCGTTCGCCGAGCGCGGGCTGATCGATGAGTATCACGTCTTGCTGCAAGTGGCTTGCCGCTGCTGCCAAGTGGCGACCGCGTCGCCGCCCCGCCTCAGAGAGCCCCCAGCAAGGGAGCGCTGCTCGAGCAGCATTCAAAGACTCCACGGCCGGCACTGCAAGGCGCCGCTCCGCCGAGCCTCGCACCGCGAGTCGGCTCGCTGCCCGACTCCTACGGTTGGGCGGCTGCAGACCCGAGCCGGTGTGCCGCCTTGTGCCGCCCGCCGGGCGGCGAAGTCGCCGCGTGCAGCATCACGAGCTTTCGTCGACAGGAGCGCGCCTCCGCCCACCAGTGTGTTGGGGCATACTGCGAGCCTATGAGGCAGTGGGCTTACGTGAGCGCTGGGGTCCTGTTCGCGTGGGCCGCGGCTACGGGCTGCGGTGGTACGGATTCGCAGGGATCACCAGGGTCGAAGGGCGGGACGGATGCGCCGGGCGGCTTGCCGTCGGTCGGAGCGGGCGAAGGAGGTGGCAGCGGCGAGACGACGAGCCCCGGCAACGGCGGCTCGCCGGTGAGCAGTGGCGGCTTTGGAGACGAGGGGGGTGCTGGCGGGCAGGCGACGGCGACCGAAGGTGGCAGAGCTGGCGACGCTACGGGCGCGGGCGCGGATTCTGGGGCGGGCGGCGAGATGGCTGCGGGCGCTGGCGGGGAAGCCGGGAGCGCGTCGCCCGATTGCGCGGTGGTGACCGGTGGTGTGCTCGACTGGAACGTCACGCCGGCGCGATTGACCGGGAAGCTCACGTTGAACGGCGCGGCAACCTCGATCAACCCGCGTGGCACGTTTTGGCTCGTCGATCCGCGGACGGGCGACGAAGCGCTGCTCGGAGACACTTACGAGTCTTCCTACTCCGCAGCGGTGCTGCCGAAAACGTACGACCTCGTCTACCGCTTCACCGCGCTCAGCCTGCCGACGACGCCCGTCGGCGCTCGGCATACGAGCCGGGTCGTGCGCCACGACGTCAAGATCGATGCGTCGGGCACGCTGGACGCGAACCTCGAGACCGTCACCGTGTCGGGGGCGATCACGCTCGACGGACAGGCATCGAGCGCGAAGGGCGGCACGCTCTGGCTGGTCTCTACCACCAGCAGCGACGAAGTACTGCTGCACCGGCTCGATGGGACGAGCTCGTACTCCGCGTGGGTGGCCCCGGGCACGTATGACGTTTACTACCGCGCGACGCCCAATGTGGCGCCGGGTGGCGGGCCATTGGGCAACAGCAACGCCCGATTGCTGAGCGCTGTCAGCATTCAGGCAGACCGCACGCTCGACGTCGATTTGCCCTCCATCACGCTGTCGGGCTGGCTCACCGTCAACGGCGTGCGCCTGGCAACGGGAACCGGGTCGGTGATCCTCCGGCGCGCGGGGGGCGATTCGGTGGTGCTAGGCGCCGCCGGCTCGGGGTCTCGCTACTCGACGCGCCTCGTGCCCGGCAGCTACGAGGTCTACTTCGGCCTGGGAAATCCGGACCCGAGCGGGCGAGTCAATCAGAACGCCCGTCTGGCAGGTGCCGTCTCGCTCGAGCAGTCGCGCAGCGACTTCGATGTCGACGTGCCCGTCGTCACGTCGGGCGCGAGCGTCACGCTCGACGGCAGCGTCGTCCCCTCCGCCGACTACGGCAACCGCGTGGTGCTGCGCGCAGCCGAGCCTCCCTTCGGTTCGCGAGATTCTGCGACGATCGCGTTTCTGCAGGCTGTTTCGTTCCCGGCTGCTGTCTACATCGTACCAGGGCGTTACGACGTGCACCTCGTGAATACGAGCACGGGCACCACGAGCGGCATCGTAGGCCCCGTGCGCAACCGCGACGCGCGCGTGGCGTCGGGGCTCGACCTGACCGCGACTGGCAAGGTAACGCTCGACGTACCGCTCGTCTCGTTGACGGGCTCATCGATGACTGCCCCAACGCCCGCCGGTGGCCATGTCGTGCTCAGCTCGCGGACACAGGCCGGTGACTTCGCGGACCTCACCCAGGCCGGAGCCGGGGCCTACTCGGCGCGCGTCGTTCCCGGGCGCTACGATGTCATCTACGAGAATCGCCTGGTGTACGACTGGGAGCCCGACGTCCCTCGTGCGCGCAACACCCATCGTGTCCTGCGTCGAGACGTCGATCTCACGAGCGCTGGAGCGACGACGCTCGACATCGAGGCTCGCGCGCAGAAGCTGCAGGGCAAGGTCAGTCTGGACGGACAGCTCGCGGTGGCATCGTATGCAGGCCGCCTGGTGCTCCGCAGCGCGGACGGTACCGACAGCGCGTACCTGGCCGCGGTGACGGCTGCGAGCTACAGCGCGTGGGTCTTCCCCGGAACGTACGACGTCCACTTCGTGAACACCTCCCCCACGACCACGACGCCGCTCGTGCGAAACGCCAACGCCCGGCTCGGCTGCGTCATCGTCCCGGACGGTTAGCGCGCCGGCGACGCTCGAGCGGCGCCAGCCGAAGCTATTGGGGCGGCGGCTTGCCTTCCAGGCAGCCGCGCGCGGTGCCGGCTCCGGCGCCGCAGCTGAGCTCTCCGAGGCCCGTCCAGTGCATGACGGTGCCGAAGGTGTTCTCGGTTTTTCCGATGGTGCCGCCACTCGCGCAGTAGATTGCGCCGCCGTAGGGGCCAGAAGGCGACGTGACGATCAAGGCCCAGCTCGTGGGGCCTTCCGTGGACGGCCCCGTTTGGGCACGCATGTAGGAGCCGTCTTCGAACTCGACGCTCCAACTACCAAGCGCCCCCACCCACGTGTCGGGCTGCAACACCCAGGGGGTGCCGTTCACCGAACCGCCTTCGAAACCGTCGCAGTCGCCGCGGCCGAAGCACAGGTGGATCTCACCTGGCACGGCGCGATCGGCGCACGCAGCCATCACGTCCATATTCTTGAAGTCGAGCAGGAGCTCGTCGCCGTCGCGTGCGACCGTCGAGCCCGAGCCCTCGGTCACGCAGCGCACGGGCCCTAGCGTGTCTTTTGTAGCGTGAGCCAGAATGGCGCGCCGCACCGGCCAAGGCTGCGTATCCAAGACGATGCCAGGCAGCTTGGCGCTCGTCGCGTCGATCTGCGGCTCGAATACGATCTCGTAGATCCCGTCGCCGAGCCGCGACGAGAAGCGGCGCGCCTGGCCCATGTCGGCGCCGTAGAGTGGAGGCCACGACGCGAGATCGTAGACCGCTTCGATGCCGTCTTCGTAGGTCAGCTTCGCCTGACCAGGCTCACACGCAGCTGCGGGTTCGCCCTGGGAGCCGCCGCTGTTCGACCCACCGCTGTTCGACCCGCCGCTACTCGACGCACCGCTCGCCGAGCCGCCGCTACTGGACCCACCGCTATTCGACCCACCGCTACTACCGGCGGCGTTATTGGCGTCGCCGTCGCCACCGCCGCACCCCGTAGCTCCGAGCAGACCCCAAAGACCCGCGCTGACCACCATCAAATACGTCGGCCTCATCTTCGTCCTCCGCAAGTAGCTCATTGGCAAGATGCCAGATCGTCATTGCCCGCGCAGTCACACGTCTTGGCCAAGCCGGTCACCCAGGCGTCGACGGCGCAGCTCGGCAACTTGGGATTGTCCTTGAACGAGATATCGCTGCGCACCTCGGTCACCCCGGCGAGCCCGGCGATGCTCGTCAGCTCCGGGTTACCTCTGACCGAGAACGTCCAGGCTAGGCGCGTGAGTGAATCGAAGCCATCGAATGACTTGAGCACCGGGTTGTTCGCCACCGAGAGGTGGTTGCCGATCGACGTGACCGCGGTCAAGCCGGTGAAGTCCTCGAGGGCAGCGTTGCTGCTGATCGAGGAGTCCCACGAACCGAAGAACCGTACTCTCTCGAGCCCCTTGAAATTTTTGATCAGCGGGCACCACTCCAGCACCAGCGAATTCAGCTCGGTGAGGCCGCGCAAGCCCTGCAAGTCGACCAGCAGCGGATTGGCGCTGATCTCGACGTCACCGGTCTCGCTCAAGTTGTGCAGCCCCTCGAGCGACGCGAGCGTCGCGTTGTCGATGATGTCCAGCGAGCCGCTCAGCTCGGTCAGGCCGCTCAGGGCGGTCAGATCGACCAGCTTCGGGTTGGCCTCGATGTGGATGAGGCCGACGTCGCGCAAGCCTTCGAGCCCCTTCAGGCTCTCGAGCACCTGGTTGCCGTCGGCATCGAACGACTGCGGCGGCGTCCAGCCGACGACGAGCGAGCTCAGCTTCGTCAAGCTTTCGAGCCCTTCCAGGGTCACCAGCGTGCTGTTCGCCACGAGCAGCCTGCGCGCGCAGGTCACGCCAGCAAGCTCTTGAATCGACTTCGGCGAGTTGATGGTCACGTCGCCCCGGCACCCGTCGCCCGCACCGCTCATTCCCGAGCTGCCACCGCCCATTCCCGAGCCGCCACCGCCCATTCCCGAGCTGCCACCGCCAGCGCCCGTGCCGCCGTCGGCCGGCGCGGCCCCGCTCGCCATGGCTCCACCGGACGTGCTGCCACCGTTGCTGCCGCTGGGGGACGCTCCGCCGTCGCCACAGCCCGAAGCTACCGAAAGCAACACCCACCACGCTACCGCACGGCCCATCATGGTCCTTCCTCCTCACACCGAAGACTTCAGCATACGCCAAAGCGGCGCCGCGTCTTCCCTCTCTTGGTCAGGAAGACGCGGCGCTACATAGGACTGCGGCCCGGCTCGGCGGCGGTAGCGTCACTACCCTTGACACCCGTCAGGCAGAGCACGGCATCATCGAGAGCGCGCGGGCGAGCTAGGAGGCGCGGGAACGACATAGGCGATCCGAGCTTCCTTCCGATCCCAAACCACAGCCCCGGGCGGCGGTCGGGCGGCCTCGAGCGCTCGGGTGATCGTTGCGCCTTCACCCAGCACGATCTGCCCGAGCGTGGCATCTGGCATGATCTTGCCCTTGCGCGGGTCGTTGGGATCATAGACGGCGTAGCGCATCTTATGGCCTCGGACCGAGGTACACGTCATCGACCTCCGAGGGCTAGCCTATTCGAAGAGGGCCGAGAGCAGCGGCTCCTGCCATTGGCCAGTCGAAGAGTCGAACAGCTGCATGTTGTTCGGATCTTCCCAGATCGTCCACGGGATGGCCGCGGCCTCGCACTCCTCACGCATGCTTCGCATGAGGTTGGCGCGCGAAGTGAGGTCCCCGCCGTCTTGCGGACCCCACTCGGTGTTCATCACGGCGCGGCCTGATGTGTCTCGATAGGCCTTCACTCGCGCGACCTGTTCACGCACCGTGCGTGGACCAGACGGGTTCTGAGCCGAGTCGAGCGTGTTGTACTGCATGAACCAGAGCGCGGCCGCCGCGTTGGCCTGGGCCGCGGCGTGAGGGACTATCGGTACCGCCGGTGGCCCTGGAAAGACCACCCCCGGAGTTTGCCAACTCGGATCGCCCCAGGTCTTACGTTGGAAGGAGAACAGCTTGGGCTCGTAAGGATGCACGGCTACGGCGATGTTTGCGTCGTTGGGGAGCGCCAAGGAACCCAGCGTCGTGGTGTCGGCCCAAGACGTCGAGTCGACGACCAACAGCCGCTGGGGGTTCGTCTCGCGTACGACTGCGATCAGCTCCGCCGCCAGACCGTTCCAAGTGCTGCGCATGCTCGACGGCGGCTCGTTGAATAGCTCGAACGCTAGCCCCTCGGGCCGACCTTGATAGCGTTCGGCGAGCTGACGCCAGATACCGACCAAGCGAGGGGTATGAGTAGCAACGTCAGCTTCCAGCTCGTAGTACCCGTGCAAGACGAGGAGCACCGCCAAGCTCTCCGCGGCGGCCAAGTCCAAGACGTGATCGACGCGAGCCATGAACGTCGCATCGAGCGCAAACGGGGGCGCCTCGCCCGCGTGACCGCTGAACCACACGGGGATGCGCACGTGATCGAAGCCACGCTGGGCGATCAGGCGGAGGTCGCCATCTTCGATCCGGCCGCCCCAAGCGCCCTCGTCCGGCTTGCTTTCCAAGCGATTTCCCAGATTGATGCCGCGGCGGAAGTGCGCGAGCGCGCGGGGCGGCTGACCGGCGACGAACGGCTCGATACCGCCCGAGCCCGCAGCGCCGGTCGAGCCCGCGGTGGCGCTCGAGCCCGCCGTTCCGTTCGAGGTCGCGCCGACGGCGCTGGCTGTGCCACCGGCGCTCGGGGCGCCCCCCGCGCCGCTCGGGATGCCCCCGGAGCCGACGGCACCACTCCCGTTCCCCTGCCCTTCAGGCCCTGAGCGAGGCGGGTTTTCGGCCCCTGCTCCGCATCCCCCCAGCACGAACACGAGCGCGAGGCATCGAGCGGAGCGAAGGCGTGCTCTCATGGCTGAGCGCTTACTATCGGCGCCGTCGTCGGGCCAGCTTCCAGGTGCACCAACGTTTGCGTGAAATCCACATGACGCTACGCCCCCCCAAGGAACCGCAGCACCTCATCGGCGAGAACACTTCGGAGCTCATCGTCAAGTCGGAGCACTGCGCCGCGCTCAAACGACACGGCATCGTGGTCGCGGGGGTCTCCGACGCCGCGGCTCCGTTTTCCATGTCTCGGCTGCCGGCGTGGCACACCGAAGTGCTCGCGTGCTTCTCCGGTCGCGGAGCTCAGTGGGTAGGTGGGCGCTGGGTGCAGCATCTGCCAGGAATCGCCTGCATTGCTCCCGACGGCGCGACTCAAGCGTTTCGCGCCGTGCGCGGTCAGCGCTGGGGCTTCGTCTGGGTTCAATATCATCCTGGCAAGCTACCGCTCGCGACGCGAGAGGTGACTCTGTGTGAAGCAGAGCCCGAGGCTCTACGCGCGAGCGTCACGCTGCTGCATCGGGAGCTCGAAGGGCCGGCGGACCCTGCCATCTTGCAGCAGTTGGCCGACTTGCTCCAAATGCTCGTGATGCGCATCTTGGGTCGGCACGAGTTCGACCCGAGAGTCACGCGCGTCCTCGAGCGCGTGACTTCCGATCTGAGCCACCCTTGGACCCTTCGGGAGCTCGCGAAGACGGCGAAGCTCAGCTCCGAACAGTTGCGGCGGCTCTTTCATCGTCATCTGGGGCGGAGCCCTCTGCGACGGGTGCTCGAGCTCCGCCTGGCGCACGCGGCAGAGCGGCTGCGCACGACCGACGAGAAGCTGGAAACGATCGCGCACGCCGTCGGCTATCGCAGCGTCTACGCGCTCTCCTCCGCCTTCTCGCGGGAGGTGGGCTGTTCCCCGAGCGAGTTTCGGCGACGAACGCGCGGCGGCTGACTCGGCGGGCAAGGCGTCTCACTCATTCGGATGCTCCCTCTGCGAACCTGGTAACCGGTGGGGCCGTCCGGCATAAGGGTTCGCGATGACCTACCGACTTCAACGATTGTTGCCCGGCCAAACGGAGCTGGTGCATGGGCTGCTGACGCTGTTCGGCGAAGCCTTCGAGGACTCGGCAACGTTTACCGAGAAGCGGCCGAGCCCGGAGTACCTCGATCAGCTACTGGGACGTGACACCTTCATCGCGCTGGTGGCGCTGAAGGGCGACGAGGTGGTGGGCGGGCTCGCCGCCTATGAGCTTCACAAGCTCGAGCAACCGCGCAGCGAAATTTACATCTACGACTTGGCCGTAGCGTCGGCGCATCGCCGTGAGGGCATCGCCACAGCGCTCATCACCGAGCTGCGCGCGCTCGCCGCCACCCGCGGCGCTTGGGTCATCTACGTGCAGGCCGACTATGGCGACGACCCCGCGGTCGCGCTCTACACGAAGCTCGGCGTACGTGAAGACGTGATGCACTTCGATATTCCAGTCCCCTGAGCGCCGGTGGTTGACGTCGCCTCATCGCGCTTCGACGCGGCTGCGGCCCGTGAGAACGCGCGACCATTCCGAAGCACGAGGGGCGCGGGCTGAGCTAAGGTGCAGCGATGGCTATCTGGCACGATTCGTTTCCGCTCGACGTCGTCGGGCAGCACAGCCAAAATACGCTGGTATCGCACCTAGGCATCGAGTTCGTCGAGGCGGGCGATGACTATGTGACGGCCAGAATGCCCGTCGACGCCCGCACGCAGCAGCCGGCCCGCATGCTTCACGGCGGAGCGTCGGTCGTGCTGGCGGAGACGCTCGCCTCGTGGGCCTCGACCTTCGTGGTCGATCGCGCGAAGCACCACTGCGTGGGCCTCGAGATCAACGCGAACCACGTGCGCGCGGTCGGCTCTGGGTGGGTGATCGGCACCGCCCGTCCGGTTCACCTGGGGCGCTCGACGCACATTTGGGAGGTGCGCATCACGGACGAGCCCGGTCGGCTCGTCTGCATTTCTCGGGTCACCATGGCGGTGCTGGACATGGCGACCCGCTATGGCAAGCCGGCTGGAGGATGACCGGCGAGGGCACGAATCGCAGCGCGCGCCGAGCATGCTGAGCGCACGCTGCATGCGTCAGGGAAGCTCCGCTGTCGCAGCAATCGCGCGGGCATCGGGCCCTAAAGCAAGCGATTGAGCACCGGGTTCAAGGCGGCTTCGGTGCGCGCGATCGTGTCCGGGGTGCACGCTCTCTGCCGGCCCGCGTTCCCACACTCGGTGCACGGAGATCTCGCCAGCGCCGCGCGCTGGACTGCCGCGCAGAACCGAAGCCTGGGGCTGCCGGACGACGCCGAAGCGCTCGAGGCTACGCTGCGCGCCCTGCGCCGCCTGCACGGTGAGCGTCACCCCGCGTAGGCTCGCCGCCTCAGTAGGCGCACTGGAAATTCCGAGTTGCCGCTCGCACGCGAGCGTTGTCGTGCCTGACTCCATCGAACCAATTACGTTGCCGATGGAATGCGACGCGCTCAACCCTGCGGGTGAACGGGAGTTGCGCAGTACCGTCAATCTTTACGAAGATAGAACGATGTGGCGTCTTGCACTTGGCATCAGTTTGGTCGTCGTAGGTTGCAGCTCGAGCTCGGGGAGCTCGACTGGGGGAGCGGGAGCCGGAGCCGGAGGTGACTCGGAGCGCCCGGACGACACCGGGGATGCCGGCGCGAGCGACTCGGGTAGCCAAGGCGGCACGGCTGGCTCCTTGGGCGGAGCGGGCGAGGCCAACTCCGGAGGGGACCCCGGCGCGAGCGGCGGTTCTGTCAGCGACGCTCCGCCGTTGCCGGAAGGCACGCTGCTGTACGTTCATTCCGAAGAGGGTGGCAGGGACGTGCTGCTTGCTGCCGACCTGGAGAGCGGAGAGCAGCGCGTCGTCACGGATCTCACGGGCGACGGCAGCTCGGGCTGGAGCATCGACGGCTACTCGCTCTCCCCCGACCGCCGCCGGATCGCGCTCGCGTCACTGTACGCGCCGACGAAGGCCGACACCGCGACGGGCCTCGCGACGAACGCGATCTGGACGCTCGACACGCTGGGCGAAGACTTCCGCCGCCTGACGCCGACGTTCCCGAACGAAGCGGCAGGCCGGCAAAACTTCCAGTACGACGTCGGAAACCCGGAGTGGACCGCGGACGGCTCGTTCGTCATCTTCGATTTCGGTACGTATTGGTGGGAAGGCACGAGCCTGGCGGGCGGCTCGTATCCGTGGGCGGTCGCGGCGGATGGCAAGTCCCTGCCCATGAGCTTGGACCTGCAGGTGGCATGCTCGGTCCTTTACCCGTCACGCAACCCGGTGACGGGAGACTTCTTGCTCATTCACAGCGTCTGCGTCCCGGGCCAGAGCGAAGGCGACGGCATCTTCTACTACTCCGCGGAAGGCGACACGGAGCCGACGCAGGTCATCCGTTCGTCCCATACCGACGGCAACGTAGACGTCTTTTTGACCAAGCCGAGCTGGTTCTCCGACGGGAGCGGCTTCTTGTTCGTCGGAGGCATCGCGGACACCGATTGGCGCCCGAGCCTCCTGCTCTACGAGGCCGAGTCAGGTGACATTTCTTCGATCGTCCCCGCGCCCGAGGGCACCGGTGTACGAAGCGTCGCGGTCTCGCCGGACTCTTCCAAGATCGTGTTTTGCCTGTATGACACGGAGAACGAGTCCTCGGATCTCCACCTCATCGACCTAAGCGCGGAGTCGCCGACCGTCGTGGCTCTCACCGACGACGGCAGCAGCTGCGACCCCGTGTTCTGAGCGCGGCCGGGAGCCCGTTGGCCGCCGGCTCGGCTGGCGGCCTGCTCCCCTCAGAGTTCAGCATCAGAGCTCAGCACGCCCGCGGCCCCTCGCCGCGGACGCCCTGAAACGAGTCCCCCCCTTCGAGAACGAGCCCCCCGAAGCGAAACCCGCCCACCCGTGTCCTAACCACCGCGGCGCTCTGGCGTGGCGCCGGCTTCAGACCGTAGATGGCCAGCACCCTGTCGTTTGATCACGCGCGGGATCGATTTCTTTGAGAAAATCACAAAACGGCTGTTCTGACCCGATATCCGCGCGTTTGGCCCTTGGGCTCGCCCGCTCGCCGTGATCAGAATGGAGGCCCGGAGCCATTCAGTTGAGTCGGTTGCTCGAAAGATCTCTCCACCTCGGTCATCCAGCCCCCGTGACCACCCTGTCGATGCAGCGCGTCGACGAGGGGCGGCTCACGCGCATCGTGGGCGAGCACTTCGAGGTCTTATGGAGGTTCCTCCGGCGGCTGGGCATCCCCGAAGCGGACGTCGACGACGCGATTCAAGAGGTCATCTTGGTGCTCGCCCGCAAGCTCAGCCACGTTCAGCCCGAGAGCGAGCGTTCGTTCGTGCTCAGTACGGCCTTTCGCGTCGCGTCGGGTTTTCGCCGCTCCCACCGGCGTCGCCGCGAGGTGGACGACGCTGGTCTGGCCGAGCTCCCGAGCCCGGAGCTGAGCCCTGAGGCTGTCGCCGAGCGCCAGCGCCTGCGCGCCCTACTCCAGTCCGTGCTGGACGCCTTGCCGCTGGATCTGCGCGCCGTGTTCGTCTTGTACGAGCTGGAGGAGCTCACGATGGCGGACATCGCGATCACGCTGAAGCTACCGCCCGGCACCGTGGCTTCACGCCTACGGCGCGCGCGTGAAACGTTCGAAGAGATGGCGACGGTGGCCATGCGCCGCGAAGAGTCCGCGACTGACGAGAGAGGGCAGAAGCGATGAGCTCAGCACCGCCACGCTTGCTACAGGGGGGCGGCAACAGCGCTCGGTTGCTGGAGTCGGCCCGTCTCGACAGACCGGGCCAGGCTTCACGCGCGCGGGCGCTGGAGCTCGCGGCGAAGGCCGGCGCCTTGGTCGCCACGACAGCGAGCGCTGCCAGCGGGAGCAGCAGCGGCGCCGCTACCTCGTCCGTCTACAAGAGCATCGCGGCATGGATCGGGATCGGAGCCATCGGCGGCGGCGCCATCGCCTTCGGCGTTTCTCTTCTGCTTGGTCCGAGCGAACCGTCTCGCGAGCAAGCTCCTCCGATGTTGATCGCGCCCGAAGCGCCGACACTTGCGCCACTACCGCCGGCCCCCGCCGTGGCGGCTTCGGGCGTGGCCGCGGACCCCGTAGCCAGCGCGCACGCCGCTCCGTCGCCGCTCGCCGCTCCGTCGCCGCTCGCCGCAGTGAGAGCCGCGCTCGCCCGGAAAGATTTCGACGCGGCGCTCCAGCTGCTCGAGCAGGTGGAGACGCAGCGATTGAGCGAGTCCGAGCGGCAGGAAGCGCAGCGGCTACGCTTCGCCGCCACGCAGGGCTCGAAGCCCGCGCCGTAAAACGCATCGTCAGAGCGGCGTGGCGGCAAGGGAGGACCAACGGTCGGTGCGCGCCGCATCGTCACGCTTGCTGTAGGTCTCGGAAGAATCAGGCACGCTGAGTCGATATGGGACCTCATGCGTGGTGCTCGTTTCGTGCGGTCCGGGAGCGTTTCCGAGAACTGACTCGCGTTTGGCCCGCGCGGCTGATAGGGAAATCAGCGGAAGGTTGCTGGCGATGCGGACGCAAGAATCTCGGGCTGCGGTGCTTTTGGTCGGTTTGGCAGCGTGGCTCGCTGCTGCCCCGGGGTGCGGCCCCAACCGGGTGTATCCGATGATAGAGGGCGCAGGAGGCGCCGACGGGAGCCCCTCGCCGGCCGGAGGAAACGCCGGGGAACCAGGCAACGGGGGCGCACCGACGACGCTGAAGGAGCGGGGCGAGGCGTGCTCGAGGGACGACGACTGCGAGTCGGCGTCGTGTCGGACCGGGGTGTGCTGCGACAAGGTGTGTGACGGTGCTTGTGAGGCATGTGCCGAAGCGAGCACGGGCGCCGCCGACGGAACCTGCTCCGACGTCCTCCCCGGCACAGAACCTACGTGCGACATGACCCCGCTGACCTCGTGCGACGATCACGAAGACTGCGACGCGGGCGAATACTGCGCGACTGACACGTGCAAAAGGAAGCAGTCGAGCGGGCACGCCTGCGACTCGGACGACGAGTGTCGCAGCGACGCCTGTCGCGACGGGGTCTGCTGCGAAGCCTCCTGCAGCCTCGCTTGCCAGGCGTGCTCGAACGACACCACGGGCTTGGCGAACGGCAAGTGTGGTGCGCGCACGGGCGCGACGTCTCGAGCCTGTCCGAGCGATGAGCCTACGAGCTGCGTCGACGTCGAGTCCGACGTGGAGAACTGCGGAGAGTGCGGCAACGACTGCCCCAGCTCGGGCGCCGCCGGCGCGACGCGCACTTGCACGAACGGAACCTGCGGCTTCGCCTGCCCCCCCGGCACCCTAGGCGACGGCGCGAACGTGTGCATTCCGGTCTCGACCATCGCTGCCGGCACGAAATTCACCTGCGCGCTGCTCAGCGACGGCAAGGTGAGCTGCTGGGGCGATACCAGCGGCGGCATCGCGCCCGCCACGGCAGGGGTTGCTGACTACGTCTTCACGTCGTTGAGCGCCAACTACGACTACGTCTGTGGGCTGAGGGACACGGGGCAAGTCGTGTGCTGGGGCGGCATGAAGAACACCCACAACGGGCCGTACATTGCGCTGTCCGCGGGCTCGGAGCACGTGTGCGCCATCAAGGCGAACCAGAGCCTCGAGTGTTGGTCGCGCGACAGCGATACGGTCACCGAGACAGAGCCGACCGGCAAGTACAAGGGCATCGCGGCGATGCACCACTACAGCTGCGCGCTCATCGCTGGAGGCGCCGACGACGGCAAGCTCAAGTGTTGGGGAGACAGCGGAAACTATGGCGGCCGCCCTCCGCCGACGAACACCGTGTTCACGAGCGTGATCGGCGGAGCGAATCACGGCTGCGCCCTCAAGCCGGACAAGAATATCGTCTGCTTTGGTCTGCTCTACTACCCAGAGTTTCCCGCCTCCACCGCGTTCAAAGCGCTCGGCGCAGGGGGCTCGACCCACTACTGCGGCATCCTCAGCGACGATACGATCTTCTGCTGGGGCTCGGACGAGGGCATCGGCGGCGCGGCCGCGGCGGAGCCCGCAGGCTCGTTTACGAGCGTGGCGCTCGGCGGGAGTCATACCTGCGGCGTGACGAGCGCTCGTCGCGTGGTTTGCGCAGGCAACAACACCTACGGCCAATCAGCGAATCAGCCTGGACCGTTCCTCAGCTTTTGATGCCTCAGCGGCCACGCAGATTGGCGCCAAATTACCCACATTCAACCGCTTGACCGCGACAGCCCGTCACGCTACGAGCCGCCCAACTCGGGAGGTCGACGATGAAGAAGCTTGGTGCCGCCAGCGCGGCGAGTTGGGTCGGTTTGATGGGGCTCAGCAGTGTCTTGCTCGCGTGCGGGCAGGGGCCGGAGTCGCAGGGTTCGGAGAACCTCGAAAGCGTCCGTGAGGCGCTGACGACGCCCGACAAGTTCTATACCGACGCTTCAGGTCAACTACAGATCGTGGTTCGCACGTGCGATTGGGCCGCCAGCTACACCGCGGGCCCGCACTGCGTCCTCTGCGCGGTCGATCCCGACTGGGTGCTGGTCGGCGGCGGCGCCGAAATCGCTTACCAGTCCGAGAGCTCCACGGCAGCGAAGCTTCGCGGCAGCTTTCCCTATCCCAGTGGGGTGGGCAGCCTGAACCCCGACTTCGGAGCGGGTACGGAGACCTGCACCGTCAACCCTACCAGCAACAATCCTTCTACCGATTTCGTCGCTTGGGCTGCCCGCTCGAACGGCGCCACGAGCCACAAGCTGCGCACCTACGCAATCGGCCTCAAGGTCTCGGGTTTTACGGCGTCCCAGCTGCGCTCGAACCTGTACTGGGGTGATCAGACGTCGAACTCGACGCTGACTCCGTCGCTGACGACGACGCCCGTGTCCGGCTCGCTCGTCGGAGGCGGCGCCAACATGTTGGCCAACGCCTCCGCCTACCTGACGGAATCGCGGCCGTCCTCGGATGGCAAGTCGTGGATTGGCGCGGGCAGGCCGTCCAACGGCGCGGCTGCGGGCATCAAGGTGTACTACCAGGCGGGGTTCTGGGCCGTTACTTCCAGGGTTTCCCCGCGCAGCGCGACGGGCTCCTCGGGCACGGGCTCGACGTCTGCTTCGGTCGCGACGCCCTACCCTTGGGTCACCAGCTCGATCGGGGCCAGGGGTCTGAACGGCGCCACTTATTCCGCCAGCCGCACCCTGCGCGGCCTGATTCCGATCACGGGCGGGACACAGGGCGTATTCGGTTCGAGCGCACCCGAGATTGGCTCATCGGTGAACGGTTCGACGACGGCGTATTCCATCAACATCTTTCACGACGACGGTCCGTTTGCCTACTGGACCAACAACAGCATCCGCTCCGCCGATTTTGGGACCAGCTTCTCGCGCCCCTCCGGCAGCGCGCCGGTCCGGCTCCAAGAGTCGACGACGGTGCCGAACGGCTCGCAGACCTCACTGCGCTGGCATCTCGAGCCCATGTCCGGCGGCCGCGTCCGGATCCGTAACGCCAACCCCAGCTCTCCCGAGTCTGGTGAATGCGCTTTCTGGGCTGGTAGCAATCAGGTTCAGGTCGGGCCGTGCGCGAGCACGAACGCTTATCTATGGACGTACTCGGTCTTCCAGTTCCAAAACGTCGCTTCTGGCACCTGCTTGAACCCGACCGGCGTCAACAACGCGAACCTCAACCTGGCCACTTGCGCGTCCAACGGCAGTCAGCTCTTCACGATGACCGCCGCGGGCTGGCCTCCCTGAGTCACGCCGGAATCGGGAACGCGCTCGACGCGCTCGAGCGCCTCGCCCGCGAGCCCCGTCACCTGCTCGAGGCTCGACGCCCTGCTCCTCGACACCGTCGCTACGGTGGTCGGCGAGCGGGGCGTCATAGCGAGCTGACCAACCGCGGGGAGAACAAAGGACCATAGCCGAGTCGGAGGGTGCGCCTTAGAGTGCTTGCGCATCGAGGTCTCGGGGATGACGACCAAGTACGACGTACGGGCGACGGCCGGCGATGGCGTAGCCCCTTATCGCGAGGCGCGCCGCCTTCGCGATAGCGTCGTTCGCGAGCTGTCGTCATTGTCGGGAGGCCCAGAGCTCCGGCTGGGCGTCTTCCACCGCCTATCGGCGCTACTGCCTGAATTTACGCTGAGCAGCACGCGGGTCGCGCTCCTCCGTGCAGCGGGGATGCGCATCGGTCGCGGCACCGCTGTCCAGGGCACCCTCACCCTCATGGGTCGCGCTCGAGACGTATCGAAGATCACCATCGGCGCCGGGTGCATCATCGCGCCGCAGGTGAGTTTCGGGGTCGAGGCGCCCATCACCATCGGCGACCGAGTCGCGCTCGGTCCCGGAGTCACGCTGTGCACCGCGACGCACGGGCTGGGCTTCGGGTCGCGACGGATGCACCTCCCGACCGAAGCACGCCCGATAACCATCGGTGACGGAGCCTGGATTTGCCTGCAAGCGCTGATCCTGCCCGGCGTCACCATCGGAGCCGGCGCGGTCGTTTCGGCGGGCTCGGTCGTGACGGAAGACGTTCCACCACACACCCTCGTCATGGGCAATCCCGCCACCTTCTCGCGTGAGTTGCCGTTCAGTACGCGCTAGCCGCCGGGGTAAACATGACAAAGAGCGTCCGAGCCATTCTCTCCGAGGTCGCTGAGTTGCCGTGCAACGCCGACGCGTTACCGGTCGACGCCGACCTCTACCGCGCCGGCCTCAAGTCGCTGGCCGTAGTGCGGGTCATGGTCGCGCTCGAACGCGAATACGGCGTGGAGTTCAGCAGCGACATGCTGGGCCGCGAGACGTTCTCGAGCATCGACTCCATCGAGCGAGCGCTCGGGAGCCTGCGCGCGCTCTCCCCGACAGGTGCCACATGAGCGATCATCGAGCCACCGCCGCGTCGCTGAGGGATCTCGCGGGTAAACACGCGCCTCAGGTGGATGCGGAAGCGCGGTTCCCGCTGGAGCTCGTGAGCGCGCTCCGCGAGCAGCGCTTGCTGGCCGCTTACATTCCGGCGAGCTTGGGCGGCTTGGGCTGGTCGCTGAGGGCCGTGGCCGATACCTGCGAAGCGCTCGGTCGGGGCTGTGCCAGCAGCGCGATGGTCTTTGCCATGCACCAGATCCAGATCGCCTGCTTGGTGCATCACACGCGAGGCAATGCTCATTTCGAGCGCATCCTGCAGCGCATCGCTGAAGAGCAGCTGCTGATCGCGTCCATCACCAGTGAGGCAGGCGTCGGGGGGGACATCCGAACGAGCCGCTGCGCCGTTACCGAAGGCGCCAGCGGCTTACAGGTAGACAAAGACGCAACCACGTTGTCTTACGGCAAGCACGCGGACGCCTACCTGCTGACGGCCCGACGCACGGCAAGCTCACCGGGCTCGGACCAAGTGCTCGTCTGGTTCGAGCGCGAGCAGTGCCAGCTCACGGAGAAGGGCGTCTGGAACCCGCTCGGTATGCGCGGCACCTGTAGCCCGCCATTCCACGTCTCCGCGCGCTTCTCGGCGACCGACGTCGTCCCGCAAGAGTTTGCTGGCATCTGCGCCCAGACGATGGCGCCGGTCTCTCACCTACTCTGGGGTGCGCTGTGGTTGGGCATCGCCGCCGACGCGCTCTCACGCGGGCAGAGGTTCTTGCGAGCACGCGCCGGAACCGCTGGCGCATCGACGGCCGTCGCCGAGAGTCGCCTGGCCCAGGCTGCGGCGGAGCTCGAGCTCGGTCGCGGGCACCTTTCCGACACGCTGCGCTACTATGAAGAGTTCCGCGCCGCTGGTGACGCGGGTCTGGCAGCGCTCACGTCCTTCGCATTCGCGGTGCGCATCAACGGCGTCAAGACGAGCCTGAGCGAGCTGATCGTGTCCGTGATCGGCCGCTGCCTCGGCGTCACCGGCTTCGCCGGCTACCAAAACGATTCGCCCTTCAGCGTCGGTCGGCAGCTACGTGATGCCTACTCGGCGCAGATCATGATCGCCAACGAGCGCTTGCTCGCTACGAACGGCGCCCTGCTGCTGGCCCAGAGAGACCCGTGACCGAACGATTCGTGACTGAAGTCGCCTGCTCTGCGCCCGAGCGCGCGTTCCGCGACGCGCTCGCGGGCGCCGGCTTTCTGCTACCGACTCAGGCCGCGGGCATTCCCGCGCGCGGCCTGAAGTTCGCGCAGCTCGTGCGGGGGCTGCGCTCGTTCTTGAACCGAGAGCTCGCCGCAGAAGCAGCTGATACCCTGGCGTTTCCGCCCGTTTTACCGCGGAGCATCATCGAGCGGGTCGGCTACCAGGAGAAGTTCCCACAACTGCTAGGCAGCGTGTGCTGCTTTGCCGGGGGCGCACGTGAGCACGAGGCGTTGCTCGCTGCGACAGTGGGCGACGAATCCGTATTGGGGCATCTCCGCCTCGCCGACGTGACGCTGACGCCGGCCGCCTGCTATCCGGTCTATCCGGCCATCGCGGGGCTCCTCCCGGACAGCGGACGGCTGATTGACGTGGAAGGCTGGTGCTATCGGCACGAGCCAACGCAGACACCGACCCGCCTGCGCTCTTTTCAGATGCGCGAGCTCGTGCGAGCAGGCACGCCCGCGCAAGCGCTCGCGTTTCGCGACCGCTGGGTCGAGCGAGCGCTCGCCCTGCTCGAGCAGCTCGGATTGCCGGCGATTTCCGCGCCCGCCTCCGACCCGTTCTTCGGCAGCGCGGGCCGCTTGCTCACTGCCACTCAGAAGGAGCAGCAGCTGAAGCTGGAGCTGCTGGTGGAGATGCCGGGCGGTCCGTGCGCTTTGGTCAGCTCCAACTACCATAAGGAGACGTTCGGCGAGCTCTTCGCCATCCGCACCGGCGAGGGGAGCGTCGCTCACACTGCGTGCGTGGGCTTCGGCATGGAGCGCGTCGCGCTCGCGCTGCTGCACCATCACGGCCTCAATTTAGACGGCTTTCCAGCGGCGGTGCGGCGTCTCTTGAGCTTGAACGAGTGACGCGGAGGCCAGGGGCGACCGTTGCTTCCCAGCTCGCGCCGCCAACGCGATGATTGGCGCACAGGACGAGCCCGAGCGCGTGCTCCTAGGACGCTAGGGCGTGTCCCTGAATTGGGATTGCTCGCGCGTGCCCGTAAACGTGCCCGTGCCCGTGCCCGACGGTCCGTGAGGGGTCGTTGGGCCCGTTTGTTGGTAGGCCCAGGTTTGTGGCGCGGGCC